>NZ_JBSFDB010000023.1:0-177468 GCF_053593695.1 Streptomyces sp. NPDC002144
GCAGCGCGGCACCACCCACACCACGCAGCACACTGCGCCGGCTGGGCGAAGGAAGAGAAAGACCCGAGGGGGAGAGGTCCATGTACGGCTCCTGACACGGCGGTCCGCAAAGGGACCAGAATCAAACGCGATCGCACAAACGCGACCGTTTGGATGCCAGGAAGAGTGAGCGTTGCGTGGGGGCACTGTCAAGGCCGTGTGTTCGATCCCTTACGAGGGAGGGCGCGCCGACCTCTCCGGAGAGTGCCTGGCCCCGGGGGTCTCGGAGCGTGCGGACCGGGGCTGGAGCGGTCGTAGGAGCCCTTGACGGATGGTCGTTTGCTGCGTAGACATGACCGCGCGATCAGACCGCGCGGTCTGGGGCGTTGGCCAGGAGGATTCATGGCATCAGGGGCGGACCGTGACGGGGCTTCCCCTGTGCCGCGCAGTGCGGACGTGGCCCGGCTGGCCGGGGTGTCGCGCAAGACGGTCTCGCGTGTTCTCAACGATGAGCCGTACGTCTCCGAGGAGGCCCGGCGTCGTGTCCTGGCCGCGGCGGAGGAACTCGGTTACCGGCTGAACCACGCGGCCCGGGCCCTGGCGTCCGGGCGCACCCGCTCACTGGGTGTCGTCGCCCTGGGGACGGCGGGATACGGAACGGCCTCGTTGCTCGTGCACATCGAACAGGCGGTGCGGGACGCCGGCTACGCGCTCCGCGTGATCAACACGCCCGACGGTGACCCGGAGGGCATCGCCGGTGCCCTGGGCTCGCTTCTCGAGCAGGGTGTGGACGGGGTCATCGTGTCCGAACCCGTGGTGAAGGGGGACGTCCCGCTGCGGGTCGACGTACCGGTCCTCTTCCTGGGAGCACCGCCCTCGTTCACCGCCACCCGGACGGTGACCGTGAGCGTGGGCGCCCGTCAACTGGCGCGGGCGGCCACCGAACACCTGCTCGGCCTCGGTCATCAGACCGTCCATCACCTGGCCGGCCCCCGGCAGTGGTACGCCACCAGGGACCGCATCGAGGGCTGGCGTGCGGCGCTCGCCGCGCGGGGCGCGTACGAGCCGCCGCTGCTCAACGGCGACTGGTCGGCCGCCTCCGGCTACGCGGCGGGTCAGGCGCTGGCCTCGGACACCTCGGTGACCGCGGTCTTCGCGGGGGGCGACGAGATGGCCATCGGGCTGATCCACGCCCTGCGGGAAGCCGGCCGGCGGGTACCGCAGGACATCAGCGTCATCGGCTTCGACGGCAACCCGGTCTTCGCCTACGTCTCCCCGCCGCTGACCACCGTGCGGCAGCCCTTCGCCGCCGCCGCGCGGGAGGGCGTCCGGCTGCTCGTGCACACCATCGAGGAACCCGACGCCGAACTCCCGCCCGCGAGCGAGCCACCGGTCGAACTCGTCGTCCGCGCCTCGACCGCGCCCCCGCCGTCCCACCCCGGCCTGCTGCCGCCCCGCGGCACCTGACGAGCGACGACCGTCCGCGTCAACGGGGTGGCCAGGGCTTGCCCTAGTCGTGATCCGAACCCGGCGCGGCGGCCCCGCCCGACGCCGGTTCGGGCTGTGCGTAGAGGATGTCGCGCGCCTGTTCCGCGGCGCGCATCATGCTGTCGGCGACGAAGTCGACGAAGCGGGCGACGTTCTCGAGGCGGACGGCGGCGGGTGTGTCGGGACCGAGGAGGCCGACGCCCTGCCGTGCGGTCCTGGCGAGTTCGGCGTTGGACCGGGCGGCGGCGATCATGCCCGTGAAGAAGACGTCGTTGTCGACGAGGTAACGGTCGCGGCGGCGTTCGTCGCGTTCCCGGCGGATGAGGCCCTGGCTGACGAGGAACGCCGTCGCCTTGGAGACGGAGGCGGGGCTGACGTCGAGCCGCTGGACGAGTTCGGACGCGGTGAGGCTGCCCGCGTCGGTGGTGTACAGACAGGTCAGCACCCGGGACATCATCTTGGGCAGGCCCTGCTGCATGAGGAGGGTTGTGAAGGTCTCCTCGTACTCGCGTACGGCCTCGGTGTCGCGTCCCTGGTCCCGCTGGGCTGTCTGGGGTCCCCTGGGGGCCGACTGCCTGCGTCGGTGGGCGCGGCGTTCGGTGGCGCGGTGGGCCAGGTCGGCGCGGTAGGCCGTGGGGCCGCCGTTGCGCATCACCTCGCGCGTGATCGTGGAGGTGGGGCGGTCGAGACGCCGGGCGATCTCCGCGTAGGCGAGCCCGTCGGCCAGCCCCGTCGCGATCTGCTGGCGCTCCGGCTGAGTGAGCCTGCCTCCGGGCATCCCGGTCTCCCCTCGAGCTTCCGTGCGGCGCCCGAGCATAGCGTTCACTCTTCTTCAAAGGCAACGAGCGGGACCGCTCCTCATCGGCGGTCGGCGACCAGGCGGAGAGCCGGTGCCTTGCGGAGCCGGGTGAAGGTGATGACCAGGGCGACGGCCTGGACGGCGGCGCAGGCCATGAGGACCCGGCCGAGGTGTGCCGGCGGAGTGAGCGCGACGAGAACACCGGCCCCGGGGAAGGGCAGCAGCAGGATCAGCATGGTCAGGGAGAGCGTGGCGCCGAGTGCCGTGGACGGGATGATCACGGAGCGCACCGTGCGCAGCACGACCGTGAGGCCGCCGTCCCCGGCCATGAAGATCGCCACCAGGATGGTGTAGGAGGCGTAGGACGGCGCCTGGGGGACGGCCAGACAGGCCGCGGAGGCGAGCGTCGCGGACACCACGCCCACCGCCCACAGGTCGAGCCGGCTCAGGACGAGACGACAGCAGGTGATCGCCAGCAGGGTCGCCACCGCGGCGGCGGACCACATGGTGCCGACGCTGGCCGAGGAGCGGTGGAACGTCTCCACGACGATCACCGGGCTGGCGGACTGCAGCAGACCGAGGGCGAGGTTCGAGCAGGTCAGTCCGGCCACGAGCCACCCCAGGGCGGGCAGCTTCAGCAGAGTGCGCATCCCTTTCCGCAGCCCGCTGACCTGTCCCGCCCCGGTCGTGGACGCGGCACGCAGCGGCGTCGGCGGCGTCTGCAGACCGAGCACGGCCGCGAACAAGGACACCGCGCTCAGGCATCCGAGCATCCATCCGGGTCCGGCCAGCAGCAGGAAACCGGCGAGCAACGGACCGATGACCGTGGCCGTCTGGTCGATGCCGACGAGGACCGCCTGGATGCCGTGCGGCCGTGCCGCCCCCCGTCGCGTGACGACCGCGCCGACGGCCTCGTTGGCGACGAAACCGAACTGGGAGAGGGTCCCGGTCACGGCCGCCAGCACCAGGATGACCGCGGTCTCCGCGGAGCCCCGCGGCAGCATGATCAGGGCGACCGCCGCGACCGCCACCACCGTGGCCCGTCCGAGGGATGCCAGGAAGCACACGATCGCCGCGCCGCGCCGGTCCACCACGTTCCCGGCGAGGACGAACGCGGCGATTCGCGGTGTCCATTCCAGTGCGAACGCGAGGCCCGTCAGTGACGCCGAACTGGTAATGGTCAGTACCAACAGCGGCATCGCGTACGTGGACATGGAAAAGGCCAGCGCATCACTCGCGCGCGGAGCATAGATTCGCCGAAAGAGGCTGCCGGACGGAATGGCGGCATGCCGGCCCGCGGGCCGGTCCTCGTGCACGGTGATGGCCAAGAACAGGGCTTTCGGTGAGGGGTGCTGAGGGGGACGGAAAGCGGCAGTTTCCCGCTCGGAAATGCGCTGTGCGGAAATGAACTGTGCTGCGGCAAATCTCGCAACGGCGACAGGGAAGGGAACTGACCTGCCGACGTCGGCAGTTGACGCCTGAACTATACCGCCCTCATACCGCTCGTATAGATGGAGTGCCGAACCCTTCGGCTGGTCCTGCGCGCGGATATGAGGTCATACCAGACGGATACCGATACTCGCCCTTTCGGAGTCCGGTTCGTTACGTACCGGCAATGGCGGAATCGTGCCTTCCGTGGTGCAGTCGAGCCGTGGCCCGATTCGACGTAATTCGGAAGAAGATCGGCAATCGCCGGAGACACGGCGAGGACGAATCCGCCGCCGCGGCGGAACGGCCCTCCCGGCTGACGGACCTCGTGGTCGCGCTGGTGCTGGGGGTTGCCGATGCCATGGCGTTGGCGGGCTTCGCCATCGTCATCGTCCTGGTCGGAATGGGCAACTCGGGAGACGGCGCGGGTGGAGGTGCGCCACGTCATCCTGGCTTCTCCTACTCGGGGCTCGCCCTGGCCTGGGTGCTTCCCGCCCTTCTCGCGCTGTCGACGTTCCTCCACGCGAGTCTGCGGATGCCGGTCACCGCGGTGGTCCAGGGACTGTCCTTCCTCGTCGCGACCCTGCTCGCGCTGGCCGCGACGAACATGCTGCTGTCCATCGCCTGACGCCTGTCAGGACGCCGCGTTCATCAGGTCGAGGGCGCTTTGCTGGCGGGCGGCGTCCGACGGGTCGAGCGGGCCGGCCCAGTGGAGTCCGTAGGCGTCGAGGGCGTTGCGGTCACTCGCATGGGCCGAGTCGGCCTGGCGGGCGATGTAGGAGGTGTAAGGGCGGTCGGAGAGCTGAGTGTTGAAGGCGTTCAGGCCGCGGATGAAGGCGCCCTTGAAGGAGGGGCCGTCACCGCCGCAGCCGTTCGTCTCGCACGGTTCGCGCAGGATTCCGCCGGAGTTGAGCGCCGAGGATGTCGTCGAGGCGTCACCGATCTGCCGTCCGGCCGCCAGCAGACCAGAGTCGCCCGTGGCCCGGAACAGTTCGGCCAGTCCACCCAGGAGCACGCCCTGGTTGTACGACCAAGCCGTGGACCCGTTGTTGCCGCACGTGGACAGGTCGATACCGTCGTTGACCAGGTGCGAGCCGTTGATCATGCCGGTGCTCCTGAACCAGGACCACTCCGCGTTCGCCCGGCCCAGATAGACCGTGTCGCCGCCGATGCGGTTGTGCAGGGCCGCGTTCAGCTCCAGATAGAGGGAGTTGGCGATGGCGTTCTTGTACGTCCGCGCCGTGCTCCACCACACCCCGCCCCCGCACGTGGAGTCCCAGTACCGGGCCATGTGGTCGGCGTCGGCGCGGGCGGTGTTCAGATAGCGGCTGTCACCGGTCAGGTCGTAGGCGTCGACCCAGGCCAGCCCCCACCAGCCCGTGTCGTCGATGTAGTCGTTGCGGAACTGGCCGCCCTGGGCGTTCAGTTGACGGTCGTAGGTGGTGGCCAACGCGTATGTGTAGCTGGGCATCCCCGAGACGCGGATGTTGTCGATGATCGCGGTCAGGGCGTTGGCGGAGTTCCACCAGCCGGTGGTGTCGAACAGACCCGTGGAGTTGTCGTACGACTGCATCAGCGCGGTCGCCGCCGCCGTGGACCGGCTCCAGGCGTTCCAGGTGGTACGGGCCCACGGCGTGCAGGCGATCTCGGCCCGGTCCCCGGCCTTGCCGCAGGCCCGCAGCGCGCCGACGCCGTGGTTGTTCCAGTCGTCGACGTTGTACATCAGCGTGCGCCAGCCCCGTTGTCCGGAGGGGATGGTGGTGTCGCCGAGCTTGCTGCCCGAACTCCAGGTGCGGCCGCCGTCGAAGGAGCGGTCGAGCCAGACCTCGTCGCCCGGGCTGCCGTTGTCGACCGAGGCCCAGCCCATCGCGTCGGTGTCGTCGAAGTGCAGCGTGACGGCGCGGGAGTAGACGGTGGCGGTGACGGGCTGCCGGTCCTGCGGGGACAGGGCCGGGTCGCGGGTGTCGCAGTACTTGTTGCAGATCGCCGCCGTGTCGGCGGCGCCCGCGACACCGGTGCCGACCGGGGTCAGCAGTGCCAGCGTGGCGATCAGACAGGTTCCGATGCTGCGGATGTGCCGTGTTGACCGGTTCATGTGGGCTCCAGGGATGTGGGGGGTGGGAGCTCAGGGAGTGAGATAGCAGGTCTTGCGGACGCCGGGCAGCGGATCGGTGCCGAAGGCCGTCGTCGCGCAACTCACGCCGCCCGTGAAGGACTTGTAGATGAAGCTGCCGCGTGCGCCGTAGGCGACGGTCTGCTGTCCGCCGAAGGTGCAACTGCCGCCCTCGTCGGCGCAGGCGGTGGCGTATCCGGCCGGACCGCCGGTGGCGGTGTAGCAGGTCTTGGCCTCGCCGGGGATCGGGTCGCCGAACCTGGCGTTGGTGCAGGGGGTGTCGCCGGTGGCGGTGACCGTGGTGAACGCGCCGTAGGCGCCGTAGGCGACGGGCTGCCCCGCGACGGCCGGGCAGGTGCCGCCCTCGGTGACACAGGCGGTGTAGCCGGGCGGGCCACCGGCGGGCGGCAGGTAGCAGGACTTGACGACGCCGTCGACGGGATCGCCGAAGTGGGCGTTGGAGCAGTCGACGGAGCCGTGCGCGACCTGGTGCGCGAAGTTGCCGTTCCCGCCGTACACGACGTCGCGGTTGTAGCCGGGGACGGAGCAGGTGCCGCCCTCGCTCGCGCAGACGGTGTATCCGGACGGGCCGCCCGCGTCGGCGACGTAGCAGGACTTGACGAGATTCACCGCCGGGTCACCGCCGAAGGAGGCGTTGCCGCACGCGGTGCCGTCGGTCACCGTCTTGTATGTGTACGTCCCCGCCCCGTACGCCACCGCCCGGGTGCCGCTGAAGGAGCAGGTGCCGCCCTCGCCGGCGCACCGGGTGAAGCCCGCGCGCAGGGCGCTCGTGCCCGGGGTGGCGGGCGCGGGCGGATCGCCGAGCCCGGTCGCGGTCACGCTGTAGCCGCCGGGGGAGACGCCCGTGAGGTACACGTAGCCGTCGTCCTGGCTCGCGCCGGTGATGCCGGGGACGGGGGTGAAGGAGCCGCCCCGCCACACGACGGCGCCGTTCACCGACACCGAGACGTCGCCGCCGAACTTCGGGACGCCGATCCTGCCGGTGGTCCCGCTCGGACTGGTCAGCCGCGCCGCGTAGGTGCCGGCGGCGGGATCGCGCGACCACGCGGCGTCGACGGTGCCCTGGGGCATGGTGATACGGCCCTCGGCACTGCTCAGGTCACCGGGGTGCGGGACGAAGCGGTAGGCGCCGGTCGCCGACTCGGGCGCGGTGCCGAGCACGTCGAAGGTGAGCGTGGAGGTGGGCGCGGTGGACCAGCCGTGGGCGAGGCTCATGTACGAACCGCCGTACGCGAGGCCGCCGTCGGCCTTCACGCCCTCCCAGAAGGTGCTCCGGGTGCCTATGTCGCTGTCCAGCATGTGGCCCCAGGTGCGGCGGATCTGGGCCAGGGCGCCGTAGTCGTCACCGGCGGTGAAGCGGGCGTTGAGCTCCATCCCGCCGGCGAAGGGTGACACGTTGCTGCCCCACTCGGGGGTCGTCGGGCCGTAGGCGCCCCAGCGGGTCCCGAGTTGCGTGACAATGCTCCGCGCCTTGGCCGCGGAGTCGGTCAACCCGTACCAGACGGCGAGCGAGTTGCCGTCCTGCGGATACAGGGCGCTGCCGGGGTTGTCCTTGTACATGCCCTGCGCGGGGTCCCACAGCAGGGAGTTCGCCGCCGACTTGAGCGCGGCCGCCCTGCTGGTCCAGCCGGCGGCGAGCGTGCCGTCGCCCTCGACCGTGGCCAGGCCGGCGCCGGAGGTGAGGGCCGCGTAGAGCAGCGCGTTGGCGGCGATGTTCTCGCCGCCCTGGCCGACCCGGGCCCAGTCCTGGGTGCGGGTCACGCCGAGCAGGCCGTCGGCCCCGATCTTGCCGGTGATGAAGGCCATCCCGCGCTTGTAGTTCGCCCACTCGGAGTCCAGCCATGCCCGGTCCGCCGAGTAGGTGTAGTAGGTGGCCGTGCCCAGCAGCGTCCAGGTGTGGTACGTGTCCGAGCCGGTCAGGCTGATCGGCGGCCCCGACCAGGGGATCTCGCCCTGCGCGGACTGGGCGTCGTACATCGTGGTGAGCGCGTTGCGGGTGGAGGTGAGGTCGCCCGAGTAGGCGTACTGCGTGGGTACGGAGATGCCCAGGTCGCCGGGCCACACGGCACGGTCCCGTTTGGCCCCGTCGACCAGGACGGAGCCCCCCGTGCCGACGGTCGCGCCGTTGTCCCAGCCCGAGGCCGGCGGGGGCCAGGCACGGCCCTGGTCGGAGGCGATCGTGTCCAACTGCACGGTGTACGCGCCCGCGTACCAGATGCGGTTGAGTAGATCGTCGCTGGAGTGGAAGTAGTTGGCGTAGTCGGCCGGGTTGGTCCTGCCCGGGTCGGCGGTGAAGGCGAGGGTGACGTCCTTGAGGTCCACCCACCCGGAGCTGTCGAGGAAGACCGTCAGGTACCGGAATCCGCCCCGCAGTTGGGCCGTCGGCATGGTGTAGGTGCCGTTCGCGGGGGCCGCGCCGAGGAGGGCGCCGTCGTCCCCGCCGCCCCCGTTGCTGCGGTCGCTGGTCGTGCCGACGTACAGCGACGACTCGCTGAAGGCCAGGCCGACGCGTTGGCCGCCGTCGCTGGTGGCGCCGAAGGACAACGTTGCCAGGCCGCCGACCTCCTTGCCGAAATCGAGGGTGATGGCCGACTGGGAGCCGGAGATCCGCGTCGGCTGCCCGCTCAGGACGTTCTGCGGGTTCGCCACGGTGCCGGACGTGCGATGGACGGCGACCGGCTTGACCGTGCGTGAGGTCGGCGCGTAGTTGAGGGGGTCGACTTCCGCCGCCGACACGGCCGTTGTGGTCACCGGCCCCGCCGCGGCGGCGGACGGCGCGGGAGCCGTGGCGAGTACGGCGGCCACCGCCGAGGCGAGGCCGAGCAGGCCTCTGAGGCGGGAGGGCCGGTTCAGTGGGGGGCGGCGGCGCATCGGGACCTCCCGGAACGGGGCAGGGAACGCGAAGGGTCTGAATCGATTCAAAGAGGTCGATCGCGACGGCCCGGGCCCGAACGGATCGTGGGATGGTGCGGCGCCTCGCCGAAGTGGCACCGATGATGGGCGCCCCGCAATCGGTGTGTCAACCCGTCGGGGAGTTGTGGAAGTCGCTTACTGGGAAAGCGACTTGCTGCATTGACAGGTTCCTGGTGGAGCGGTTCACTGCTGCGGGCTGACGGTACGTCAGACCCGCTGGCTCTGGGTGATGTCAGTGGGGTCGGGCGAGTTGCTCGACCCGGCGGTGGAGGTCCTCCACGTGGTGTTCGGACTCGGGCTTCATCAGGACGCTGCGCAGGATGCGTGCGCCGTCCTCGTCTGCGGTGATCTTCGGATGGCGTGCCGTGAACGCCTCCCGGTCGGCTCGGAGGGTGCCGAGGAACACCGGGTCGGCGCCGGTCATGCCGTCCGCGAGGACGGACGCGGACGCCGCGTCGACCGCGCTCAGGGTGGCCGGTTCCAGCAGGGGGAAGTAGCCGACGATGTCCAACTCGGGCCGCTGGTACAGCTCCAGCACCTCGGACGCGGTGATCAGGTCCGCCCAGCGCAGGGCGGCCCGTCGGCCGGCCGCCAGCACCCGGCCGAGACCGTCCGGGGTCGGCGGCAGCAGCCGGAAGGTGAGCCACAGCGCGGCGGCCGACGCGCCCGCCCGGGAGCACTCCAGGCTGATCTCGCCGAGGTGGAGGTCGGGGGAGGTGAAGTAGGTGTACGGCGAGTCGTGGAGGTAGAAGCGGCCCACCTCGGGGTCGCGGAAGAGGACGGCGCCGCAGCCGTAGGGCTGGAGCCCGTGCTTGTGCGGGTCGATGACGACGGAGTCGCAGTGGGTGATGGCCCGCCAGGGCTCGGCGGGCAGCCCTTCGGGGCCGTCGGCCCCGGCCAGCAGGGTGAAGAAGCCGCCGTAGGCGGCGTCGACATGGAGTCGGACGCCGTGGCGTTCGCGCAGGGCGAGGGCGGTGTGGATCGGGTCGACGGCGGCGAGGCCGGTGGTGCCGGCGGTGAGCACGACCGTTCCGACCTCGCCGGTGCGCAGGACGTCCTCCAGTGAGTCGAGGCTGATACGGCCGCGGTCGTCGGTGGGGATCGGGTAGCCCTTCATGCCGAGGACGTGGCACATGCGGCTGTGGGTGTAGTGCGCGTCGGCGCTGTAGGCGACGCCCCGGCCGGGGTGGAGTTCCCGGGCGACGAACAGGGCTTCCAGGTTGGCGATGGTGCCGCTGGTGGTGAGGTGGCCGAGGTGGGTGTCGTAGCCGAACATCGCGGCGAGCTGTGCGACCGCCTCGCGTTCCATCGCGGCGGTGGCGGGACCGCCGTCCAGGGCGTGGTTGTTGGGGTTGATCAGCATCGCGGTCAGATAACCGACCACGGCCGCGGGATGCGGCGGCTTGAGCATCTGCCCCGCGTAACGCGGATGGAAGAAGGGGTAGTTGTCCCTCAGGCGTCCGGTGAGCTCCTCGAAGGCGGCGGCGAAGCGGGTGTCGTCGACGTGGAGTGCCGGGTGCGGCCGGTAGGGGCCGTAGCCGTCGGCCCACTCCTGTATCGCTTCGGTGGCCCGGCCCAGCCAGTGCTGCAGATCCATGGGTTCTCCCTTGCGTGAGTCTCTCCTGCGGGGGCGGGCTCAGCTTACGATTTAGTTGACTACTCAGCAATTGACTGCTCAGTAATTGAGGCATTGGTAGGTGAGGCGGCAGTAAAGTGGCCATGGACCGGACCCGGCGCGGAGCCGACGGCATGAGAGGACGACGACTGGTGAATGCCGCCACTGGACGGGGCGGCGAGGCCGCCGCCCGCGCCGCGAACAGCCGACGTGTGCAGGAGTTCGGGCTGCTGATCAAGGCCGCCACGCTGCTGGAGCAGCGGATCGACACCGTCCTGCGGCGTGAGTGCGGGATCGGGCACACGATGTTCGAGGTCCTCATCCGACTCTGCCGGCAGCCGGACGAGCGGGTCTCGCAGCGCGAACTCGCCGACGACCTCACCCTGACCAGCAGTGGCATCACCCGGCTGATCGACCGCATGGAGGAAGCCGGCCTCGTGCGTCGTGTGCCGGCACCCGGCGACCGCAGAAGCGTCCTGGTCCAGCCGACCGAACACGGGCACGCCGTGTTCCTCCGGGCAGCGGCCGCTCACGCCGAGATCGTCGAGCAGTACTTCGTCACGCCGGTGGCCGGCGAGGACTACAGACGGCTCACCAACGCACTGGAAGTGATCAACAAGGCACTGCGCGAGGGGTGACGGAGCGGCGGAGCGCAGCGCTGCGTCAGGGCTCGACACGCGGCACGCAGGTCTGCCAGGTCCCACGCGCCGGTGCGGGCGCGGTGGGCGTCCGGGAGCGGACCGGGTTCCGCGATCCCGGCCTGGCCCGGTTCGGTGTACAGCGGCGCCCACGTCGGACAGTCCGGAAGCGTCGCATCTGCCGACGCTGAAGGAGACGATGGCCGCGGCCGGACGGGACCTCTCGGAGCCGGAGATGGTCGGCGGCACCCAGGCCGTCTTCCCTCCGCGGCGCATCCGGGAACGGGCAGGGCTCGTGGGTGAGGGGCGTGGCTGTGTAAGTTCTCGCAAGGGGTAGGTGACCCGGGCCGTCCCGGGGCCGTGGTGAGCGTGGAGGTGCGGTGTGGTGACACGGGGTCGGGTCGTGCGGTTCGACGAGGTGCGGGGATATGGCTTCATCCGCCCCAGGGACGGTGGCGAGGACGTCTTCATGCACGCCAACGACCTGATCGACGAGAAGTACCTGTACCAGGCGGGCAGCGAGGTCGAGTTCTCCCTGGAGCAGGGCGAGAAGGGGCCGAAGGCCTCGGACATCCGCCTCGTCCGCCACGCCGGCCATGACCACCATGACCACCGCAGCAACCGTGCGGCCCCGTCGTTCTCGGAGGTGCCGCTGCGGCACGGGGACGTCCAGGACATCGACGGCGAGGTCGAGTTGCTCTCGGTGGAGGACTTCCGCATCGATCTCACCGAGGCCCTCCTGGAACACGCGGGAAGCCTGACGGTCGCCCAGCTCAAGGAGGTGCGGGCCTGTGTCGTCGACCTGGTCCGCAAACGCGGCTGGATCGTGGACTGACCCCGAGGTCCCGCCGGACCGTCGAGGACGCGGCACGCCGTCCGGGTGGACCCGGCGCCCGGGTCCTCGCCGAACCCCGAGCTCCCGTCGTACTGGCGCCGGGCCGAGGTCGTCGCCTCCGGCATCGACCTGGCCGGTCAGTCTCTCGGGGGGACCGATTGCGGTGGGGACGGGATCCGGGCCGTGGTGATCGTCATGGGCGTGCCGGTGACCGCGATGAGGTAGGTGCGCGGATGCTGGTCGGCCGGCATCGGGAGGAAGCCTCCGGGAGGCTCCACGAGGTAGTCGGCGGACGCGTGGGGGGCCAGTTCGGCGGGCCCTGAGGCGATGGTCCACCAGTCGGAGGCACCCTGGCCGACGCGATCGGCGAAGTGCGGGGTGAGGGTCGTACCCGTGGTGTTGACGGCGTGTACGCGCACGGCGGTGACGCCGGCACTCGAGCGGTGCGCGGTGAAGTGCGGGGCGAGGCTCAGCCGCAGGGGCGGCGGGCTCGCGGCGGCGATCGCCACGCACACGAACGCCGGCACGAGCAGGCCGGCGGCCAGGAAGCCCTTGGCGCGGCGGCCGGTGACACGGGGCAGCCGCGGCTGCCAGGCGCTGGCGAAGGCGGCGGCCGGGACGGTGGCGACGGCCGCCAGCCACAGCGGCGTCATCAGCATGTAGTAGCCGTCCTGGGACCGCGTGGCCAGGTAGAACGCGCACCAGGGCAGCACGGTCAGGGCGGGACCCAGCCGCCGTACGAACAACAGTGTGGCGGCCAGTAGAGCGAGCAGGAGCAGCAGGCTGCCGTAGGAGTAGTAGTCGAGGCGGCTGCTGCCCGCGGTGAAGTAGTAGGAGATGCCCATCACGCCCTGGCCGTGCAGGATCGCCTTCTGGTCGAGCGGCAGCAGCGTGCCGTGCAGCCAGGAGGAGAACTGCTGGACGGCGAAGTAGGCGTTGATGGCGGCCCAGCTCAGCGCGGCGGTGGCGGCGTAGCGGGCGGTGACCGCCAGCCCGCGCCGGCGACCGAGCTCTCCGCGCCGGAGGGCGTACAGGCCGATCAGCAGGAACGGGAGCAGGAACCACGCCAGTTGCTGGGCGGCACAGGCGGCACCCAGACAGGCCGCACGCAGCACACCGCCCGGCCCCAGCCGGCCGCCCGCGCCGGTGGCCGGCCAGCGGACCACCACCGGGACGAGCAGGGCGAGCGCGGTGATCGCCGTGTAACCGGAGTACGCGTAGTGCGGCAGAAGGCCGAAGCCCAGGCACACGGCCGTGGCCGCGGACCGCCAGGGAACCGGGAGCAGGAACCAGAGCAGCACCGAGGATGCGGCCAGCGCGCCCGTGGTGACCAGGGTGGCGGCCGCCGTCGAGTGCACGACGGCGTGCACCGGCGCGGCGAGCAGCGCGGTCAGCGGCGGATACCCGTAGGTGTAGTCGGCGCCGCCCGACATGGTCTTGGTGACTCCGACGGTCGGTGTGTCGAACAGCCAGGGCCAGGGCTGGCCGTAGACGGGGTGGCCACGCAGGATCTCGCTCGCGGCCTGGGCGGTCAGCACCCCTTCGTCGGCGCCCGCGTGATCGAGGACGTAACCGCAGGCGACGAGCGTGAGGGCGGTCAGCAGGACCAGGACGTCGACGCGGACCAGCGCCCGCCGGCTCCGGACGAGCAGGCTCAGGACGCCGCACACCAGGATCGAGGCGTAGCAGACGGAGATGACGCCGGCGACGGCCGGATGCGAGTCCATCGCGGTGGTCCAGGCGTCGCGCGTGCCGATGAAGAGGCTGATCGTGGCCACCAGGGTCATGCCCCGGTGCAGCTGCCGCGGCGCGTCGGCCGGCAGGCCCGGCTCCGGGACGGGCGGCGAGGGAGGTACGGCGGGGCGGGTCAGCGGACGGCGACGGATTTCCATGCCCGGACCTGCCTCGTGGGTGTCGGCCATGGCGGCCACCTCCTTCAGCCCTCTCCGCCGCCGGGACGCCCCCTTGAGTCCGGGCAGCGGAAACCCTCCCCTACTACATCATGTAGAGGGGGTTTCCGCGGTTCGGGTTCCATCGGACGGGTGGCCGCGAGTGGGGCCTTCGGCCTCCGTCGGCCGGTGGCGGCGAGTTTGACCTTCGACGAGCAACCCGCAACCCCCGAACCCCCTCTACACAGTTGAGGCCGCGCGGACCGCGTCCTCGGCCGTCCCGGCGCCGAAAGCGCACGGAGGGGAAAGGACAGGGTGTGCGGAACCGGGAGACGGCAGGGACCGTGCCCGTGCTCGACGACGGGGAACGGACCGGCCGGCTCAGATGGCCCCTGGTGCGGTGGCACAACCTGCTGCTGACCCTGTGGACGGCGGTCTGGTTCGTCGTCGCCGAACGCCACGAGGCCGTGTCCTGGCACTATCTGCGCACCGGCCAGCAGCTCCTGTTCAACCAGATGCCCGGCGGCGGCCTGGCCCTCTACGCCAACCACCCCGAGCTGCAGATCGGCCCGGTCAGCTTCCTCGTCGCCGGACTGTTCGCGCCGTTCCCGCCCGAGCTCGGCGAGAAGCTCGCCGACCTGGTCATGTCGGTGCTGGGCCTGTACATGCTGGTCCTGGTCGGCAGGGCCGCCGCGGACCACTACCGGGGTACGGGGATCAACCACCGCCGACTCCAGCAGCGGGTCCTGGTCGCGGGGGCGGCCTTCATCCCCATGTGGGTCGAGGTCGCGGTGCGGTTCGCCCACCTCGACGACGTCCTGGCGCTGTTCTTCACCACGCTCGCCGTGCGCGCCCTGGTGCGCGGCAGAGCCACCGCGGTCGGCGTCTTCCTCGCGCTCGCGGTCGGCTGCAAACCCTGGGCGGTCGGCTTCCTGCCACTGCTGCTGGCACTGCCGCGGGCCACGTGGGCGCGCGCCGCCGCCTGGCTGTTCGGCCTGGTGGCGGTGGCCTGGCTGCCGTTCTACCTCACCCACACCGAGACCCTGGCCGCGGCCCGCTTCACCATCCCCAACCAGCCCGCCTCCGCGCTGCGCTGGTTCGGCGTGCACGATCCCGTCACCCCCTCGTGGGACCGGCCCGCCCAGATGGCGCTCGGTGTGGCGCTGGGCGCCCTCGCCGTGCGCCGGGGCCGCTGGCCGGCGGTCGTCCTGCTCTCCGCGGACGCCCGTATCGCCCTGGACCCGAGCGTGTACACGTACTACAACGCCTCGGTCCTGCTGGGCACCCTGATCTGGGACTCCATCGGTCAGCGGCGCCTGGTCCCCTGGGTCAGCTGGATCGCCCTGATCTCCCTCTACGGCAGCGCCCTGCTGGTCCCCTCCGCCTCCGCCCAGGGGCTGATCCGCCTCGCCTTCGCCGTCGGTTCGGCGGCCTACGTCCTGTGCTGGCCGCAGCGCACCCCACGCGGCAGACGCGGCGGCGGACGCCCACCGACCCCACCGTCACCCGAGCGGGGCGTCGCGGGCGGACCACCCCTGCGTACGGCGCCCCCGCCGGCGCGCCGCTACCGCGCCGAGCCCGGCCCCACCCGCTCAGTGCGCCCGGGACGGCGGCTGCCCCGCTGCTCGACGTGAGGGGAGCGGGCCCGCGGGCAGCCGCGGGGACTGGTCGCCCGCGCCGCCAAAACCAGGTGCGGGCGGGGCGCCGTCCTTGGCAGGCTGCGGCGGTGAACCGTGAACGCATGTCCATGATCGCCCACACCGGGCACCCCATAAAGGCCCCGCTCGACGACGACTCGGTACGGCGGCTGCTGGACCGCGGGCTGCCCAGGGGCGACGAGCGGGTGCTCGACCTCGGGTGCGGAAGCGCGGAGTGGCTGCTGCGGGCCCTGGCCACGCGACCGGACCTCCGTGCCGAGGGCGTCGACATCTCCGGCGACGACCTGGCGCGGGCGCGGCGGGCCGCGCACGAACTCGGTGTCGGCAACCGGCTCGTCCTGCACCACCGGAAGGCCGAGGAGTTCGTCTCGCCCGAGCCGTTCGACGCGGTGCTCAGCTTCGGTGCCACCCACGCCTTCGGCGGCCTCCTCCCGACGCTCGCCGCCGCCCGCCGGCATCTGGCCCCCGGCGGCCGGGTCCTGATCGGGGAGGGAATCTGGGAGCGGCCCCCGTCCCCGGAGGCGGTCGGCATCCTCGGGGACCTCGGCGACCTCGCGACCACCGTGGAGCGTGTCGTGGCCGACGGCTGGACCCCCGTCGACGGGCACATCAGCACCCGTGCCGAACTGGACGCCTACGAATGGGCCTGCTGGGGCTCCCTGGCGGAGTGGGCCCTGGACCACCCCGACGACCCGGAGGGACCGGCGGTCCTGCGGACGGCCGGCACCCGCCGCTCGGAGTGGCTGCGCGGTTACCGGGACACCTTCGGTTTCGTCTCCCTGGTCCTGCGCCGCACACAACAGGGCGCCTGAGCCTGGCTCTTGGCGAGCGGACGCGCCACCCTGGACAGCAGCGACCACGTCGAGGAGGACCCATGAGATCGAGCAGCTGGCCGTGGTTCTGCGCCTGGCTCGCGGTAGGAGCCCTGGGCTCGCTCGCACTCCTCGCCATCCTCACCATCGGCGTCTACCTGCTTCCCCTCGCCCTGCTGGCGGCCGGCCTGCTGGGCACCCGGCGCGGCTCCTCGGCCGGACTGCCGGGACTGGTCTCGGGGCTGGGGGTGCCGCTGCTGTACGTGGCCTTCCTCAACCGGGGCGGCCCGGGGAACGTGTGCACGACGACGTCCACGAGCCAGTCCTGCGTGGACGAGTACAACCCCTGGGTGTGGCTGGCCGCGGGGGTGATCTTCCTGCTCGCGGGCATCGTGCTCGGCGCGGTACGGCAGCGCCGGACGACGCTCCGCTGAGCGCGACGGGTCCTTCGGTGGCCCCGAGGGTCCGGTCGGCCCCTGCCGGACGAAGGCCGCACCCCGGACAGTCGAAGGACGCGGGGAGTCGCTCCTGAGATGCCGGAGCGCCACCCCGCCGGGAGGGGCGGCAGGCGTGCTTGGCCTGGTGGGCGTCGGCCAAGGGATGGAGGGACGCGGGGCCGGCTGCGTGGCTCGCGGCGTCGGTTCCGTGGCCGCCGCTTCCCGCGCCGCTCTGAACACCGCCCACCCGTGCTGTCGTAGAGCCGCCGTGCGACGGCCGCCCGAGGCGGAGGCGTCCGTCGCGGCGATCGCCTCGCGCGGCCGGGTCTCGGCCGGCCGGCGCTGCTCGAAGAGCGGGAACACCCCGCGCACACAGCCGGCCGCGTACCCCGCGATCTCACGGAGTCCCCGCTCGCTCAGCTCGATGGGATCCGACCGGCTCGGCACGACCCCGTCGGGCCACGGGCCGTTCCGTTCACCGTGTCCAGTAACGGAGGTTGCGGAAGCGGGCCTCCGCGCGGCCGGAGCCGTGGTTGTAGACGCCGTTCTTGAAATAGCGGGTGGCGGGACCCCGGTCGGCGACGGTCAGTACGAGGGAGTCGTCGAAGAAGACCTTGACCGTGCCGGTCCCGCTGCTCGCCTGATGGGCGATCTTCACGTTGAACCAGGTGTCGTACGCACCCGTCCTGAGCACCGTGCCGTCGTAGCGCCGTACCGTTCCGCCGTTCTTGTCATAGGCGTTGAGCATGATGTCGGTGGCGGGGGTGCCCGAGGGGTGGGCGCTGCGCAGGATCTGCACGAAGGAGGCGCCGTCCGTGCCGGACGGGAGGTACACGTCCGCGTCCCACATGTGGCTGCCCGTGGTGTAGTCGACCTTCCAGCGCATCTCGGTGCGCGGGTCGGTCGAACTGCCCTTCTCGAAGGGCTCGTCGGTGGCGTACACCCACATCCGGTGCACCCCGCCGCTGTAGCTGTGCCGGTCGCCCAGGTCGAGGTTCCAGGGCTTCTGCCAGCTGTAGTCGAACGACGTTTGTGTCCAGCCGTCGGTGGGATCGGCGGCCGCGGCGGCACGCGCGACGGACGGCAGCGTGAGCGCGGCGCCCCCGGCGAGCAGGCCCGCGCCGGCCCGTAAGACGGATCGTCTGTTCATCGAGTGACCTTTCCAGTGAGGGAGTTGAGGTCGACGGCGTCGGCCATCGCCTGCAACCCGGCGTCGTTGAAGTGCAGATGGTCTCCGGAGTCGTAGGCCGGAAGGATCCGGTCGGGCGCGGCGGGGTCGCGGACCACGGCGTCGAAGTCCACCACCGCGTCGAAGATCCCGCCGTGCCGGATCAGTTCGTCGACGGCCTGCCGGACCGCCTCACGGGCCGCGGTCCAGCCGCGGTTGCCGCCGTACGGCGTGACGGTGGCGCCGACGACGCGGATGCCCCGCGCGTGGGCGCGCGCCACGATCTGGCGGTAGGCGCCCTCGAAGGCGGCCGGGTCGGTCTGGTTGGGCGTGCCCTTGATGTCGTTGATGCCCTCCATCAGGATCACGGCGCGCACACCGCTGCGGGAGAGTACATCGGCGTCCAGCCGGTCCAGGGCGCTGGGCCCGGTGCCTTCCAGCAGCACACGGTTGCCCGCGATGCCGGCGTTGAGCACGCCCAGCCGCTTGCGCGGGGGCAGTTGGCCCAGCCGGTCGGCGAGCCGGTCGGGCCAGCGGTGGTTGGCGCTCGCCGTCGAACCGGACCCGTCGGTGATCGAGTCGCCCAGCGCGACGACGCTGCCCACGGCCGGCGCGCCCAGCACGTCGACGCCGGTCAGGTAGTACCAGGAGCCGGTGGTCGCGGTGTACGCGGAGCCCGCCCGGTCCGCCGTGTGGTCCCCGGCCGGGGCGATGAACGACGTCTGCAGGGCGGAGCGGTGATAGGTCGCCGGGCCCGAGTCCTCGGGCGTGTAGAGGCTGACCAGCAGGTTGGCGTCCGCGGGCACCCGCAGCGGTACCGGATCGCTCACCGCGTCGCTGCCCGCCGGTATCTCGACGGAGGCGGCGCCGTGGAAGGTGACGGTGCGGACCGAACCGTCCACGGCGTCGGGGCTCTTGGGAGCACCGGGCTCCTGCACGGCGACCGTGACGGCTCCCAGGTCGAGCGGCGCGGTGCCGAGTCGGTTGGACACGCGGACGCGGGCCGCGCGGCCCCTGACGCTGGTGTGGATCACGTTGCGCACCGACTGGCCGGGCAGTTCGGCGACGGTGCCGGCCGCGGCCGCCTCCCAGGTGCCCGTCCAGGCGGGTCTGTCGGGCCGGTGCGGGCCCGGGGCGGCCGCGCTCGCCGAGAGCGGCACAAGAGCAAGGGGCAGTGCGGCGGCGAGAGCCGCGAGCGAGTACCGGATCGTGAACGTGCGCATACCGTGCAGTCCTTCCGGTCGGAGTCGGACGCAGGCAATCGCAATACATCGGAGGAGTCAAGATATTGGACAGTGGTTGTGGATGTGATTGGCGGGCGAATTCGCTTGTAACTAGGCACTATTGGACAAGGTGCCTGCCTGGGAGGACCGTTGACAGGTGAAATACAGTCCGCCTAGGTTCGCCATACACCCGATGTATCCATGAACCGTCAGTCTGGAGGACGATGATGACCTCGCAGCCGGGGAAGCGCTTGCCGCTGGGGTTGAGAACGACGGTCACGGCACTGTGCGCCGGCCTGGCGGCCGCACTGTGTCTGACCGCACCCGCGCGGGCGGAGCAGGACACCGCACAGCGCGCCCGTGTCTGGTCCCTGTCCGCCACCGCGCACGACGCACCCCACGCACGGGTCTCCCTCGACGACTCCACCGGCGCGCTGAGCCTGTCCGTGTCCCGCGAGGGCCGTACGGTCATCGAGCCCTCGCCCGTCGGCATCCTCACCGAACAGGCCGACTTCTCCAAGGACCTGCGCTTCCTGCACCGCACCGACCGGCTGGTCGACGAGCACTACCGGACCAAGTCCGGCAAGCGCCTGGACCGCCGGGTCCGGATGAACGAGACCCGGCTGTCCTTCGCCACGCCCGTCGGCGCCCGCCTCGACCTCGTCGTACGCGCATCGGCCGACGGCATCGCCTACCGCTATGTCCTGCCCGCCGGAAGCGGCGACGTCCTCGGCGAGACCTCCGCCTTCAACCTCCCCTCGGACGCGAGCGCCTGGCTGGGCACCTACCGGGCCGACAACGAGGGGCAGTTCAACCAGTACACCGCCGCCACGGCCCCCACCGGCGAGTACTCCGACCAGGCCCTCTTCTCCACCGCCGGCGGCTACACCCTGCTCGCCGAGTCCGACCTGACCGGCCGCTATTCCGGCGCCCGGCTCGCCCACGACCAGGGCAGCGGCACCTACCGGATCAAGCTCGCCGACGACCGGGTCCGCACCACCGGCCCCCTCACCACCCCCTGGCGGGCCATGATCACCGGTGACCTGGCCACCGTCACCCGCTCCACCTTCACCGACGACCTCGCCCCCTCCTCCAAGGTCGCCGACACCTCCTGGATCCGCCCGGGAACCGTCCTGTGGACCTGGCTGGCCGGCGGGCGTGAGGCCGGGCAGAGCCTCGCGGCGCAGAAGGCGTACGTCGACTACGCGGCCGCACGCCACTGGCCCTACGAGGCCGTCGACGCCGGCTGGTACTTCAAGAGCGACGCGTGGGACACCACGGACCCGAACTGGCAGACCGACAGCTGGATGCCGCAACTCGTCGAGTACGCCCGCGCCAAGGGCGTCGGCATCGTCGTCTGGATCCATCAGCGCGACCTCGCCACGGCCGACCAGCGCGCCCAGTGGCTGCCCACCCTGGAACGCTGGGGCGTCAAGGGCGTCAAGATCGACTTCATGAACTCCGAGGCGCAGTCCATGCTCCAGTGGTACGACGACGTCCTGAAGGACACCGCGGCCCACCACCTCATGATCGACTTCCACGGCTCCACGATCCCCAAGGGCATCCAGCGCACCTGGCCGCAGGTCATGACCCTGGAGGGCGTCGGCGGCGAGGAGAAGCGCACCAACACCGCGGCCCACCTCACCACCCTGCCCTTCACCCGCAACGTCATCGGCTCCATGGACTTCACCCCCGGCGGCTTCCAGCGCGTCGGCCAGCGCCCCGACTCCGACGCGGCCGAGGTCGGCCTCACCGTCGCCTACGAGTCGGGCCTGCAGATGTTCGCCGGCACCCCCGAGTCGTACGACGCCCGGCCGCTCGCCCGTGACTTCCTCCAGCAGATCCCCGCCGCCTGGGACGACACCCGGCTGCTCGCCGGACAGCCCGGCCAGGAGGCGGTGCTCGCCCGCCGCAGCGGACAGCGCTGGTTCATCGGCGGGGTGTACGCGGGTGCCGCGCACACCGCGCAGGTACCGCTGTCCCTCGGTCCGGGGCGGTGGCTGGTGCAGACGATCCGGGACGGTGCCGACGGGCTCGTCCAGGACCAGAAGGTGCTGCGCGGCACAGCGACGCTCAGCGTCGACGTCGTGGCCAATGGCGGCTTCGCGGGCATCGCCTGCCCGTGGCGTCCGGGGATCACCAGCTGTTACCGCTGACTCGAACGACCGGCCCGGCCGACGGCGAGGAAAGCCGCCGTCGGCCGGCCTCGGCGACGCAAGCACGCGTGCCCGTATATGCGTTCTCGGGCGCGGGGCTTCCCGACGACCATGGGGCGCATGACTGAGCAACCCGCGCGATGGTGCCAGGCGACGGTTTACCCCGACATGTGGGCCGACCCGGACGACGACCCCCGGGAGGGACCGAGGCCGGAGGGCGAACTCAGCACGCTGCAGGACTATCTGACGAACTATCGGCTGACCCTGCGGATGAAGTGCGAGGGCCTGGACGCGGAGCAACTGGCCCGCCGGTCGGTGCCGCCGTCGTCGATGTCGCTCCTGGCCTGATCCGCCACCTCGCCGAGACGGAGCGGGCCTGGCGCAACTGGATCACCGACGGAGATCCGCTGCCGAAGCTGTACGGCGACCCCGACGGGGACTTCGACGGAGCCGTCGCCGACAAGGGCGTGGTCGAGGAGGCGTACGCCGCGATGGAGCGCGAACAGGCCGCGACGGACGCCGCGTTGGCCGCCTACGCGGATCTGGGCGAGCGTCTGGGCAAGGACGGGATCTCGGTCCGGGAACTGCTGGTCCACAGGATCGAGGAGTGCGCGCGCCACTGCGGCCACGCCGACCTGCTCCGGGAGTGCGTCGACGGAAGGGTGGGCCAGTAGCGGCGGCAGGTCACCGCAGGGGCGGTCCGCTGCTCTCGCGGACCACCAGTTCCGTCGCCACCTCCACCCGGGTCGTCTCCGGCTCCTGGCCCGCGAGCAGGCGCAGCACCATGCGCGCGGCCAGCGCCGTCATGTCGGCGATGGGGGTGCGCATGGTGGTCAGACGGGGCGTCACCCAGTCGGCGAACGGCAGGTCGTCGAAGCCGACCACGCTGATGTCGTGGGGGATGCGCAGCCCCAGCTCGGCAGCCGCGCGATAGGTGCCCAGCGCCTGATGGTCGCTGCCCGCGAAGACCGCGGTCGGGCGCTCGGGCAACGCCAGGAGTTCCAGGGCGTGTCGGTAGGCCAGGGCGTGGGTGAAGTCGCCGTAGCGGACCAGGGCCGGATCGAAGGGCAGGCCGGCCTCCGTCAGCGCCGAGCGGTAGCCGTCGACGCGGGCGCGTGAGGTCAGCCGGCGTTCGGGGCCGCTGATGACGGCGATGCGCCGGTGGCCGAGCTCGATGAGATGACGGGTCGCGGCGAGGCCGCCGGGCCAGTTGGTCGCGCCCACCCAGGGGATGCCGGGCGCGGGCTCGTCGATCGGGGCGACGAGGGCGTACGGGATGCCGAGCCCGGCGAGGTCGGTCTGCTGCCCGGGGGTGAGTTCGGGGACCACGAGGATCGCGCCGCGCGTGGGGCGGGTGGCGAGCGAGTCGAGCCACTGGCGGGCGCGCTTCTGCCGGCCGTGGGTGGCCGAGACGACCAGTCCCATGCCCGCCTCGTGCAGCACGTCCTCCGCGCCCCGGATCAGCTCCACCGCCCACGGGCTGTCCAACTCGTTGATGACGAGGTCGATCAGGCCGCCGGGCGGAGCCGCCGTGGCCGCGGCCCGCTGCCGCGCGAGATATCCGTGCTTCTCCAGCAGCCGCTGCACTTTGGCCCGCGTCCCGGCCGATACATCGGACCTGTCGTGCAGCACTTTGGAGATGGTGGAGACGGAAACCCCGGCCTCCTCAGCGATTTCGGCCAGCGTGCGCCGCCTCGCGTCGCCGGATCCTGTCCGGACTGTTGACGTCATCGGATGAATCTCCTACGTTTCCGGGGCGGTCGCAGATTGCGAAAACTATCGCAAGCCAACCCTCCAGCGTAGAGGCGGTAGGTGGTTCTCGATGAAGAGACGGCGTCCGGGCCCGACTTGGCGGGCCGCCGCGCTCGCCGCCACCGTGACCCTGTTACTGGCCGGCTGCGGCGGCACCGGCGGCGGAGGCGGCGACTCCGGTGACGGCAAGGGCGAGTTGCTGGTCTGGGTGGACAACACCCGTACCCCTGCGGCCCAGCAGTACAAGAAGGCGCACCCCGAGGTGAGGATGCGCATCGTCACCATCCCGCCCGACGCGGGCTACGTCCCCACCAAAGTCTCCCTCGCCAACCGCACCAAGTCCGGCTGGCCGGACGTCGTCTTCCTCGCCAATCCCGCCGAGGCCGCGACCCTCGCGAGCGACAGGTTCGGCTACGCCGCCCCGCTCGACACCCTCGTCCCCCGGTCCGTCCGCGACGGCTTCGCCCCCGGCTCCCTGGACACCTGCACCTTCGGCGGCCGGACCTACTGCCTGCGCAACGACATCGCGCCCACGGTGCTCTGGTACGACGCCAAGCTGATGAAGCAGTACGGCTATGCCGTTCCCCGGACCTGGGCCCAGTACCAGCAGACCGGACTGAAGGCCGCCCAGGACCATCCCGGCACCATCGTCGGCGCCGTCAACGGCAAGTACGGCGCCGGTGTCTACTTCGGCAGCAGCGGCTGCCCCACCCGCGACACGCTCAGCCTCACCAGGGTCCACATCGACCTCACCCAGCCGGCCTGCACCCGCGTCGCCGACCTGCTCCAGCCCCTCACCAAGGCCAAGGCGGTCACCACCGTCGTCCCCACCGACCCCGCCTTCGCCAAGTTCGGCAAGGAGAACAAGGTCCTGATGCTGCCGGGCCCCGCCTGGTTCGGCGACTTCATGTTCGGCCCCGCCTTCAAGATCCCGAAGGGGCGTATCGCGGCGGCCCCCATGCCCACCTGGCCCGGCGAGAGCACGTCCTACGCCGGACAGGTCGGCGGCGGCGCCTTCCTCGTCTCCGCGCACGCGGGTGACCGTACGAAACAGGCGGTGGACCTGGTGCGTTGGATGACGACCGACGTCACCCTGCAGGCCGAGCAGCCCACTTACCCCGCCTTCACCGCGGCCGCCCGGAAATGGGGCGAGGCCAAGTCCCGGGACTCCTACTACGCCTCCGACCCGATGCCCGCCCTCACCGGCGCCGCGAACTCCCTGCGCCCGGGCTTCGGAGCCGTCCGCTTCGAGGCCGACTGGCAGGCCAGTTTCAACGACACCGTCGGCAAGGCGGCCGATTCCGGCGGCAACCTCCTCAAGGCGCTGCCCAGTTGGCAGGACAAGCTGGACGCGGCGGCGAAGACCAGTGACTACACGGTCGGCCCATGACGCTGACACCCGTCCGCCCCTCCGCGGCGCCGGCAGCCCCGCGGACCCCGTCGCGGCGCCGCGGTCACCGCGGCCGTACCCGAGCCGTGTGGATCCTCGTCGGCCCCTACACCCTGTTCCTCGCGGTCTTCGGGCTCGCGCCCGCCGGATACGCCCTGTGGACCTCCTTCGTCCACGAGGGCTCCTTCGCCGGCGGGCACAACTGGACGGCCGTCCTCGGCGACTACCGGCTCGGCGAGGCCGCCCAGAACGTCGGTCTGTATCTGCTGCTCTGGCTGCCCGTCCTGCTGCTGACGGTCCTCTCGCTCGCCTTCACCCTGCACGCCCGCCCCGGCAGGGCGTCCGGAGCCTTCCAGCTCGTGTACTACCTGCCCGGCGCGGTCACCGGCTCCGCGGCGGCCCTGCTGTGGCTGTTCATGGTCAGCCCGGACAACAGCCCCTTCGGGCCGCTGCTGCGGCTGATGGACGTCCACAGCGCCACCGACGCGCTCTCCGGCTCCAGCCTGATCGCCGTCCTCGCCGTCATGGGTGTCGCGGTGCACGCCGGTGGCTGGATCGTCGTCCTGTACGGGGCGCTCACCGCGCTGCCCCGGGAGGTCCTGGAGGCGGCCCAGGTCGACGGAGCCTCCGCCTGGCGCAGCATGTGGCACATCAAGCTGCCCATGGTCCGTACGTACGTCGCCTTCGTGCTGATCTCCAGCTTCGCCTCCGGCAGCCAGGTCTTCGTGGAACCCACCGTGCTGTCCGCCGGCGCCCCCGGACAGATCAGCCCCACCTGGTCCGTCAACCAGCTCGCCTACGTCTACGCCACCCAGGACGGCGACTTCGGCAAGGCCGCCGCGCTGTCGCTGGCCATGCTCGCGGTCGGCCTGCTGGCCGCCTGGATCGTGATCACCCGCACCCGTATGTACGCCACCCGGTGAGGGAACCGATGACCGCTGTCTCCCGCGCGGCCCGCGCCGTCTTCCTGCTCGGCGCCGCCGCCTTCTTCGGACTGCCCCTGCTGTGGCTGGTGCTGGCACCCACCCGCACCGCCGACGACCTCACCACCGGCTCCCCGCTCGGCTTCGGCGCGCTCGGCAACGTCGGCGACGCCTGGTCGCACCTGATGTCGTACAACGACGGCGAGATCACCCTGTGGATCGGCAACTCCGTCATCTACGCCGTGGCCAGTGTCGTCCTCGCCCTGCTGCTGTGCGTACCGGCCGGCTATGTGCTGGCCAAGCACGACTTCGCGGGCCGCCGCACCCTGCTCACCCTCTCGGTCGTGACGATGATCCTGCCCCCGGCCGCCCTGGTGCTGCCGCTGTACCTGGAGATGTCGGCGGTGAACCTCACCGGCACGGTCTGGGCGGTGATCCTGCCGCTGTCCTTCTACCCGTTCGGCGTGTATCTCGCCTTCCTGCACTTCCAGGCCAACCTCCCCGACAGCCTGCTGGACGCCGGACGCGTCGACGGCGCGAGCGAACTGCGGCTGTTCTGGTCCGTCGCCGTGCCGCTGGCCCGTCCCGCGATCGCGCTGATCGCCTTCTTCGGGTTCGTGCGCTGCTGGACCGACTTCTTCCTGCCCTTCGTCATGCTCTCCGACGACCGCACCTTCACCCTCCAACTCGGCCTGATGTCCCTGCTGCAGTCCACCGGCGCGGTCAACAACTCCGGCGGCTTCGCCGACCTCGACATCCACCAGCCGGAAGCCGCGCTCGCCGGCCTGGTGGCGTGCGCGCCGCTGCTGCTGGGGTTCCTGCTCGCGCGGCGCTTCCTGCGCACGGGGCTGCCGGCCGGAGCGGAGAAAGGCTGACATGAGACCCACGACTGGAGACGGCACATGAGACCGAGGCATCTGTTCACCCTGGCCGCCGTGACCGCCCTCCTGGCCGTCCCGGTCCAGGCGCAGGCGGCGGGCCCCGCCCGTACCTACCAGGTGGCCCCCTGGGGCAACGACAAGGCGCACGGCTCCCCGACGAGCCCCCTGCGCACCATCGGCGCCTGTCTGGACCGCGTCCGCCCCGGGGACACCTGTCTGATCCACCACGGCACCTACCGCGAGCAGGTCACCCCGCCCTCCGGCACCAAGGACGCGCCGATCACCCTCGCCGCGTACGGCGACGGCCCGGTCACCGTCGACGGAACCGAGAAGGTGACCGGCTGGAAGGACGCCGGCGACGGACTGGTCTCCGCCGACACCGACCTGCCGCCCGACCCCGACTTCAACGCCGTGTTCCTCGACAACGAGCGGGCGGCGGAAGGCCGGTGGCCCAACTCCGGCTCGGATCCGCTCAACACCACCTGGGCCGAGGCCGACCCGACCTCCACCGACCAGCACATCGACGACACCGACCTGCCGGACGCCGACTGGACCGGCGCCACGGTCCATCTGTGGGCGGGCTCCAATCCCTGGGCCCAGCAGACCGGCACGGTCACCGCCACCGCACCGGGCAAGCTGGACTTCAAGGGCGGCAACTACCGCTGCCCGCCGCTGTGCATGGGCAACCAGAACTACCGCAACTACTACCTGGTGGGCTCCAAGGCCGCCCTGGACCAGCCGGGGGAGTGGTATTACGACAAGACCGTGCACCGCCTCTACATGGTCCCGCCGAAGGGCGGCATGGCCGGGCACACGGTGTATGCCAAGCACCGTCTGTGGGGCGTCGACCTGACGGGCAGCTCCCATGTCACCGTGCGCGGCCTGAACCTGTGGGGCACCTCCCTGCGAACGGGTGTCTCCAGTACGGGAGTTGTCGTCGACGGACTGCGCGCCACGTACATCTCCGAGTTCTCCACCCTCCCCATGCCCCCGGACGGCGACCTCGCGATCCCGCCCTTCGAGGGGCACATCGTCGCCTCCCGCATCCTCGATTCGGGCGTACAGATCCTCGGCACCGGCAACACCCTGAAGAACAGCGAGATCTCCCGGTCGGCCGGCGACGGCGTCCTGGTTCGCGGCACCGGCAACACGGTCACGAACAACTACATCCACGACGTCGGCTGGATGGGCAGCTACACCCCCGGCATCGAGATCAACGGCAACGACCACACGGTCACCCACAACACGATCCGCCGGACCGGACGCGCCGCCATCGACACGGCCTGGCAGCTCAACGGCACCGAGTTCCACGGCAACCGCATCGCCTACAACGACATGTCCGAGGCCATGCGCACCTCCCGGGACGGCTCGCCCTTCTACGTCTGCTGCAGCCTCGACGCCTCCGGCACCTCGATCGACCACAACACCTCGCACGACGCCGACGGGCAGGTCGGCTTCTATGTCGACAACTACTCCGGTCACTTCCTGCTGCACCACAACGTCGCCTGGAACACCGGCAGTCGGGGGACCTTCTTCAACGGGCACACCGGTCCCAGCATCGCCAACCAGGACCACAACTCCAGTTACGGCGTGGGCATCAACGGCACCTCGGTCCAGCTGAGCGGAGCGACGGACGCCTCGGGGTCGTACATCAGCAACATCGTGGGACCGATGCCGGTCAGCGTGACCCAGAAGGGCGATCCGCTGCCGGTCGTCCGCTCCAACGTCATCACGGACAAGCCCGGTTACACCGACGCCGTCAACGGCGAGCTGTGGCCCACCGCCGGTTCACCGGTGATCGACGCGGGCGAGACGATCGACGGCGTCACCACCGACGTACGCGGCACGGCCCCCGACGTCGGCGCCTACGAGTACGGCGCACCGGTCTGGTCGACCGGCTGCGACCTTCCCGGCTGCCGGCAGCGCGTACGACACGGCGACTGGACCGCCACCGCGAGCGACGGCACCGACGCCTCCGCCGCCGTGGACGGCGACATCAACACCCGCTGGACAGCGGCGAGTTCACAGGCCCCCGGCCAGTCGCTGACCGTCGACCTGGGGGAGATCAAAACCTTCGACCGGCTCTCCCTCGACGCCGGACGCGACACCAGCGGCCAGCCCTACGGCTTCACGGTCTCCGTCAGCCGCGACGGCGGCCACTTCGGCGGCGCCCTCGCACGGGTTGCCGGCCGCTCCTTCACCCAGGACGCCGCCTTCCCCACGCAGACGGCCCGCTATGTCCGCCTCACCCTGACCGCGAGCGGCCCCGCCGCCTGGGTTGTCAACGACCTGCGCCTGTACGGCGACGGCCCCGACGCCTCCACCACCCTCCAGGCCGAGCAGGCGACCTCCGCGCACGGGGTGCGGCAGGGCCCGGCCGCGACCGGTGTGCTGGCCTCCGGCGACTGGATCGCCTACCGGCACACCAGCCTGAACGGCGACCGTCTCACCGTCCGCCTCGCCTCCACCTGTGCCACCGGCTGCACCCTCCAACTCCGTCTCGACACCCCGCACGGCCCCCTGGCCGCGACCCTGCCCGTGCACACCACGGGTTCCCCCGATACCTGGCAGGAGCAGTCGGTCACCCTGCCCCACACCGCGACCGGAACCCACGACCTCTACCTCGTCGCGAAGGGAGGCCCCCATGTCGCGGCCCTGGACTGGCTGACGATCCGCCGGTGACGCCGGCGGGCTAGGGCTTCCGGGCCAGCCCGCCGTGTTCGGCGACCACCTCCGGGGCCGGGTCATCCGGCTCCGGACGCCACCGGGTGACCGGGACGACGCCCGGCTCGACGAGCTCCAGACCGTCGAAATACGCGGTGATCTCGTCCACGGTGCGCAGGTTGTACGGGACGGCGCCACTGTCGTTGTAGGCGTCCTGGGCCCGCTCGAAGACCGGGTCGATGCCGCGTGAGCCGTCGTCGACGCACAGGTAACTGCCCGACGGCAGCGCGGCCATCAGCCGGGTGACCAGTGCGCGGGCCTCCTCGTGGTCGGCGACGTGGCCCAGGATGTTGCTCAGGACCAGCGCGGTGGGCCGGCCGAGGTCCAGCGTCTCGGCGGCGCCCGCCAGCACACGGTCCGGGTCCGTCACGTCGGCGTGGAGATAGGCGGTCGCGCCCTCGGGCGTGGAGGTCAGCAGGGTCCGGGCGTGGGCCAGCACCATCGGGTCGTTGTCGACGTACACGATCCGGGACTCCGGCGCGATCCGCTGGGCGACCTCGTGCGTGTTCTGAGCGGTCGGCAGCCCCGTGCCGACGTCCAGGAACTGCCGGATGCCCGCCTCGGCGGCCAGGTGGGTGATGGCCCGGCGCAGAAAGCCACGGCTGCCGCGGGCGATGGTGACGATGCCGGGGAAGACGGCGGTGTACGCGTCGCCGGCCTCCCTGTCCACCGGGTAGTTGTCCGTGCCGCCCAGCCAGTAGTTCCAGATGCGGGCGGAGTGCGGCACCGAGGTGTCGATGGCGGAGTCGGTCATGGGCGGGGTCCGTCCTTGAGCCGGGGCATGGATCACGCACGTCCCAACCTATGTCCGAACCACCGCCCCCCGCCCATCAGTTCGCGATGCTCACAGTCGTGGCGACCGGCGGACGGTCAGGACCGCGATGTCGTCGTGCTGGCCGCCCTCGCCCGCGAACGCCCGGGCATCCTCGTACAGGGTCTGCGGCAGAGCGGTGGGGGAGAGGTCCAGCTGTTTCGCCAGGCGCTCCTCGACCGGGTAGAACGTGCCGTCCGCCGCGCGGGTCTCGGTGAGCCCGTCGGTGCTCAGCAACAGCGTCGCGCCCTCCGGGAAGTCGAACCAGCTCACGGTGGTGGGCTCGTCGGCGAGCTCCGCCAGCCCCAGCGGGACACCGGTCTCCACCGGCGGCTGGGCGACCGCGCCCTCGTGCACCACGTACGGCGGGACATGCCCGCAGTTGACGGCCTGCACCTCGGTGTCGACGTCCACCCCGATGATCAGCGCGGTGACGAAGCGTTCGTCGTCCCCGGTGTGTGCCGCATAGGAGTTGTGCCGTACGACCGAGGCGTCCAGGGCGTCGACGAGTGCCGTCAGTGTGGGCTCCCGGTGGGCCGCCTCGCGGAAGGCGCCGATGACGGCGAACGCGGCACCGACGGCCGCCAGCCCCTTGCCCTGCACATCGCCGATGAGAACCCGGGTGCCGAAGGGCGAGTCGACGACGTCGTAGATGTCGCCGCCGACCAGCCGGTCCTCCTGGAGCGGCTCGTAGACGCCGTTGACCAGCACGTCCTCGGTGAGCAGCGGCAGCGGATGCAGGATGTGCCGCTGCATGGCCGCGGCCGTCGACCGCAGCCGCAGCATCTCGGCCTCGCGCCGGACACGGCGGTGGCAGGCGTACACCGAGGTCACACACAGGGCGAGGGTGAACAGGACCAGCAGGGTCCGGTCCAGCCAGTGTCCGCCGGCGGGTGCCCGCAGCACGGTGGTGATCGCGACGATGACGGTCGTCCACGCGGCCACGAACCCGGTCTGGCGGACCGTGCACAGCGCGGACGCCGTGCTCGGCAGGAACACCAGCAGCGCCAGGATCCACACCTCGGTCCCCGACAGGGCACTGAGGATCTCCACCAGCAGCGTCGCCGTCAGCGCGCCCACGACCACGTCGGCGTTGCCCGGCGGCTCGATGGCGTCGAGGACTTCGTCGGGTCTCTTCCGTCGTCGGCTGTCGGCGGCCATGCGAACTCCCGGGCAGGTGATGATCTCCCCGTACGGTATGCCAGACCCCGCCGTGCGCGAGAGGCGCGCCGTGTGCGGCGGCCCCGGGGTCGGTCCCGTCCCGTCAGGGTACGACGGTGAGCACCTGGCCGGCCGGGCGCGTACCGGCGTAGGCGTAGACGTGGACCTCGACCGACCGGCCGGGCTTCGCCGGGACGAGGGAGAGCGCGAGGACGCGACCGGCGCCGTCCTTCGCCACTGACCGCACCCGCACGGGGGCCGCGGGGGAGACGACGACGGTACGGCCGTGGGAGCAGTCGGAGGAGACGGAGACGACCCGGGGCGGCGGGCCGCCGTCGTGCCGGGTGGCCGAGGCGGGAAGCCGGGAGGCGGCCGGGGCGGCGGGCATGCCCCGGGTGGACGGGGTGAGACGGGTCGTCCCGATCCCTTCGGCGCCGCTCCAGAAGGTGACCCCGCACAGTTTCAGCGGGGGCGCACCGCTGCGGATGTCCGGTCCTGAACAGCCGACGACCGCGAGCGCCAGACAGACGGCCGCCGACGCGGTACGGCCACGGCGGCGCGGAGTTCGGACCATCGGCGTCCCTTTCGTACGGCTCGGCGCTTCATGTGCCGGCCGTCTTCTCAGACGCCGAAGGCACCGCGAACGTTCGTCACGAGCTCTCCCGGACCACCAGCTCGGTACCGGCGAAGGTCGGCGCCGGGGCCTCGTAGTCGCTCTCCACCTGGCCGCGCAGCAGGGCGAAGGCGTCGCGTCCCAGCCCCTGGAAGTCCATCCGTACGGTGCTCAGGGCCGGGGTGAGGAAGCCGGCGTGCGGGGCGTCGTCGAAGCCGATGACGGCGACGTCACCCGGGACCGACCGGCCGGCGTGGTGCAGGGCGCGCAGCACGCCCAGCGCCAGGTCGTCGTTGCCGCACAGGATCGCCGTCACCTCCGGGTCACCGGCGAGTCGCTCTCCCTCGTCGTAACCGGTCTGCGCGTCCCAGCCGTTGCCGCCGCGCGGTTCGGGCGGGGTGACGCCTGCCTCCTCGAGTGCGGCGCGCCAGCCCTGGGCCCGGAGTCCTTCGGAGCGGCCGGTGCCCACCGAGGTCGGGATCGCGACGTGGTGGACGGTCCGGTGTCCGAGCCGGAGGAGGTGCGCGGTGGCGGCACGGGCCGCCTCCCGGTCGTCGGCCCACACGGCCGGGCGGGGAGGCCTCCGGCCGTGCGCGGGAGCCTCGACGACCGCGGCGCACGGGACGTCCGCCGGGATCCGGCGCAGCGCCGACGCGCCGAGCCGGTCGAAGCCGATGACCATCAGACCGCCCCCGCCGGCCACGGCCGAGGAGATCGTGCGGTCCAGGTCGTCCTCGGGCGTCAGCACCTTGACGCCCAGCGAGTAGCCGGCCGCCCGGGCCGCCTCCTCCAGGCCCTGCAGGGTGGCCGCGTAGCCGTAGAGGGTGGTGTTCGCCGTCAGGACGGTGACCGACCGGGTCACTCCGCTGGCCAGCGCGAACGCGGTGGCGTTGCGACGGAAGCCCAGTGTCTCGATGGCCGCCTCGACGCGCGTGCGGGTCTCCTCGCGGACGTTCGGATGGGCGTTGATGACCCTCGAAACCGTCTGGTAGGAGACGCCTGCGGCGCGGGCGACATCGCGAATGCTGGCGGCCTTGCGGGGTGCCTGACCGCGATCGGTGGCCCTTGTGTGACCGGTCACATCCATGGAACGATTGTGACCGGTCACATGACGCATCGTCAATGCGTCCGTCTATGTGACCGCCGGTGCGACTGTCAACGGAAGGGAAGCCATGTCTCTCCTCTGGTCCCACGAGGTCCTCGGACTGCACGTGATCGCGGATTCCACCGGGGCCGTGCGGATGGGGGCGCCGGGGGAGGAGTGGGACCGGCTGCTGCCGCTGGTGGAGATCACCGCAACCGGCCACGGCCGTACCTGGTCGGGGGAGCGTTTCATCGACACCGCGATCGGTGAGCGCCTGACCTACCGCGGCCACCGGACGGTCCAGGACGGCATCTGGCAGTGCGCGGTCGTCGGACTCGCGGACCCCGAGACCGGTCTCGCCGCCGAGGTGAGCCTGCGCACCCGTCCCGGCGCCGGCTTCCTACGGGCGCAGGTGCGTGTGGTCAACGAGGGGGAGAGCGCACTGCGGTTGGAGAGCGTCTCCACCCTGACGCTCGGCGGTGTCGCGGGCGGTGGCCTCGACACGCTGACCCTGCACTGGGCGGACAACGACTGGCTCTCCGAATGCCGTTGGCGCACCGCTCCCTTCCGCGACCAGGTCGTCGACCTCAGCCGGTCCGCCCATGGCCGCGACGGGCGTGGCTGCTTCGAGCGGTTTTCACAGGGGAGTTGGTCCACGGGACGGCATCTGGCGACGGCCGGGCTCACCGACCCGGCGGGCCGCGCCTGGCTCTGGCAGATCGAGTCCAGCGCGGGCTGGCGCCACGAGACCGGCGAACGCGAGGGCGCCGCCTATCTCGCGCTGTTCGGACCCGACGACGCCCACCACCAGTGGCGCCAAGTCCTGGCCCCCGGCGAGGAGTTCACCACGGTCCCGGCCGTCCTCGCGGGGTCCGCGACCGACGGCCTGGACGCCGCGTTCGGCGAACTGACCGCCTACCGCCGCCTCATACGCCGCGAGCACCCGGACCACTCGGCGCTCCCGGTGATCTACAACGACTACATGAACACCCTGATGGGCGACCCGACCACCGACAAGCTCCTTCCGCTCATCGACGCGGCGAGCGCCGCCGGGGCCGAGGTGTTCGTGATCGACGCCGGCTGGTACGACGACGACGCGCAGGGCTGGTGGGACGCCGTCGGTGCCTGGGAGGCCTCCGACAGCCGCTTCCCGGGCGGCATCCAGAAAGTCCTGGAGGCCATCAGGGCGCACGGGATGACCCCGGGGCTGTGGCTGGAGCCCGAAGTGGTGGGCGTGCGCAGCCCGTTGGCCCGGACGCTGCCGCCCGAGGCCTTCTTCCGGCGGGGCGGAGTACGGGTCACCGAGCACGGCCGCCACCACCTGGACCTGCGCCACCCCGCCGCGCGCGCCCACCTCGACCGGGTCGTCGACCGGATCGTGGGGGAGTGGGGGGTCGGCTATCTGAAGCTGGACTACAACATCAACGCCGGGCCGGGCACGGAGAACGGCGACGAGAGCGCCGGCGCGGGGCTGTTGGGCCACCATCGCGCCCACCTCGACTGGCTGAACTCCCTGCTGGACCGGTATCCCCGGCTGATCCTGGAAAACTGCGGTTCGGGCGGGCTGCGCATGGACTACGCCCAACTCGCCGTCGTACAGCTGCAGTCCACCAGTGACCAGCAGGACCCGCTGCGGTATCCGCCCATCGCGGCCGCGGCCGCCACCGCGGTGACCCCCGAGCAGGCCGCCGTATGGGCCTATCCGCAGCCGCGGTTCACCCAGGACGAGATCGCCTTCACCCTTACCGGCGCCCTGCCCGGCCGCATCCATCTGTCCGGCTTCCTCGACCGTATGAACCCGGAGCAGTTCGACCTCGTCCGCGCCGGCATCTCCGTCTACAAGGACCTCCGCTCGCGCATCCCGGACAGCCTCCCGTTCTGGCCGCTCGGGCTGCCCGCGTGGGAGGACGAGTGGATCGCTTACGGCTGGCACGACGACACGGACACCTGGGTCGTGGTGTGGCGTCGGGAAGCGGTCACGGACGGTCCCACGCGCACGCTCCCGCTCGCCCCTCTGCGCGGCGCGGACGTCCGCCCCACGGTGCTCTACCCCTCCACCGCCGACGCCACCGCGACCTGGGACGCGCCCGACGGGGAGCTCAGCGTGACCTTGCCGCGCCCCGGCACCGCCGTACTCCTGCGCCTCAGTTCGCCTTCCCGGTGAATCGGTCACCGGCCCCGCGCTCGACCTCCACCGTCGTGGTGACCCGTACCAGACAGGGGGTGCGCGGGGTGGAACCGAACCCGAACCTGACCGGTGGATCGACCCGGGCGAGGCGGCCGAGCGGTTCACCCCCGTACGTGGCGGTGGCCGACGCGATCAGGTGCAGGTCGTGGGCGCCGTACCACTCGCGCCGCCCGGCCCCCGCGCTCCCGCGGGTGCGGACGCCCAGCAGCAGAGCGGGCAGCACGAGGGCCGCGGCCCAGGCCGGCCGGGCCGACAGGGGACGGGGCGCGGCACGGAGGAGAAGCCCCACGGCACTCCGCCGGCCCGTGGTGAAGCGCAGTTCCAGAGGCCCCGCGAGGACCGTCCAGGTGCCGTCCGCGACGGACACGTCGACCGGCACGACCCGAACCTCGTCGAAGACATAGGTGTCGGCGATGAAGTCGGCCGTCCGACCCGAGGGAGCCAGCAACAGCCGATGTCCGTCGGGGCGTTCGAGCATCACGTCGCTGAAGATCCCGAACGGCGACCGCGCCCAGTGCCCGAGCACCACGCGGGTTCCGGAGGCGGTCCCGATCCCGGCGATCCATCCCTCGAACCGCAGCCGCTCGCGCCCGGTACCCGCCCTCACCGGGCCGCCGTACGCCGGCCCGGTGACCGGGCGCTGAGCAGCGGGTTCATTCGATCACTCCGATCGGGTCGGTGCCCGTGCGGACCGGCCGTGACACTCCCATGCGCACCTGCCGCACGCCGTCCGAGAAGTGCACCAGAGGTTCGGTGCGGGGCGCGGGAAGCCCGGCCGCGCGTGTCACCGTCTCGTCCAGCTCGAACAGGGTTGCCTCGCGCAGCGGCCATGGCTCGTGCGCGACAGGGGTGTCCCAGAGGGCGCCCAGACGGCGGGTGTACGCCCGCCAGACCTTCGCCGGCTTCGCCAACGCGATCATGCCGCTCCAGATCGGCTCACCGGACGTGGCCTTCCCGCGGCTGAACATGTTCTCCTACTGGCTGTTCCTGCTCGGCGGGCTCATCGTCATGGGCAGCTTCCTCACCCCGCAGGGCGCGGCGGACTACGGCTGGACCGCCTACACGCCGCTCAGCGGCCCGATCCGCAGCGGTTACGTCGGCGCCGACCTGTGGATCATGGGGCTGGCGCTGGCCGGGTTCGGCACGATCCTCGGCGCGGTCAACTTCATCACCACGATCATCTGCATGCGCGCCCCCCGGTATGACCATGTTCCGGATGCGTCTTCGACGCCCAGTACGGCGGGGCCCTGCTGTGGCAGCACCTGTTCTGGTTCTTCGGCCATCCCGAGGTCTACATCCTGGCCCTGCCGTTCTTCGGCGTGATCACCGAGATCATCCCGGTCTTCGCCCGCAAGCCGATCTTCGGCTACGTGGGCGGCCGGCTTCCTGGTGACCTTCCTCTTCGGCGGTCTGACCGGCGTCGTCCTCGGCTCCCCACCGCTGGACTGGCACGTCACCGACAGCTACTTCGTGGTGGCGCACTTCCACTACGTGCTGTTCGGCACGATCGTCTTCGCGATGTTCGGCGGATTCAGCGTCTGGTGGCCGAAGATGACCGGCACCATGCTCGACCACCGCCTGGAGAAGATCCACTTCTGGACGCTGTTCGTCGGCTTCCACACCACCTTCCTCGTCCAGCATTGGCTGGGAGCCGAGGGCATGCCCCGCCGCTACGCCGACTACCTGACCGCCGACGGCTTCACCGCCCTGAACACCGTCTCCTCCATCGGCGCGTTCCTGCTGGGGCTGTCCACCCTGCCCTTCCTGTACAACGTGTGGAAGACCGCCAAGTACGGCAAACGCATCGACGTGGACGACCCCTGGGGCTACGGCCGCTCCCTGGAATGGGCCACCTCCTGCCCGCCCCCGCGCCACAACTTCCACACCCTGCCGCGCATCCGCACCGAGTCCCCCGCCTTCGACCTGCACCACCCCGAGGTGGCCCGGCTGGACCAGCGCGAGCACACGGGCAAGCGCGACGCGATCGACGCCGAGGGGCACGAGAGCGACCGGTCGTGATCAGAGGCCGGGCCCGTGGCTCGCGCGCCGGCCAGGCCACCGCTCCGGCCGCCGAGGCGAGGGTTACCTCCAGGCCCGCAGCCACCGCGACGCCGCGCGCCGCCGGCGCATGCGTCCGGATTGCCGTACGGCAGGTTGGGCGCCACCGTCCCCGGCGGGAGCAGTCGCTGCGGCACGATCAGGTTCGGTGGCCGGTCCGTTTCGGGCCGGGCGCGTCGGGCACCCGGCATGCCCACGGGAGGATCCGCACGTCACCGCGTATCGCGGTCGGACACCGGTCGCTGAACACCCGTACCCGGCGGATCAGCCCGCCGACACACCGGACGATCCTGCAGAGGGCCCCTGATGACCGAGTACACCCCGTCCCAGGCCGAAGGCGAACGGGACGACGACATGCCGAGCGAGTCCGGACAGACCCGCGCCGACCCGCCCCGGACCACCCCCTCCCAGGCGGAAGGGGACCGCGAGGACGAGGCCGAAGGGGATCAAGAACCGTCCGACGGCGCCGGCCGGTCCGGCGCGTCGTCCGGTCCGGTCACCCGCGAGCACGTGCGCGAACTGCTCGCCGCGCGCCAGGACTCCGCCACCCTGGTGCTGCTGGAGGGCCGAGCCCGGGTGATCGCCGCCGAAGAACGGAGCACGGACTGGTACGCGGGCGCCGTCGATGTCATGTCCGGCGAGGAACTCGCCCGCCGGATCGGCACGGATTCGCCCTCGGACCGCGAACTGGACTTGCTGGCCGGCACGTTGAACACCATTGTGGCCCAACTCGGCGCCTGAGCACGGCGCGGACGTCACCTCGCCGGAGCGTCAGCCGTCGTAGGCACGGTCGGGCGCGACAGCGGGTACGGCGGCGGACAGCAGAGCCGTGATGGTGGCGCCGATGACCAGGAAGACGACGGCGCTGGCCAGTTGGGAGCCGGTGCTCAGACCGGTGGTGAAGGGCAGCAGCATCATCGCCACCGTGACCAGCGAGGCGATCCACGTGAAGAAGGCCCGCGGCCGGGCGACCGTGACCAGCAGCAGATGCAGCAGCCCGGTGGCCACCAGGGCGGCGACCGCGGCCCACGCCGCGAGGTAACCCGTGGTGGCGTCGCCCCACACCCCGGCCCGGTGGGGTGCGAACACCGCCACGTCCAGTACCCCGCGCATCAGCAGCGTGGCCACGACGGCGGCGAGCGCCGCCACCGCCGCCGTGGCGGCACCGGTGGCCCACAGCCGCCGCCACGTCCGACGGAGGTCGCTGGAGACGCCCGTCCTGGTAGTCGGCGGGGCCCTGGGGCGGATAGCTGCCGTACGGGTGGGGACCGGACACAGGATCACCTCACTGGAGACGTGTCAGTGCGCCCTGTCGGGTGCCCCGTCCGCGCTCCCTGATTGCAGCGCGGGACGACGGGCGGGACGATCGGCTGGATGGGGCTAGACCTGGTTCCCGCCGGGCGTGCTGTCCGCTACGGCCCTGAGTGCCGGGCGTGCCCCGGCCGGGGACAGCAGCGCTGAGGCGGCCCGGCCGTGCAGCTCGTCGACCCTCGTGGTCTGCCGTTCGGCCCGGCGCAGCAACTCCTCCAGCCGGTCGGAGTCCAGGCGCGGTTCGGCGGGGGCGGCGGAGAGCAGCGCGCGCCAGAGCATCGCCTTGCCGGTAATGCCCGTACGCAGCGCTTCGAGTTCGACGAGCACCGTGAGGCCGGATCGGCGCAACAGCCGGCCGTTCGGTTTCACCCGTGCGAGCTTCTCGCCCAGCCACGCCCCGTAGACCTTGTAGCGCCGCGCGGGGACGTGCAACTCCGTCATCAGACGCAGCAGGGCCCGCCGGTCCTGGGAGATCTCCACCTCCAGGCTCCGCAGCTCCTCGCCGTACGGGGTGTCACCGTGCTCCTGGACCATGCGGCGGGCCAGCTCCGCGCCGGCTGTGGCACCCGCCAGATGGTCGTTGAGATAGATCCCGAGGATTCTCTGCCGCCCGGGCCCCTCGCCCAGGCTTCGCACGTCAGTGCTCATGGTCTTCCTCCACCGTCGGCAACCTCTTGACGATCGGCGAGTGCCCCCGATGGCGCGGTCGACCGCCCGATTCGTCGCGCACGGCGCTTCCGGGCGCGTCCGCCGGCCCTGTACCAGCCCACTCCCGGCGCGACGGCCGGCGCGGCTTCCACCGGGTCGCCGCCGACCGGCTTGCTCATCAGCGGTGCCTTCCTGCCCCACCGGGGCCGCCGTGACCGAGGTCGGTGGCCACCCGCCACGGCACGATCAGGCGCCTGTCGGGTCGCCCTCGACCTGCCCGCTCGGGATCGGTGGCGCATCCTGTCCGTACGGGACGGCACCCACCGCCACCGAGCCGGCCGCCGACCAAGGAGGCATCCCGTGTGTCGTCTGTTCGGTCTCAGCAGCGCCCCGGAGCGCGCCCACGCCACCTTCTGGCTTCTCGACGCCCCCGACAGTCTCAGCCGGCAGAGCCATCACGACCCCGACGGCACCGGCCTGGGCTACTTCGACGCCGACGGCGCCCCGCACGTCGACAAGGCCCCCATCGCCGCCTACCAGGACCGCGCCTTCGCCCAGGACGCCCGGCAGGTGCGGTCCGCCACCTTCCTCGCCCATGTGCGCTTCGCCTCCACCGGCAGCCTGGAGGCCCGCAACACGCATCCCTTCGAGCAGGACGGGCGCCTGTTCGCGCACAACGGGGTCATCGAGGGCCTCGGCGACCTCGACGCGCACCTGGGCGACGACCGGTCACTGGTCGCGGGCGACACCGACTCCGAGCGGTTCTTCGCCCTGATCACCCGGGAGACACGCGACCGCGACGGTGACATCACCGCCGGCATCGAGCACGCCGCGCGCTGGATCGCCCGGAACCTGCCCGTCTACGCCCTCAACCTGGTCCTCGTCACCCGAGACGAACTCTGGGCCCTGCGCTACCCGGACACCCACGAGCTGTACGTCCTCGAGCGCCCGGCCGGTGGTCTGCACGGCGACCGCCACCTGGACCACAGCGGCTCGCACGGCCGCATGCGCGTCCACTCCGAGCACCTGGCGGGCCACCCCGCGGTCGTCGTCGCCAGCGAACGCATGGACGACAACCCCCACTGGCGGGCCCTGCGGCCCGGCGAGCTCCTCCACGTCGGCCCCGACCTGCACACCACCCATCACCTCGTCCTGTCCGACCCCCCGGCCCACCTGCTGACCCTGGACGACCTGCGCCCGGACGCCGCGGCCTCCCAGCGAGCCGCCTGAAACGGGCCCGCCAAACGTACATTTCGGGCTTATCGATCAGCGCGTTGGGCACGTGGGTGGCAGCGCCGGAGTACTTCGAGGAGTGCCGTGAACATACGCATCGGAGCGGAGGAGGAGTTCCACCTCCTGGAGGCGGAGAGCGGACTGGTCGTGCCGCGCGCCGACCAGCTGCTGCGACGGCTGCCCCGGCAGTCCTTCACCGCGGAACTGCACCAGTCCATCGTGGAGACGAACACCGGAGTGCACGCCACCCTCGACGAGCTGTACACCGACCTGACACAGACCAGACGGCGGCTGGACGCCGCCGCGTCCTCCCTCGGGCTCGCGGTGCTGGCAGCGGGCACAGCACCCTTGGCCCCCGCCGCCTCCGGGCACCCCACCGACGACGCGCGCTACCGCCACATGGTCGAGGAGTACCGCCGGGTCGCGGACGAGCAGCTCATCTGCAGCGCCCAGATCCATGTGGACGTACCCGACCGCGACACCGCCGTGACGGTCATGTGTGCGCTCTCGCCCTGGCTGGCCGTGCTGCTGGCCCTGTCCGCCAGCTCGCCCTACTGGCAGGGGACCGACACCGGCTACGCCAGCTGGCGCACCGTGCTGTGGCAGCGCTGGCCGACCGCGGGCCCGGCGGGCTGTTTCTCCAGCGCGTCCGCGTACGACGCCGCTGTGGACGACCTCGTGCGGTCCGGGATCATCAGCGACCCGGGGATGATCTATTACGACGTACGGCCCTCCGCGCACCTGCGGACGCTGGAACTGCGCATCTGCGACGCCTGCCCGCGGGTCGAGAGCGTCGTCCTGGTCGCCGGCCTGTTCCGCGCCCTGGTGACCGACGTCCTGGAACACCGCGGGGCCGGTGCGAGGCCCTGCGAAGGCCGCCACGAGTGGTTGCGCGGCGCGTCGTGGCGGGCAGCTCGATCCGGTCTGGAAGGCAGCCTGGTGGACCCCGAGACGCATCGGGACGCCCCCGCCGCACAGGTCGTCCGCAAGCTGCTCACCCGGCTGCGTCCCGCGCTGGAGGCGCACGGCGACTGGCAGACCGTCGGGGAGCTGACCGAGGCGGCCCTGGCCGAGGGCAGCGCCGCCCGTCGGATACGCCGCACCGCCCAGGCGGAGGGGCTGCCGGCCTGTGTGGACATGCTGATCGACGAAACCCGCGGCGAGCGCCGCGGGCCGGGGCAGGGACCGGCCGGGCGGGAGACGGCGCCGCCCCCGGCCTCCGGTGCGCCGCCCCCGGCCTCCGGTGCGGCGCTCCCGGCCTCCGGTGCGGCGCCCCCGGCCACCGGCGCGGCGGCTTCCCGTCCCGGCCGGCCGCGCGAGCTGCGCGGCGTTTGAGTACGCCCACGTGGTCAACACGGAGCCCAGAGCGCGAAGACCGCGCGCCCGTCCGGCACGATGCCCGGACTCGGGGACGGACGTGGGAGGAACCATGGATCACTCACGGGTGCCCGTTCTGGAGGCGCTGGAGGAGTTCCGGCGCCGCGGAGACGTCGTCTTCGGGCCACCCGGTCACAAGCAGGGCCGCGGCGCCGACCCGTGCGTGGCCGAGATCGTCGGCCTCGACGTGTTCCGTTCGGACGTCCTGTCCCTCAACGGGCTCGACGACCGCCGCCAGTCCCAGGGCTGAGCCAGGCCCAGGAGCTGATGGCGGACGCGGTCGGCGCCGAGCAGGCGTTCTTCTCCACGTGCGGCAGCTCCCTGTCGGTCAAGACCGCCATGCTGGCCGTGGCCGGTCCCGGCGAGAAGCTGCTGATCTCCCGCAACGCGCACATGTCGGTGATCTCCGCCGTCGTCGTCAACGGGGTCGAGCCGATCTGGGTGCACCCCAAGTTCGACGAGGAGCGGCACATCGCCCACCCCCCGGAGCCGGACGACGTACGCCGCCGCCTCCAGGAACACCCCGACGCGAAGGGCATGCTGCTGATCACGCCCACCGACTGGGGGACCTGCGCCGACATCCGGGGCGTGGCCCGGGTCTGCCACGAGTTCGACGTCCCGCTCATCGTCGACGAGGCCTGGGGCGCCCATCTGCCCTTCCACCCCGAGCTGCCCGCCTGGGGCATGGACGCCGAGGCGGACCTGGTGCTCACCAGCGTGCACAAGATGGGCGGCGCGATCGAGCAGAGCTCCGTCTTCCACCTCCAGTACGACCGCGTGTCGCCGGAGGCGCTCAAGCAGCGGGAGGACCTGCTCGGCACCACCAGTGCCTCCACGCTGGTGTACGCCACCCTCGACGGCTGGCGGCGCCAGATGGTCGAGCACGGGCACGCACTCCTGGACGCCGCCCTGCGCCGCGCCGAACGCATCCGTACGGCCGCCGGTGATCTGCCGGGCCTCAGGCCCATGGGCCAGGAGATCGTGGAGGAGGGGCTGGCCGCCGACTTCGACCCCCTGAAGATCGTGATCGACGTACGGGAACTCGGCATCAGCGGCATGCAGGCCGCCGAGTGGCTGCGGGCCGAACGGCATGTGGACGTCGGCGGCTCCGACACCTGCCGCCTCAGCGCCTCCATCACCCACGCCGATGACGACGAGACCGAGAAGGTGCTGCTGGACGCCCTGCGCGCCCTGGTCGACGGCGCCGACACCATCGAGCGCCGGCCCCCGGTGCGGCTGCCCGCGCCCTCGGCTCTGGAACTGGAGCAGGCCATGCTGCCCCGGGAGGCCTTCTTCGCCGAGGTCGAGCACGTGCCCGCGGAGAGCGCCGCCGGCCGTATCGCCGCCGAGATGATCAGCCCCTACCCGCCGGGTGTGCCGGCCGTCGCCCCCGGCGAGGTCATCACCGACGCGGTCCTGGACTACCTGCGCAGCGGCGTCGAGCACGGCGTCCTGATCCCGGACGCCGCCGACCCCTCGGTGAAGACGCTGCGGGTGGTGGCGCGGCGCTGACCCCGGTCGTGACGGCAGTGCGCCAGGCCTTCGCAGAACCCGGCCGACTCCACCTCGGCGAGGAACGGCTCCAGCGGGGACTTCATCCGTGGTAGTGCACGGGCAGGATCAGCCGCGGATCAAGGCGGCCCGGCTCCGCCCCCTGTGCGCCGTCCATGGGCATGACGAAGCCGCCGGGCAGACGGGTGCAGCCCAGATGCTGCACGGCGAGGTCGGCCGACTACCCGCCCGGGCGGACCTCAAGGCCGCGGGTTCACGCGATGCCAGTGCGGGCGGGTGTCACCGCCACGGCGTCCGGCCACGGAGGCGCAGCGCGGGCAGACCCGCCGCACCCGGTCGGCCGCACCCCCGGACTCGGGGAACGTGTCCGTCCAGGTGACGTGCGCGAAGCGCACCAGCTGCGAGCGGCTGAGGGACAGCCCGCACACTGTCTGGTTCATGCCCGGCTCCCAGGCGTGCACCTCGCCGGCGGGCAGCCTGCGTCGGCCCTCCTCCTCGTCCGTCCACTGCCCCGACGCGGCGACGGCGTACCGCCTGACACCTGCCATGGCCTTCCCCTCCTCGCTTTCCCGCCGCACATCACGGCGTGAGCCGGTCCTCGTGGCCGCCGCGCCACTCGGTGAGCAGAACGGTCGCATCGCCACCGGTTGTCACGCAGCAGGACCGGCAGAGGATGTCCGCGGTTGATCCAGGACAGCCGGCCGGTCGCCATGTCCAGAGCCGCCAGGGTGGCCGTGACATAGCGACTGGTGCCGAACTGCTCGACCAGGGCGTTCTCCACCAGACGGCTGGTCTCCGTCAGCGTGGCGCCCTGGCGGCGGGCGTTGCGGCAGGCGGCCACCGCGACGCTGGCGATGATCCCCGCGGCGGTGTCGTGACCCATCGCGTCGAAGACCCCGAGGTGCAGAGTGCGGTCGGCCACCGCGTAGTCGAAGGCGTCACCGCCCATCTGGTACGCGGGCTCCATCACGGCACCGACGACCGCGTCGTGCCCGGCGTAGGCGAGCGGGGGCGTGAGGTTCCACTGCATCTCCGCCGCCACGTTCATCGGCTCGGTGCGGACCAGACGGGCATAGGAGTCACTGAAGGAACGCTTGCTCAGCAGCAGCAGCGCCGTCATCGACGCCAGGTCACGCAGCGCCCGGCGGGTGTCGGCGTCGTCGGTTTCGGTGTAGGCCCGCAGCACGCCCAGCCGTTCCACCCCGTCGGTGACGGCCACCCACCACCGGTGCCGGTCCGGACCGTCCTCGCCTCCCGCGGTTTCGGAGAGCAGAGTGACGCGCTGATAGGCCTGGCCGGGCAGGCTGCCCCCCACGGTGAACTCCTGGCCGCCGGCGCCCGCGTCCGGCCCCGCGCCGGTGAGCTGGCGCAGCACCGTCTCGCGGAGGTCGACGACGAAGACGAGCGTGTCGTGCAGGCCGACCGCGCCGGCGTACTCGGCGATCATGCCCGGGAGTTCTTCGAGGGTGGCGGTATGGCTGTCCTGCATCAGCCGTACCAGGCTGCCGCGGCGCGGTCCGCCACACCGAACACCTCCCTCCGCCATCCGCTGGAAGAACACCAGGTGCCACCCGGGTACCCCGACAACGGCGAGCGGCCCCGGCTCCCGGCGGTTGCGTTTCCGGCGGTCGGCGGTCGGCGGTCAGGGGCAAGCGGTCAGCGGTTCGGGGTGCGCAGGGCCAGCAGCGCCACGTCGTCGTCGTTCCCGGCGGGGCGGACGCGGCGCAGCAGCTGGTCCGTGAAGGCCCCGAGCGGGCGGTGGGCGAGGGCGGCGGCGTGCTGGCGCAGCCTGTTGAGGCCGGCGTCCAGGGTGTGGCCGCGGTCCTCGATGAGACCGTCGGTGTAGAGCACCAGGGTGGAACCGGGCGGCAGGGAGAGGCCGGCGTCGGGGCGGGAGGTACGGGCCCCCGTCCCCAGCAGGATGCCGTGGCCCGCGGTGAGGTACTGGGTCAGTCCGTCGCGGCTGATCAGCAACGGCGGGGGATGGCCCGCGTTGGTCCAGGACAGCCGCCAGCGGCCCTGCTCCTCGGGCTCTATCCGGGCGAGGACCACGGTGGCCATGGAGACGTCGGTGATGTGCTGGATGGCCTCGTCGAGCCGTTCGACGATCCGGCTGGGCGGTTCCTGCTGGGACCAGGCGTAGGCGCGGAGCATGTTGCGCACCTGCGCCATGCCGGCCGCGGCCTCCAGGTCGTGTCCGACGACGTCTCCGACGGCGAGGGCCGTGGAGCCGTCGGAGAGCGAGAAGGCGTCGTACCAGTCGCCGCCGACCTGCGAGGCGTGGGGCGCGGGCAGATAGCGGACCGTCATCTCCAGGTCCGTGACGCTGGGCATCTGGGGCAGCAGATGGTTCTGCATGGTCTCGGCGATCTTGCGCTGGCGCTGGTAGAGACGGGCGTTGTCCAGCGCGAGTCCGGCACGCCGGGCGATGTCCTCGATCAGCGGCAGATCGGTGGGGGTGAACGGCACCGGGTTCTCGGACCGGCCGACGGTCAGGGCACCCAGCACGTCGCGCGTGCTGCGTATGGGGGCGATGGCCGCGGAGTGCATTCCGGTGGCGTCGAACAGGCGGCGCTGCTCGACCGCGATGCCCGCGTCCGGTGGCTGCCGGTACGTCTGCTGGTCCGCCAGGGTCGAGGCGACCCCGCGCAGCGCCCGGGACAGCGGCATGGGGGACGACTCCGGCACCGGCGGCATCGGACCCTGCAGGTCCTCGCGCCGGCTCACCGAGCCCTCCTCGGCGTGGGCCACCACGGTGCGCCACACCTCGTCACGCTCGCTGATCAGGTCGACGACCGCCCAGTCGCCCAGCCGCGGTACGACCAGCTCGACCAGCCGGCGCAGGGTCTCCTCGACGTCGAGCGTGGAGGTGAGCCGGGTCGTGGTCTCGGCCAGCAGGGCCAGCCGTTCGAGTTCCGGCATCGGCTCGGCCGCCGGCTCCGGCTCGGGAACGGTCTCCAGCGGGGGCTCGACGGGGTGGAAGACGACGAGCGTGGCACTGTCGCCGCCGTCCCCGTCGACGTCGTACGGGGCGAGAGTCCAGGAGATGGGCAGCAGCGAGCCGTCCCCCCGGGCGAAGTGGTCCTGGTCGGCCTGGGCCGCGCGTCTGGCGTGGAACGCCTGCCGCATGGTGCACTGCGTCCGCGGCAGGAGCTGGCCCTGCGGCCCGCGATGCAGCAGATCGTGCGCGTCGTGCCCGAGGAGATCGTCGGCGGAGCGCGCCAGCAGCCGCTCGGTGCGGGCGTTGACGGCGATGATGCAGCCTTCCTCGTCCACTACGTAGGCGCCGGTCCCGATGGCTTCCAGCGCCCCGGCCAGCCCGGCGGAGGGGGCGGGTACGCCCCGCTGCCGCCCGGTCTGCCTGTTCACCGGCTCCGCCACGTCCTGCCTCCCGCCGATCGAGCCACCGCCGGCCGCCGTTCGCCCGGCCGCGGCACGCGTCCTGTTCCGCATGTCCTTCCCGTATGCCCCCTCGCGGGGAAACGCCACGGGGACGAATCACCACGGGGACGCATCACGACGGCGACGCATCACACCGAGGAAGGGGCGCCGCTGAGAAGAGGCACCACAAGAAGGACATCACGCATGCCACGACCCGCGCACGGCGTGACCGGGCGGGGGCCAGGACGCCTGGGCCCCGGCCCTCACGCCGCCAGGGCGTCCTCGACGGTCGGGTGACAGGACACGAGGCTGTCCAGGCCCACGAGCTGCACGGTGCGCAGCACCGCACCGCGGGCCCCCGCGAGCCGCAGCCACCCCTGCGCCGCCTGAGTGGTCTGGTGGGCGGCGATCAGGGCGTTGACGCCGCTCGAGTCCATGAACGTGACCCCGCTCAGATCGACGACGATCCGCAGGCCGTCAGCGCTCGGCTCGGGCACGGCCTCGCTCAGGGCGCCCACGCTCTGGTAGTCCACCTCGCCGCGCAGGCCGAGGACGGCGATGCCGTCGACTTCGTCGCGGACCACGGACAGCTGGCCGTGACCCGCTGCTTCCTTGTTGTCTGCCACTTGCGTCCTTAGCGCACTCGGTGGGGCTGAGCCACGTCTCTGTTGCCACGTTGCCCCGGGACCGCCGCCTCGATGCATGCTTCGGCGCACGAGTTGCTCCTGACACAGGAGTAGTCCGCGCGACACAGGAGTAGTCCCCGCGACACGGGGTAGTCGCGCGACCATGAACGGGGTACTTGCTTATGTCGGCAAGGAGCCTGTCCCGCCCGAGGAGTGTTCCCGGATGCCGGATGCACCTGCCGACGTGACCGTGGCCTTGGACGGGGCCGAAGGCTGTATTGCCAACGCCAGGAACGAGGCGTCGCGCTTCCTGACCCGTGCTCAGTCCGAGCACGGGCTGCCGGTGTCGGCCCGCACGCTGGACCTCGCGCAGCTGGTGGTCAGCGAGCTGGTCACCAACGCGCTGAAGTACGCGCCGGGGCCGGTGCTGCTGCAGTTGGGCATCGCGGACAGCGCGCTGGAGATCGCCGTGTGGGACAGCGATCCGGTGCTTCCGGTGGCCCGGGCCGCCGACGCCGGACGGGTCGGGCAGCACGGTCTGGAGATCGTGCTGGCGGTGGTGCAGGGCTTCGAGGCGAGAAGGGAGCCCGTGGGCAAGCGCATCACCGCCCGGATCGCGCTGTTCGACGACCCGCTGTCGGCCCTGGGACCCTGAGCCGTGGCGGGCCGGAGAGCCGGAGCGGACCGGCCGCGGATGCGGATACCGTGCCGTCCATGCCCCCGCCACCCGTGAGCCGCCCCAGGTCCCGCGACCTGGGCATCACCGTCGGTGAGCTGCCCACCGGCCGGTACGACGCGCTCACCGACGTGCCCGGCATCCGCGTCGGACACACCACGCTGATCCGTCCGCCACGGGTGCACAGCGGGGTCACCGCGATCGTGCCGGACGGAGTGGGACCCGGCAGTCCGCTGCCGGCCGGGGTGTTCGCGGGCAACGGCTACGGCAAGCTGATCGGTGCCACCCAGATCGCCGAGCTCGGCACGCTCGAGACGCCCGTCCTGCTCACCTCGACGCTCTCCGCCTTCCGGGCGGCGGACGCCCTGGTGGGCTGGGTCCTGGAGCGGCCGGAGGGAGCGGACGCACGGAGCCTGAACCCGGTGGTGGGGGAGTGCAACGACGGGCTCCTGTCGGACATCCGCTCGCGCCCGGTGCGCGAGGAGCACGTGCGCGCCGCGCTCGACACGGCGTCGTACGGGCCGGTCGCCGAGGGCTGCGTCGGCGGGGGCACCGGGCTGACCGCCCTCGGCTTCAAGGCCGGCATCGGCACCTCGTCCCGGCGCCTGCCGCTCGCCGGCCGGGAGTGCACGCTCGGTGTCCTCGTGCAGGCCAACTTCGGCGGCACGCTGCGGGTGCGGGGCCGTACGGTCACGCCCGCCGACGTGGGCCTGCCCGCCGAGGAGCCCCAGCCGCAGGCCGGTTCGTGCATGGTCGTGGCCGCCACCGACGCACCCCTGGACGCCCGTCAGCTGACCCGGCTGGCCCGTCGCTGCGTCTACGCGCTGGCCCGGGCCGGCGCCGCGTACGGACACGGCAGCGGCGACTACGGCCTGGCCTTCGGCACCGGTCCGCTGGGCACGCCCGCCGGACCCGCCGTCGTGCCCGACGACACCCTCGACGCGCTGTTCACCGCCGCCCTCGACGCCGTCGAGGAGTCCGTCCTCAACGCGCTGCTGACGGCCACCACGACCACGGGCCCGCACGGCGACACCCGTCACCCGCTGCCCGCGCGCCCCCTGCTGGCCCTGCTGGAGTGACCGGGAAGACGCGGCGAACGGGCATGCCGGGGACGCCGAAAACGTTCGCCCGGGATGAGGCCGCGTCCTAAGGTGCGGCCCAGGTGAGTCACGGGGAAGCTGTACCGGGGACCAGGCCGGCAGCCGCGAGAGAGGAACGTCATGGACGAGCAGGGCGAGCACTTCGACGTCGTGGTCCTCGGAGCCGGCCCCGGCGGATACGTCGCCGCCGTCCGCGCCGCCCAACTGGGCAAGCGCGTGGCGGTCGTGGAGGAGAAGTACTGGGGCGGCGTCTGTCTGAACGTGGGCTGCATCCCCAGCAAGGCCCTGCTGCGCAACGCGGAGCTGGCGCACATCTTCACCCGCGAGGCGAAGACCTTCGGCATCAAGGTGGACGGCCAGGTCAGCTTCGACTACGGCGAGGCGTTCCGCCGCAGCCGCAAGGTCGCCGACGGCCGCGTCAAGGGCGTCCACTACCTGATGAAGAAGAACAAGATCACCGAGTTCGACGGCCGCGGCACCTTCCTGGACCCGCACACGCTGCAGGTGGCCGGTTACGACGGCGAGACCCGTACCATCCGCTTCGACCACTGCATCATCGCCACCGGTGCCACCCCGAAGCTGCTGCCCGGCACCAAGCGCAGCGCCCGCGTGGTGACGTTCGAGGAGCAGATCCTCGCCGAGGACCTCCCGCAGTCCATCGTCATCGCGGGCGCCGGCGCGATCGGCGTCGAGTTCGCCTACGTGCTGCACAACTACGGCGTGAAGGTGACCATCGTCGAGTTCCTGGACCGCATGGCGCCCCTGGAGGACGCCGAGGTCTCCGCCGAACTCGCCAAGCAGTACCGCCGGCTGGGCATCGACGTCCTCACCTCGACCCGCGTCGACGCCATCGACGAGTCCGGACCGCAGGTCCGCGTCACCGTCACCGCCAAGGACGGCTCCCAGCAGGTGCTGGAGGCGGACAAGGTGCTCCAGGCGATCGGTTTCCAGCCGAACATCGACGGCTACGGCCTGGAGAACACCGGCGTGAAGGTCACCGAGCGCGGCGCGATCGACGTCGACGGCCGCTGCCGTACCTCCGTGCCCCACCTGTACGCCATCGGCGACGTGACGGCCAAGCTGATGCTCGCGCACGCCGCCGAGGCGATGGGCATCATCGCCGCCGAGACCATCGCCGACGCGGAGACGATGGAGCTGGACTACGTCATGATCCCGCGCGCCACCTACTGCCAGCCCCAGATCGCCAGCTTCGGCTACACCGAGGCCCAGGCCCGCGAGCGCGGCCACGACGTGAAGGTGGCCAAGTTCCCCTTCACCGCCAACGGCAAGTCGCACGGTCTGGGCGACGCCACCGGCTTCGTGAAGCTGATCAGCGACGCCAAGTATGGCGAACTCCTCGGCGGCCACCTCATCGGCCCCGACGTCACCGAGCTGCTGCCCGAGCTGACCCTGGCCCAGCAGTGGGACCTGACCGTCCACGAGGTCGCCCGCAACGTCCACGCCCACCCCACCCTGGGCGAGGCCGTCAAGGAGGCCGTCCACGGTCTGGCGGGACACATGATCAACCTGTGAGACGGTGGCGACCCCGCCACCGCACGACCGGTGAAGGAGAGCGCCGATGGGACGTTACGAGGATGTCTTCCGCGCCGCCGCCGAGGACCCGGAGAACTTCTGGCTGCGGGCGGCTCAGGCCGTCGACTGGGAGGCGGCGCCCACCCGCGCTCTGGACTCCTCCCGCGCTCCCTTCCACCGGTGGTACCCGGACGGGCGGCTCAACGTCTGCTTCAACGCCGTCGACCGGCACGTCGAGGCAGGTCGCGGCGAGCAGCCCGCGCTCGTGTACGACTCCCCGGTGACGGGGACCCGGCGCACGTACACCTACGCCCAACTCCGGGACGAGGTGGCCGCTTTCGCCGGCGCGCTCACCGGGCTCGGCGTGGGCCACGGCGACCGCGTGGTCATCTACATGCCGATGATCCCCGAGGCGGCCGTCGCGATGCTGGCCTGCGCCCGCATCGGCGCGGTGCACTCGGTCGTCTTCGGCGGCTTCGCCCCGCCCGAACTCGCCGTCCGCATCGACGACGCGGCCCCGAAGGTGGTCGTCTCCGCCTCCTGCGGCATCGAGGGCAGGCGCGTCATCCCCTACAAGCCGCTGCTGGACCAGGCGATCGAACTCGCCGCGCACCGGCCCGAGAAGCGGGTGATCGTGCAACGGCCCCAGGAACCGGCCGAGTTGGGGCCGGACGACCTGGACTGGGCCGACCTGGTCGCCACCGCGCCCGCGGCCCCCTGCGTGCCGGTGGCCGCGACGGACCCGCTCTACATCCTCTACACGTCCGGAACGACCGGGAAACCCAAGGGAGTCGTCCGTGACTGCGGCGGCTACGCGGTGGCCCTGCTGTGGTCGATGGGCGCCGTCTACGACATCGGCCCGGGCGAGACCATGTTCACCGGCTCCGACGTGGGCTGGGTCGTCGGGCACTCGTACATCGTCTACGGGCCGCTCCTGGCCGGTGCCACGACCGTGCTGTACGAGGGGAAGCCGGTCGGCACGCCGGACGCGGGCCAGTTCTGGCGCGTCGCCGCCGAGTACGGCGTCAAGACCATGTTCACCGCGCCCACCGCCTTCCGCGCCATCAGGAAGGAGGACCCGAAAGGCACCCTCACCGCCGGGTACGACCTCTCCCGCCTGCGCTACCTGTTCCTCGCCGGAGAACGACTCGACCCCGAGACCTACCACTGGGCGAGCGCCCTGCTCGACATCCCGGTGATCGACCACTGGTGGCAGACCGAGACCGGCTGGCCCATCGTCGCCAACCCGGTCGGCATCGAGGCCGCACCCGTCAAGCCCGGCTCGCCCACCCGGCCGCTGCCCGGCTGGGACGTCCGCGTCCTCGACCCCTCCGGGCAGCCCGTGCCGCCCGGGGTCGACGGCGCGATCGTCGTACGGCTTCCGCTGCCGCCGGGCGCGCTGCCCACCCTCTGGAACGACGACGCCCGCTTCGTCGGCTCCTACCTCTCGGCCTACGACGGCTACTACCTCACCGGCGACAGCGGGCACATCGACGAGGACGGCTATGTGTACGTCATGGGCCGCACCGACGACGTCATCAACGTCGCCGGACACCGGCTGTCCACCGGCAGCATGGAAGAGGTCCTGGCCACCCACCCCGACGTCGCCGAGTGCGCCGTGATCGGCGTCGCCGACGCCCTGAAGGGACAGGTGCCGCGCGGCCTGGTCGTGCTGAAGGCGGGCACGGCCCGCGAACCCGCCGAGGTCGAGGCCGAACTCGTCCGGCTCGTCCGCGAACGCATCGGCGCCGTCGCCTCGCTCAAGGACGTCGCCGTCGTACCGGCCCTGCCCAAGACCCGCTCCGGGAAGATCCTGCGCAAGACCATGCGCGGCATCGCCGACGGCCTCGACGAGCCCATCCCCTCCACGGTGGACGACCCGAACGTCATCGAGACCCTGCGCCCGGTGCTGCGCCGCCCGGAGCGGGACGGGTCATGACTCGTTCAGCCGGCGCAAATCCGCCTCGTCCCACTTCCGTGTGTCGCGCGGCTCGGTGTAGGGCTCCTGGTCCGGCGGCAGGCCCCCGGCGATCGCCCGCTGCCGTACCGTCTCCGCGTCGAACTCCAGGCCGAGCAGGATCGCGAGGTTGCTGATCCACAGCCAGACCAGGAAGACGATGACGCCGGCCATGGTGCCGTAGGTCTTGTTGTACGACGCGAAGTTCGCGACGTAGATCGCGAAGCCGGCGGAGGCGATCATCCAGATCACCAGGGCGAGGAAGCTGCCGGGGGTGACCCAGCGGAACCCCTTGACCTTGGCGTTCGGGCTGGCCCAGTACAGGATCGCGATCATGACCGTGACCAGGACGACCAGCACGGGCCACTTGGCGATCGACCACGCGGTCAGCGCCGTGTCCCCGATGCCGAGCGCGGTCCCCGCCTGCCGGGCCAGGGCACCGGTGAAGACCACGATCAGGGCGCTGATCACGGCCAGCACCATCAGCACGACCGTCAGCCCGAGACGCACCGGGAGGATCTTCCACACCGGCCGCCCCTCGGGCATGTCGTAGACCTTGTTGGCCGAGCGGATGAACGCGGCGACATACCCGGACGCCGACCACACCGCGAGCGCGATGCCGACGATCGCCATGACCGAGCCGGTGCCGGAGTGGTTCTGCAACTGCTCCACGGCCCGGGTGATGATGTCCCGGGCGGAACCGGGGGTGAGCTGCCTGAGGTTCTTCAGCACCGAGTCGGTGGCCGACTTGCCGGTGATGCCCAGCAGCGACACCAGCACCAGCAGCGCAGGGAACAGCGACAGCACCCCGTAGTACGTCAGCGCCGCCGCGCGGTCGGACAGTTCGTCGTCCGTGAACTCACGCAGTGCCCCCTTGAACACCGCGCCCCAGGCCCGTTTGGGCAGCTTCGTGGGGGCGTCCGGCGCCCTCCGCTCGACCTCCGGCCCCGGCCCGACCTCCTGCGGCTCGGGTGGCTCGGGTGCCTGGTCCGTGTCCTCGTGGTTCTTCCGACCCGGAAGATGCAGTCTCGCCATACCCGGCGGGTAACCCCGGGACGGCGGCCCACGCATCCGGAAGGCGGCAGGCCGCCGACATCGGGTACCCGCCGCGCCATGGGATCCCTGGGCTCACCGGTGCTCCTGCTGTTGTTCCTGTTCAGTGCGGCCGTCATCTGGTACGCGGGCATCAAACTGTCGGACACCACCGACGTGCTCGCCGAACGTCTCCATCTCGGCAGTGCGCTCGGCGGACTCGTCCTGCTCGCGATCGCCACCAACCTGCCGGAGATCGCCATCACCGTCAGCGCGGCCCTGGCCGGCCAACTCGGCGTCGCCGTCGGCAACATGCTCGGCGGCATCGCCATCCAGACCGTCGTCCTGGCCGTCCTGGACGCCGCCGGGGTACGTCCGCGCGCCCCGCTGACCCGGCTCGCCGCCAGCCTCCAACTCGTCCTCGAAGGCGCCCTCGTCGTCGTCATCCTCGCCGTGGTCGTCATGGGCACCCAGCTCTCGCCCGGCCTGCACGCCGGCCCTCTGGCGCCCGCCTCCGCCGCGATCGCCGTGCTGTGGCTGCTCGGACTGGTCCTGCTCAACCGGGCCGGCCACGGACTGCCGTGGCGGGAGGGCGGCGACGCCCCCGACAGCCAGCCCGAGCCGCGCGGGCACTCCCGCGGCAAGAAGGAGAAGGCCGCCACCGACCAGGGCGTCGGCTCCGGCCGCGCGGCGCTCATCTTCGCCGCGGCGGCCCTGGCGACACTGGTCGCCGGCGTGGCCATCGAACGCACCGGCGAGGAGTTCTTCGCCCGGCAGGGGCTGAGCGGTGTGCTGTTCGGCGCGACCGTGTTGGCCGCCGCCACGTCCCTGCCCGAGATCAGCACCGGCCTGACCTCCCCCGTCTGGGCGACTACCAGCTCGCCGTCAGCGACATCTTCGGCGGCAACGCCTTCCTGCCCGTGCTGTTCCTCCCCGCCGCCCTGATCTCCGGCAAGCCGGTCCTCCCGGCGGACATCTACCTCACCGCGCTCGGCGTGATCCTCACCGTCGTCCACATGGGCGGGCTCGTCTTCCGCCCCCGGCACCAGTACGCACGTATGGGCGTCGACAGCGTCACCGTGGTGGTCGTCCACCTGGTCGGCGTCGCGGGGCTCGCCACCATCGCCCTCTGAGCGGACGTCACGTAAGCGGGTGAAGCCTGGGCCACCGCCCGTCGAGCGGGGCATGCATGAAGATCCCGGCCGTATCCGGACGAGTCGGCGGAGGCGACACGCTGGAGGCGCGTGATGAATGCAAGAACCGAGCAGACAGGCGGAACGGTCCACAAGGTGCCGGTCCTGATCGTCGGCGGTTCACTGGTCGGTCTGTCCACCTCGCTCTTCCTCGGCCGACTGGGGGTGCGGCACACCCTCGTGGAGCGCCATGCCGGCACCTCCATCCACCCCCGCGGCCGGGGCAACAACGTCCGGACGATGGAGCTGTTCCGGGTGTCCGGCACCGAGCCGGCGATCCATCAGGCCGCGTCCACCCTCGCCGACAACCACGGCATCCTGCAGACCCCCACCCTGGTGGGCGACGCGGGCGAGTGGCTGTTCAAGGAGATCGACCCGGGCGGCGGACTGGCCCGCTTCAGCCCGACCGCCTGGTGCCTGTGCAGCCAGAACGACCTCGAACCGGTCCTGCTCGACCACGCCGCGCGGCTCGGCGGAGACCTGCGCTACTCCACCGAGATGATGTCCTTCGACGCCGACTCCACCGGCGTCACCGCGTTCGTCAAGAGCAGGCAGACGGGCGAGCACACCACCATCCGCGCCGACTACCTGGTCGCCGCGGACGGCCCCCGCAGCCCGGTGCGCGAACAGCTCGGCATCGGCCAGAGCGGCCCCGGCGACCTGTTCCACAACGTCAGCATCACCTTCCGCTCCCGCCGGCTCGCCGACGTCGTGGGCGAGCGCCGCTTCATCGTCTGCTACCTCACCAGCCCCGACGCCGACGGCGCCCTGCTGCCGGTCGACAACCGCGAGCACTGGGTCTTCCACGCCCCCTGGCACCCCGAACAGGGGGAAACGCTCGAGGAGTTCACCGACGAACGCTGCGCCGACCACATCCGCCGCGCGGTCGGCGACCCGGGCCTGGACATCGAGATCACCGGCCGGGCCCCCTGGCACGCCGCCCAGCGTGTCGCACGCAGCTACAGCTCCGGACGCGTCTTCCTGGCCGGCGACTCGGCCCACGAGATGTCACCCACCGGCGCCTTCGGCTCCAACACCGGCATCCAGGACGCGCACAACCTCGCCTGGAAACTGGCCGCCGTGGTCGGCGGCTGGGCCGGTCAGGGCCTGCTGGACAGCTACGACGCCGAACGCCGGCCGGTCGCCGAGGCCACCAGTGCCCGCGCCGCCGTACGGTCCGCCGAGCACAGCCACCCCGGCTTCGCCGCGCCGCCCGGCGCCGGCAGCGGCCCGCAGCGCGGCATCCTCAACGTCGCCCTCGGCTACCGCTACCCGCACGGCGCAGTCGCCGGAGCCGATCCGGCGACGCCGGTCGTCCCGGAGAAACTCGCCCTCAACGGTGAACCGGGGAGCCGCGCGCCCCATCTGTGGGTCCGTCACCAGGGCGAGCGGGTCTCCACCCTCGACCTTTACGAACGCTCCCTGGTCCTGCTCAGCGACGGCGCCACGCCGAACGGCTGGCACCAGGCCGCCCTCCGCCTCGCCGAGCGGCTGTCCCTGCCGCTCGTCCCCTACCGGATGGGTGAGGAACTGGTGCCGGAGGAGGGGGCGGACTGGGCGGCGGCCCACGGCACGACCCGTGAGGGCGCCGTCCTCGTCCGGCCCGACGGATTCGTCGCCTGGCGCTGTGAAGGCCCGGTCGAGGACCCCGAGTCGACCCTGCGCGAGGTCCTGACGGCGGTTCTCGCGCGGAGCTGACCGCGGAGCAACCGAGTGAGCCGCCTTCCACCCGTCCCCGAACGGGTGGAAGGCGGCTCGTCGTGCGTGTGTCCTGCACGGATGCGATGCGCGTTGCTCCGGACGGGCGGTGTCTGGAACCTCCCGGCGTCACCCGGGTGAGCCGCTCAAGTGGTGGGGCACCGGTGCCTGGTTGACGGTGGTTCACATCGGGGCCGGGTCACCTCAGCTGACGAAGCGCCAGCTGCCCGGTCGCGACGGAAGGAACGTCATATGCGTTCTGCTCGCATGCTTCTGGCCACCGGAGCGGTCTCGGCCGTTCTCGCCCTCGGCGCCCCCGCCGCCTACGCCTACGGCGGCGACGGGGACCAGTCGGGCTCGTCCTGGAGCCACGACGGCTCCTCCGGCCACGACAGCTCTTCGTACACCAAGGACCACGACCAGGACGGCGGCCACGGCCGGCCGCACGGCGGAGTGCACACGGGTGGCGGTGCGCTGACCGCCGTCAAGCAGGACGGCGGCGGCGCCCGCGACCCGCGGTTCGACCCCGACACCTACAAGGACAAGGACAAGGACAAGGACAACGGCTCCGACTCCTGGGGCGGCTCGAACTCCCACGGCGACTCGGGCTCCTGGGGCGGCGGCCACGAGAAGCCGCACGGCGGCATGCACACCGGAGGCGGCGCTCTCGCCAACCCCGGGGTGACCGCGGGCGGCGTGGCCGTCCTCGGCGTCGCCGGAGCCGGAATCTACCTGGCGCGGCGCAGGAAGACCGCCGCGGGCCTGGCCTGATCCATGCCTGACGCGATAGCCGCCGTGGCCGCCACCCGCGCCCCCGGTGGCGGCCCGGCCGGCCCTCCTCGCCCGTTCACCCCGCTGCCGCAGCCAAGTGAGGTGGTCCTCGATGGCAGCCCCCGATTCCCCCTCTTCCGACGACGAGCAGGCCCAAAGCGGCTCCAGGTCCGGCGCGAACCTGATGATGGTGTGTGCCGCCGCCCTGGTGATCGTCGCGGTGAGCCTGGCCGGCGGCCGGGACGCCTCCGCCGACCGGCCCCGTACCCCCGCCGCGGCCCCGCAGGCCGCCGCACCCGCGGCGCCCGCCTCGCCCGACGCCCGGGAGACCGCCGCCGCCCCGCACCTTCCGCGGTCCCGGCCGGTGCGCCTGCTCATCCCGAAGATCTCCGTCGACGCCCCCTTCACCGACCTCGCCATCGGTCCCACCGGGCAGCTCGAGCCGCCGCCCGCGCACGACACCAACCTCGTCGGCTGGTACGCCGACGGCGCCTCACCCGGTGAGGCCGGCACCGCGATCATCGCCGGGCACGTCGACACCGCGACGTCCGCGGCCGTCTTCGCCGGTCTCGGCGAACTGCGCAAGGGCGACCTCTTCCACGTCGTGCGGGCCGACGGCCGCAAGGCGACCTTCGTCGTCGACAGCGCGGAGACCTTCGCCAAGGACGCCTTCCCCAGCGATCGCGTCTACGCCGACACCTCCCGGGCCGAGGTCCGGCTGATCACCTGTGCGGGCGACTACGACCGCACGGCCCGTGACTACAAGGACAACCTTGTGGTCTTCGCCCACCTCGTGTGAGCCCCGGCGAGGGCGGCGCGGTCACCCACGTAGTTCATCCGAGTCGCGCCCTTCACAGCCCGGGCACAGGATCAAGGAACGCCGACGTGGCTCTCAAGCGGCCCACGTCCACCGCTGTCCCGCGAAGGAGATGTGCTCCATGACCACCCTGTCCGCATCCGCCTCACAACCGCTCGCGCGACAGGTGTCGCCCCGGGTCTCGCAGTCCGTCTTCGACGGCTCCCGGCTCCGTGTCGTCCTCCTGGTGGACGTCTACGAGGGCGCCCAGCAGCAGTTCCTGGAGGCCTACGAGCAGCTGTGCAACCAGGTCGCCTCCGTGCCCGGGCACGTCAGCGACCAGCTGTGCCAGTCGATCGAGAACCCCTCCCAGTGGCTGATCACCAGCGAGTGGGAGAGCGCGCCGCCGTTCCTCGCCTGGGTCAACAGCGAGGAGCACGTCCGCATGGTCGAGCCCCTGCACAGCTGCGTCCGCGACACCCGCTCGCTGCGCTTCCACATCGTCCGCGAGACCGGCGGCCCGGCGCCGGCCGACTCCGCGCGGCGGCTGCAGGCCGCGCCCCGCATCGGCGACGGGGTGATCCGCCACGCGCTCACCTTCACCGTCAAGCCGGGCAGCGAGGAGAAGGTCGCCGAGATCCTCTCCGACTACGCCTCGCCGAAGCCGGAGGTCGACCAGAACACCCGGCTGTGCCGCACCTCCCTGTTCATGCACGGCAACCGGGTGGTCCGGGCCATCGAGGTGCGCGGCGACCTGCTCGCGGCACTGCGCCACGTCGCCCGCCAGCCCGAGGTCCGCGCCGTGGAGGAGGCCATCAACCCCTACCTGGAGCAGGACCGCGACCTGGACGACCCCGAGTCCGCCCGCGTGTTCTTCACCCGGGCCGCGCTGCCCGCCGTCCACCATGTGACGGCCGAGCAGGAGGACCCCGGTGCGCAGCGCCACGCCCTGTACTACCCGTCCCGTCCCGGCCGCGGCATGGAGCTGGCCGAGCTGCTGGCCCGGCAGGACGAGAAGGCGGCGGACGACCCGCGCAGTCCCGTCGTGCGCAGCACGATCTTCCAGCGCGACGAGGTCGTGGTCCGGCTGATCGACGTACGCGGCGACCTCGACGCCGCCGATCCGACGCTGGTCCTCGGCATCGCCGACCCCGCCCGGCTGGCCGAGCTGACAACGCTGTCGAAGGACGGCGACCTCAAGCACGTCTTGGGTCAGGCCCGCGCGGAGCTCGTCACCGACCGCCGTTCGCCCGAAGCCTGATCCGCCCCGCCGCCCCAGCACACGAACGGAGCAACGCCGTGACGCAACCCCGTCCCACCATCGTGGATCTCAGCGACGTCGAGCCCAACACTCGGCGCGGCGGCGATCTGCGCGCCATGCTCACCCCCAACACGGTCGGCTCCACCAGCGGTTTCATGGGCGTGGCCATCGTGCAGCCCGGCGACCGCATCGGTGAGCACTACCACCCGTACTCCGAGGAGTTCGTGTACGTCGTCTGCGGTCAGCTGGAAGTCGACCTCGACGGCGAACCGCACCCGCTGCGGCCCGAGCAGGGGCTGATGATCCCCATCAACATGCGCCACCGCTTCCGCAACGTCGGCAAGGTGGAGGCCCGGATCGTCTTCCACCTCGGGCCGCTCGCGCCGACGCCGCCCCTCGGCCACGTCGACACCGAGGAGACCCCCGCCGCCGTCGGGGTCCACGACCGACAGCAGGTCCATTCATGAGCCGGCGGGTGGCGGTCACCGGCATAGGCATCGTCGCACCCGGCGGCATCGGAGTGCCGGCGTTCTGGGACCTGCTGGCGGCCGGGCGCACCGCGACGCGCGGCATCACCTTCTTCGACCCGGCGGGCCTGCGCTCCCGGATCGCCGCCGAGTGCGACTTCGACCCGGCCGCCCACGGACTGGACGCCGAGGAGACCGCGCGCAACGACCGCTACATCCAGTTCGCCCTGGCCGCCGGGGACGAGGCGGTGCGCGACGCCGGTCTCGACCTGGACCGGGAGAACCCCTGGCGGGTCGGGGTCTCCCTGGGCACCGCGGTGGGCGGGACCACCCGTCTGGAGCACGACTACGTGCTCGTCAGCCACCACGGCGAGCGCTGGGACGTCGACCCCCGCGAGGCCGAACCGCATCTGCACCGGGCCTTCTCGCCCAGCACGCTGGCCTCGGCGGTGGCCGAGCGGTTCATGGCGCGCGGGCCGGTGCAGACCGTCTCCACGGGCTGCACCTCGGGCCTGGACGCGGTCGGCTACGCCTTCCACACCATCGAGGAGGGCCGGGCCGATGTGTGCATCGCGGGCGCCTCGGACTCGCCGATCTCCCCGATCACCATGGCCTGCTTCGACGCCATCAAGGCCACGTCGCCCAACAACGACGACCCGGCCCACGCCTCCCGGCCCTTCGACGCCCACCGCGACGGCTTCGTCATGGGCGAGGGCGGCGCCGTACTGGTCCTGGAGGAGCTCGAACACGCCCGGGCGCGGGGCGCCCACGTGTACTGCGAGCTGGCCGGCTACGCCACCTTCGGCAACGCCTACCACATGACGGGGCTGACCAAGGAGGGCCTGGAGATGGCCCGGGCGATCGACACCGCCCTGATCCACGCCCGCCTCGACCCCACGGCGATCGACTACGTCAACGCCCACGGGTCCGGCACCCAGCAGAACGACCGCCACGAGACCGCGGCGGTCAAACGGGCCCTGGGACAGCACGCCTACGCCACGCCGATGAGCTCCATCAAGTCCATGGTGGGCCACTCCCTCGGCGCGATCGGCGCGATCGAGGTCGTCGCCTGTGTGCTGGCCCTGGCCCATCAGGTCGTCCCGCCCACCGCCAACTACGAGACGCCGGACCCCGAGTGCGATCTGGACTACGTGCCACGCGTCGCACGCGAACGGAAGCTGACCAGCGTGCTGTCCGTGGGCAGCGGGTTCGGCGGCTTCCAGTCCGCGGTGGTGCTGACCCGGCCGAGGGAGAGGACACGATGAGCGAACCGTATCCACGGCGCGCGGCCGTCACCGGCATCGGTGTGGTGGCGCCCAACGGAACCAGCGCCGAGTCCTTCTGGAAGTCCACCCGCGAGGGCATCAGCGTCCTCGACCGGGTCACCCGCGAGGGCTGCGGGCACCTGCCGATGCGGGTGGCCGGCGAGGTCCGCGACTTCGACGCGCCGGCGGCGGTCGAGGAACGCTTCCTCGTCCAGACCGACCGCTTCACCCACTTCGCCATGGCGGCGGCCGACCGCGCCCTGGACGACGCCGAGTTCGGCCCCGCCGACCAGGGCGGGAGTCCGTTCTCCGTGGGCGTGGTCACCGCGGCCGGCTCCGGCGGCGGCGAGTTCGGCCAGCGGGAGCTGCAGCAACTGTGGGGCAAGGGCAGCCGGTTCGTCGGCCCGTACCAGTCCATCGCCTGGTTCTACGCCGCCAGCACCGGCCAGATCTCCATCCGCCGGGGCTTCAAGGGCCCCTGCTCGGTGGTCGCCGCCGACGAGGCCGGCGGCCTCGACGCCCTCGCGCACGCGGCCCGGGCGGTACGGCGCGGCACCGACACGATCGTGGCCGGCGCGACCGAGGCCCCGCTGGCCCCCTACTCGGGGGTCTGCCAGCTCGGTTACCAGGAGCTGAGCACCGAGGCCGACCCGGACCGCGCCTACCGGCCCTTCACCGCCCAGGCCTGCGGTTTCGTGCCAGCCGAGGGCGGCGCGATGCTCGTCGTGGAGGACGAGCGCACGGCCCGGGAGCGGGGCGCACGGGTCCGTGCCCTGGTCGCGGGACACGCGGCGACCTTCACCGGCGCCTCCCGCTGGGAGGAGTCCCGGCACGGGCTCGCGCACGCCGTCGCCGGCGCCCTGGACGAGGCCGGCTGCGCCCCCGAGGAGATCGACGCCGTCTTCGCCGACGCCCTCGGCATCCCCGAGGCCGACCGCGCCGAGGCACTCGCGATCACCGACGCGCTCGGCGCCCACGGCCGGCGCGTGCCGGTCACCGCGCCCAAGACAGGCATCGGCCGCGGCTACTGCGCGGCGCCCGTCCTGGACAGCGCCGCGGCCGTGCTCGCCCTGGAGCACGGCATCCTCCCGCCCACCCCCAACGTCTACGACGTCTGCCACGACCTCGACCTCGTGACCACCCGCGCCCGCGCCGTCGAACTGCGCACGGTGCTGGTCCTCAGCCGGGGGCTCATGGGATCGAACTCGGCGCTCGTGCTGCGGCGCGGCGCCGCCGACGCCTCCTGACGAGGCGCCACCCAGCGAAGGAAGAGAGGAACCGCATGAGTGACCGCATCACCGTGGACGAACTGGCCGAGCTGATGAAGAAGGCCGCCGGCGTCACCGTCGCCCCCGAGGAGCTGCAGCAGCGCCGCGACTCCGGGTTCGACACCTTCGGCATCGACTCGCTCGGACTGCTCGGCGTGGTCGGAGAGCTGGAGAACCGCTACGGCGCTCCGCTGCCCCCCGACGCGGAGCGCTGCAAGAGCCCCCGCGAGTTCCTCGACCTCGTCAACAGCAGCCTGGTGGCAGGAGCCTGACATGCCCGGACACACCCAGAACGAGATCACCGTCGCCGCGCCGCTGGACCTGGTCTGGGACATGACCAACGACGTGGCGAACTGGCCGAACCTGTTCACCGAGTACGCCTCGGCGGAGATCCTCTCCGTCGAGGGGAACAAGACCACGTTCCGTCTCACCATGCACCCGGACGACAACGGCAAGGTCTGGAGCTGGGTCTCGGAACGGGAGACCGACCGCGGGGGCCTCACCGTGCGCGCCCGCCGCGTGGAGACCGGGCCCTTCGCCCACATGAACATCCTGTGGACCTACGAGCAACTGCCCCAGGGTGTGCGGATGGTGTGGACGCAGGACTTCGCGATGAAGCCCGACGCCCCGGTCGACGACGACTGGATGACGGACAACATCAACCGCAACTCCAAGGTCCAGATGGCCCTCATCCGCGACCGCATCGAGAAGGCGGCGGCCGAGCAGGGCTTCACCCCGGGCCTGACCGACTGATCCGCCGCATGGCAGGAAGGACAGACCGATGCACCAGGCCCTGATCGTGGCCCGTATGGCACCGGGCTCCGCCCCGGACATCGCCAAGGTGTTCGCCGAGTCCGACCGGGGGGAGCTGCCGCACCTGGTCGGGGTCGCCCGGCGCAGCCTCTTCCAGTTCGGTGACGTGTACCTGCATCTCATCGAGTCCGAGCGGGACCCCGGGCCGGCCATCGCCAAGGTGACCGGACACCCCGAGTTCCGTGACGTCAGCGAGCGGCTGGCGGCGTACGTCAGCGCGTACGACCCCGAGACCTGGCGCTCGCCGAAGGACGCGATGGCGAACCGCTTCTACCTCTGGGAGCGGGACGCCACCGCCTGAGACCGTCCGCTGCCACCGGCCGAAGGACCCGGCGACCGGTGGCAGCGGACGTTTGTGAGGGCCGTTCACCCCGGCACGTGGCAGTCGAACGCGTGCAGATAGGGGTTGACCGGACTGATGCCGTCGACGACCAGCCCGGCGGCGGTCAGCCGTCCGACCATGCTGTCGGTGGTGTGCTTCGCCCCGCCGACGTTGAGCAGCAGCAACAGGTCCATCGCGGTGCTGAACCGCATCGACGGGGTGTCGTCGACGAGGTTCTCGATCACCACGACCCGCGTACCCGGCCCACCGGCCTCGATGACGTTGCGCAGGGTGCGGGCGGTGCTGTCGTCGTCCCACTCCAGGATGTTCTTGATGATGTAGACGTCGGCCCGCACCGGCACGGCCTCCCGGACGTCACCGGGAACGATCCGCACCCGGCCGGCCAGATCGCCGCCCGGCCGCAGCCGCGCCACCGCGTTCTCCACCACCCGGGGCAGGTCCAGCAGACTGCCCTGCATCGACGGGTACTTGTCGAGCAGGCTCGCCACCACATGGCCCTGCCCGCCGCCGATGTCCGCCATCGACGTGCTGCCGGACAGGTCCAGCAGCGCCGCCACGTCCCGCGCCGACTGCTCGCTGGAGGTGGTCATCGCCCGGTTGAAGACGTCCGCGGACTCCGGGGCGTCCTCGTTGAGGTACGGGAAGAACTCCTTGCCGTACAGCTCCTGTACGACGTTCTTCCCCGTGCGCACCGCCTCGTCCAGCTTGGGCCAGGCGTCCCAGGTCCACGGCTCGGTGCACCACAGGGCGATGTAACGCAGGCTGTTCGGGTCGTCCTCGCGCAGCAGCCGGGACATCTCGGTGTGCGCGAAGGTGCCGTCCGGCCGTTCGGCGAAGACGCCATAGCAGGACAGGGCCCGCAACAGCCGTCGCAGCGGACGGGGTTCGGTCTTCACCGCGGCCGCCAGGTCCTCCACGGACATGGGGTCGTCACCGAGCGCGTCGGGCACGCCCAGCCGGGCGGACGCGCGGAGGGCGGCGGCACACGCCGCCCCGAACACGAGTTCCCTCAGCCGCATCGGCGGCGGTGGGGCGGTCTGTGCGGTCGTCATGCGCCGCCTGCCTTCCTTGGTGTGATGGGGGTTGCGACGGGGGAGCGGGGCCCGCTCAGCACAGGCCCGCGGGCTTGGACGCCCGGCAGGTGTTGCTCTCGAAGGTGTTGCCCTTGCCGAGGTCGGAGTTGACCAGGTCGGCGGGCGCGTTGCCGGACAGGCGGTTGCCGGTGATCCGGTTGTCGTCGCTGGTGGTGCCGACGAAGCTCTTGAACAGCACGATGCCACCCGACAGCGGGGAGGTGCCGGCGTTGTCGCGGATCTCGTTGTTCGCGACCAGGGTCTTCTCGGCGCCGGTCAGGACGATGCCGGAGCCCTGCAGGGCGGGCAGCCGGGCGGTCTTCGGGCAGGACTTGTTGTTGGCGACGATGCGGTTCTGACGCACGGTGAGGTCCCCGGCCTTGGGCTTGTTCTCGTCGCCGACGACGAACACGCCCACGCAGTTGCCGGTGAGGTAGTTGCGGTCGACGTGCAGGTCGCGCAGCCGGCGCACGGTCACGCCGACGCGGTTGCCCTGCAGCCGGTTGCGCACCACCCGGGTGCCCTCGGTGTCCGTGGCGCCCTTCTCGGCCGTGATCGTGTTGGCGAGGAAGATGCCCGCGTCGCCGCTGCCGCTGACGGTGTTGCCCCGCAGCACGCTGCGGACCGAACGCTCCTGGGCGATGCCCCAGACCCCGTTGTTCAGCGCGGACACGTTACGCACCGTCAGACCGTCGGTGCCCATGGCGAAGACACCGCTGCCGGTGAAGCCGCCGACCGTCAGGGAGGCGACGGTGACGCCCTTGAGGCTGCGGTCCTTGGCGCCCACGACGCAGATGCCGTTGCCCTTCTCGGAGCAGCGGTCGCCGGCCTTCTTGGTGCCCGGCTCGATCACCGTCTGCCGGCCCACGCCGCGCAGGGTGATGTAGGCCGTCGTCACCTTGACGCTCTCGTGGTAGACGCCGGGCAGCACCAGGACGGTGTCGCCGGGCCGGGCGGCGTCCACCGCCTTCTGGATGGACTCTCCCGGACGGACCGTTTGGATCATGTGGCCGGCGGCCGACGGGGCGGCACCGAGGCCCGTCCCGACGATCGCGGCGGTGCACGCCAGATAGGCGATATGGAGTTTCTTCATATTCGGCACGTTATGCCCAACTTATTTACGGACCGGGCGGATAGGCCGTTCGGTGGCGTGTCCCGGCGGGCCGTTCCTTTGCTCCCGCTGAGCCCTTTCTTTGGCAGGAGCGGGTGTGGGCGTCGGGCGCCGTACATTTTCGGCCACTGCCATGTCGGTGCACGGTCCGCAGACCTTCCTGCGCCCGCACGGCTTTGAGGAGAGGCACCATGCCACGAGGTCCCGTCCGTCCCGCCCGCACCGTCACCGCTGCGGCCGCCGCCGTCGGCGCGCTCACCGTCACCGCCGCCGCACCGGCCGCGGCCCACCCCGCCACGGCGCGGCACGTCCTGCTCCTGTCCGTCGACGGCCTGCACCAGTCCGACCTCGCCTGGTACGTCGCCCAGCATCCCGACTCCGCGCTGGCCCGGCTCGCCGCCGGGGGAGTGGAGTACACCCACGCCAGAACGACCGTCCCCTCCGACTCCTTCCCCGGCATGGTCGGCCAGGTCACCGGCGGCGACCCCGGTGTCACCGGCGTCTACTACGACGACACCTACAGCAACGCCCTGCTGCCGGCCGGCACCACCAGCTGCGCGGGCGTCAAGCCCGGCGTCGAGGTCGACCTCACCGAGGACCTCGACAAGAACAAGGACTCCATCGACGCGGGCCAGGGCCTCAGCGGTCTGCCCGGCAGCATCCTGAAGATGACCGGGAAGGCCGCGAGCCTCATCGACCCGTCGAAGCTGCCGGTCGACCCCAAGACCTGCAAGCCGGTCTACCCGCACGCGTACCTGAAGGTGAACACGGTCTTCGACGTGGCCCGCAAGGCCGGTCTGCGTACCGCCTGGTCCGACAAGCACGTCGCCTACGAGATCCTCGGCGGCCCCTCCGGCAAGGGCATCCAGGACCTGTTCGCCCCCGAGATCAACAGCACCGCCATCGGCTACCCGGCGGGCGAGGACTGGACCAAGGACAACGCGGCCACCGAGCAGTACGACGGCTACAAGGTGCAGGCGGTCCTCAACGAGATCGACGGCTACGACCACGGCCGCACCCACAAGGTCGGCACCCCCGCGGTGTTCGGCATGAACTTCCAGTCCGTCTCGACCGCCCAGAAACTGCCCGCCTCCGACGGCCTGACCGGCGGCTACACGAGCAAGGGCGTGCCCGGCCCGCTGCTGGCGAAGAACCTCGCCTACGTCGACCGGCAGATCGGCGCCTTCCTCGGCGAGCTCCGCAAGCGCCACCTCGCCTCCAGCACCACGGTGATCCTGTCCTCCAAGCACGGACAGTCGCCCACCGACCCCTCGGCGCTCACCCGCATCGACGACGGTCCCCTCCTCGACGGCCTCAACGCCGCATGGAAGAGCGCCCACCCGGGCGCGGGAGACCTCGTCGCCCACGCCGTCGACGACGACGCCATGCTTCTGTGGCTCACCGACCGCTCTCAGGCCGCCACCGACTTCGCCAAGGCCTATCTGCTCGCCCAGTCGGGCACCGGCAACGGCATCGACGGCAAGGCCAAGCCCTTCACGGCCGACGGTCTGAAGACCGTGTACGCGGGAGCGGCCGCCGCCCACTACTTCCACGTCAAGCCCGGCGACTCCCGGGTGCCCGACCTGTTCGGCATCAGCCAGTACGGCGTCGTCTACACCGGCGGCAAGAAGAAGATCGCCGAGCACGGAGGCGCCCACGCCGACGACCTCGACGTCCCCCTGGTCGTGTCCGGAGCCGCGACGCCGCACGGCGTCCGCGTCAACCGTCCGGTGCGCACCACGCAGATCGCCCCGACGATCCTGCGTCTGCTCGGTCTGGACCCGCGCTCCCTGGACGCCGTCCGCATCGAGCACACCCCCGCGCTCTGACCTGTCCGATTCCTGTCGGACGCGCCCGCTGGGTCTTTGAGGAACCTCAGCGCGCGAATAGAGCAAGAATGGCCACTTATGTCCAAGAAAGCGGTCACAGCGGGTGGTCAACCGATGTCGCGACGGTGACCCTCGACCGCGACGGCACCGTCACGGGCTGGAGCGAGGGTGCGCGGCGGCTGCTCGGCCGTCGCGCACCCGAGGTCGTGGGACGCGCCGCCGCCGAACTGCTCCTCGCCCCGGGAGACTCCCGGGGCGAGCGGTCTCGCGCTCCTCGGCTCCGATGAGTGGAGCGGGACGGCGGCGCTGCGGCACCGGGACGGTCACCGCGTCGACGTGACCCTGCACGCCCATCCGTCGCTGGACCGCGACGGCAGGCCGCAGGGGTTCGTGGTGACCGTCGGCACCTCGTCCGCGGCTTCGGAACGCGACCGGAGGATGGTGGAGTGGGCGTTCGACCAAGCGTCGGTCGGCTTCTCCGCCCACAGCACGGCCTCCGGCTCCTGGCACCTCAACACGGCCGCCGCCGAGGAGGACGCGGCGGGTGCCGAGGGCGGCGACGGCGAGGAGGGCTTCCTGCGCTGTGTGCGCCGCGTCGCCGAGGAGGGCAGGCCGATGCGGTACGAGCGCGTCGTCCCGGAGCCCGCCTCCGCACCCGTCCGGCGCCGTGCCTGGGTCATCGAGCTGTGGCCGGTGCGGGACCCCGCCACCGGCGAGGTCGTCGGCGTCGGCACCGCCGCCTTTGACAGCAGCGAGCAGCACGCGGCCCGGGAGCGGCAGGCGTTGCGGCAGGAGGCCGGCGCCTGCGTCGGCACCACCCTGAACGTCACCCGCACCGCCCAGGAACTCGCCGACCTCGCCGTCCCGCGCCTCGCCGACACCTACCTGGGGCTGATCGCCGCCGACACGACCCTCACCCTGCCGTTCACGGTGATCGTGCTGCGGCCCGTACTGCGCGGTGTGCAGCCGGAGTTGGAGGAGGCCGCGCAGATCGACGGGTGCGGACTGCCGGCGTGCTGCTCGGGTGGCCCTGCCGTTGATGGTGCCCGGCGTGGTCGCGGCGGCCGGACTGTCCTTCCTGATCGCCTGGGGGGAGTTCCTCTTCGGCCTCACCGTCGCCGGAGGCCCGGACGTCCAGTCGGTCACCGTGCTGCTCAACTCCTTCGTGGGACAGCACGGCACGTCCTGGGGCGCCCTGATGGCCACCGCCACCCTCATCAGCGTCCCGGTGGTCTGCGTCTTCGCCCTCTTCCAGCGCTTCATCGTCGGCGGTCTCATGACGGGCGGTGTGCGGGGCTGACGACGGACGCCGGTGCGAAGGTCACCTCGGCGGTGGCGTGCCGGGCCTCGCGGGGACCGGCGACGCGCAGACCGGCCCCGTCGTCGGTGGGGGAGCCGTCGGCCAGGAGGTGCTCGCCGGCGAACGCGGGGCGGTGCAGCCGGTAGGACAGGGACCGCACCTGCCGGTTGGGAGCACGGCTGCGGACGAGTTCGAGCCAGTGCAGGAAGTGCAGCCGCTGCCACAGCGGTGGCAGCGCGTCACCGGACTTCGCGGCCGACCAAGAGGGGCGTCCTCGTCCGTGACCGGGGCGGGCGTCCAGGACGCGACGTGCGGGGCGAGCGGGGTCGTCATGGTCCCCGTGTCCCCGTCACCCGAATGCGGAGGTGTGTGCGCCCGGCCCCCTTCATGATCGTCGCTTATCTTCGCCAGGACACCGACATCCGGAGTGACCATGGTGAGAACGGATGAACTGGTCGACGGCGTGGTCGCGACGGCCGCTCCCCCCGCTCGCCGCCTGCCGCCGCCGTCGGTCGTGATCGGGGCGGCGACGGCGGCCGCGCTGGTCGCGGTGGTGCTGACCCTGACGCAGACCCGGTGGCTGAGCGGGCCCGCCTTCGCCGCCTGGCGGACCGTGTGCCTCGCCATCACCGTGCAGGCGCTGCCCTTCCTCATCCTAGGCACGGTCCTGTCCGGCGCGATCAACGCCTTCGTACCGGCGGACCTGTTCACCCGGGTACTGCCCCGGCGCCCCGCGCTCGCCGTTCCGGTGGCCGGCGCGGCGGGCGCGGTCCTGCCGGGCTGCGAGTGCGCCTCGGTGCCCGTCGCGAACAGCCTCATCCGACGGGGTGTCACCCCGGCCGCCGCCTTCGCGTTCCTGCTCTCCGCGCCCGCGATCAACCCCGTCGTGCTGACCGCCACCGCCGTCGCCTTCCCCGGAAATCCCGCGATGGTCGCCGCCCGGCTGCTGGCCTCGCTGGCCACCGCCGCCGTGATGGGCTGGCTGTGGCTCTGGCTGGGCCGGGAGGAGTGGCTGCGGCCCGCAGTACGGCACGGCGGCCATCACGCCGGGCACAGCCGCTGGCGGGAGTTCCGTCTCGGTTTCCAGTACGACTTCCTGCACGCCGGGGGCTTCCTCGTGCTCGGCGCGATGGCCGCCGCCACCTTCAACGTCGCCGTGCCGCGAGCGGTGCTGGACACCTTCTCGGGTTCGCCCTGGCTGTCGGTGCTCTTCCTGACCGGGCTCGCCGTCGTCCTCGCGGTGTGCTCGGAGGCCGACGCCTTCGTCGCCGCCTCGCTCACCGGGTTCTCGCCCGTCGCCCGGCTCGCGTTCCTGGTGGTGGGCCCGATGGTCGACCTGAAGCTGATCTCCCTTCAGGCGGGCACCTTCGGCCGTGCGTTCGCCTGGCGCTTCTCCACCGCCACGGTCGTCGTGGCGGTCGCCGCGAGCGCGCTGACCGGAGGCGTCCTGCTGTGAAACGCCACGCCCAGACACTGCTGCTGGTCCTGACCGGAGCGGGACTGCTGCACGTCTCCCTCCTCACCGACCTCTACCTGCGCTACGTCAAGGAGGGCCTGCGACCCGTCCTGATCGTCTCCGGCGTCACCCTGCTCCTGCTCGGCCTCGCGAGCGCGGTCCTGGACCGGGATCACACCCACGACGAGGGCCACGCCCACGGCCACGACCACTCCCGGGCACCCCGCGTCGCCTGGCTGCTGTTCCTCCCCGCGCTCAGCCTGCTCCTCTACGTCCCACCGGCCCTCGGCGCGTACACGGCGGCGCGGACCAACGGCAAGGCGGTCACGGTGCACAAGGGCTTCGACCCGCTGCCCGCGACCTCCCCGCTGCCCATGACGCTCACCGACTTCACCACCCGGGTGCAGCAGGACCGGGGTCTCGCCATCCGGCACCGCACCGTGCAGATGACCGGCTTCGTCACCCCGGCCGCGCACGGCGGCGGCTGGTACCTGACCCGGATCATCTTCACCTGCTGCGCCGCGGACTCCCAGACCGTCAAGGTCCGGATGTACGGGGGAGCCGTGCCGCCCGCCAACACCTGGCTGGCGGTGACCGGGACCTGGCACCCGAAGGGCAGCCTGGGCACCGGGTCGGCGGAGGCCGCTCTCGACGTCGGCGGGACGCGGCGCATCGCCCCGCCGGTCAACGCCTACACCGACGATCTGCCCCTCACCCCCTCCTGACCCGGTTGCGGGTTATGCCCGGCCTCCGGCGGGTTACCCGCCCCGTCGGAGAGCGAGCGCGCCCGGCGCTCGCCGGGACGCAGGGAAGGCGGTTGAAGCAAGCATGCCGCACGCACAGTCGAGCACCGCCGGGAACGCCCCACGAAGCTGCCCGGGCCTGCCCGTTGCCGCGGCGGCCGCCGCGGCGCTCCTGGTCGTGACGGCCTGCAGCGGTTCGGGGGGCTCCACGGGGGACGGCGGGCGGGGGAACGACGCGCAGCACGACGGGCTCACCGTCTCGCCCGCGTCCGACAGCAGGTCCGTCGCCGTGAACCGGAAGGTGACCGTACGCGCCGGTGACGGCAGGATCACCTCCGTCAAGGTCACCGCGCAGGGCCCCGGCGATCTGAAGGGGACCTTCTCCGGCGACAAGGACACCTGGACGTCCGACGGGCAGCTCGCACCCGGCGTCACCTACACGGTGCGCGCCCGCGCCACCGGATCCGACGGAAAGCAGCTCACCAGGAACGCCATCTTCACCACCGCCGAAGCGCCCAGGTCGAAGACGTTCGTCGGCGAATACCACCCGGACAAGGGCACCACCGTCGGCGTGGCCATGCCGGTCTCCATCGTCTTCAACAAGCCGATCCACGACCGGGCGGCCGTCGAACGCCACCTCCAGGTCACCTCCATCCCCTCCGTGCAGGGTGCCTGGCACTGGATGACCGACCGCGACGGCCGGGACCGCGTCGACTTCCGGCCCGAGAAGTACTGGAAGCCCGGCACCGACGTCACCCTGCGCATGTCCCTCGACGGCGTGCGGGCCGGCGGACTGTACGGCGTTCAGAACCGGGTCGTGAACTTCCGTATCGGTGACGCGGTGACCACGACCGTCGACACCGCGGCCAAGACGATGACGGTCTCCGAGAACGGCAGGAAGCTGCGCACCCTGCCCGTCTCCGCGGGCAAGAAGGGCTTCGAGACCTGGAACGGCACCATGGTCGTCCTGGAGAAGACGCCCACCATCCGCATGAACTCCCGCACGGTGAGCATCTTCGGGCCCGAGGCCTACAACCTCGGCTCGGTGAAGTGGGACGTCCGGCTCACCCCCTCGGGCACCTTCGTGCACGCCGCCCCCTGGAACGAGGGCAAGTTCGGCCGGATCAACGGCAGCCACGGCTGCATCGGCATGAGCACCGCCGACGCCAAGTGGTTCTACGGCCACGTCCACACCGGCGACCCGGTCACGGTGGTCAACTCCAAGGACGCGGTCGCCGCCAACAACGGCTACGGCGACTGGAACGTCGACTGGGCGACCTGGCAGTCGGGCAGCGCCCTGCGGTGACACCAACCCGCACACCAAATTCCTGTGTTGGATTCTGACCGGACTCTTCCTTGGAAGCGTGCGTTCCTGTAGCCATGTGCGCGGAGGTGTTCGCCTCCGTCGGATCCGAGGCCGGGAGAGCGCATGCTCCAGTCCGTCCGGCGCCGCGCCCTGTCCTGGGGCGGCGCGACAGTGAGTGCCCTGGTGCTGTGTCTGTCCGGCCTGACGCCGGTGCCCGCAGCCGCCGACGACAACGTTGCCACCACCGTCACGGTCGACGACTCCGTCCAGGGAAGCGGCCGGGACCAGTTCGAGTACCACGGCTCCGGCTGGGGCCACGCCGCCGGGGAGGGCGCACCCGCCAACCCCTACCAGGGCACGAACAGTTGGACCGACCACACCGGTGACTCCGTCGGCTTCGCCTTCACCGGCACCCGGCTCACCCTGCACGCGGTGACCGACCCCGGGCACGGCATCGGCACCGTCTCCGTCGACGGCGGCACCCCGGCCGACGTCGACTTCTACAGCGCCACCCGCGCCGGCGACGCCACCGTGTGGACCAGCCCCACCCTCACGGACGGACCCCACACCTTCACCCTGGCCTGGACCGGCCGCAAGAACGCGGCCTCCAGCGGCACGGCCGTCACGGTCGACCGGATCGACTTCCTCGGCGAGGCACCCACGCCGGGCACCACCGACATCACCGTGAGCGGCTCCGGCACCGGCCGCACCTTCGACGGCATCGGCGCCATCAGCGGCGGCGGAGGCAACTCACGCCTCCTCATCAACTACCCCGAACCACAACGCGGCCAGATCCTCGACTACCTCTTCAAGCCCGGCTACGGCGCCTCCCTGCACCTGCTCAAGGTGGAGATCGGCGGGGACACCAACTCCACCGACGGCTCCGAACCCAGCATCGAGCACACCCGGGGCACCGTGCACTGCGACAGCGGCTACGAGTGGTGGCTGATGGAACAGGCCAAGAAGCGCAACCCGCACATCAAGCTCTACGGCCTCGCCTGGGGCGCCCCCGGCTGGATCGGCAACACCGGCGACACCCCTGGCGGGGGGAACTTCTGGTCCCAGGACACGATCGACTACCTGACCGCCTGGCTCGGCTGCGCCCGCCAACACGGCCTGGACATCGACTATCTGGGCGGCTGGAACGAACGCGGCTACGACACGGCCTGGTACGAGAAACTGCACACCGCGCTCGCCGCCCGCCACCTGCCCGTGCGGATCGTGGCCGCCGACTCGGGCCTGGACGTCGCCGACGACATCGTCAAGGACCAGCAGTTCGCCGACTCCGTCGACGTCGTAGGCGTCCACTACCCCTGCGAGGGCGGCGACGGCGGCACCGCGAACACCTGCTACAGCTCCGACAACGCCCAGGCCACCGGTAAACCCCTGTGGGCCAGCGAGAACGGCTCCCTCGACGAGAACACCGGCGCCGGCGCGCTGATCCGCTCCATCACCCGGGGCTACCTCGACGGCAGGTTCACCGCCTACCTCAACTGGCCCCTGCTGGCGGCCGTCTACCCCAACCTGCCCTACGGCACCGTCGGCCTCGCGGTCGCCAACCAGCCCTGGTCCGGGGCCTACGACCTCGGCACCAGTCTGTGGACCACCGCCCAGGTCACCCAAGTCACCCGCCCCGGCTGGACGTTCGTCGACCAGGCCAGCGGCTACCTCGGCGGCGACCGCACCAACGGCAGTTACGTCACGCTGAAACCGGCCGACAACTCCGCGTACAGCACCATCGTGGAGACCTCCACCGCCGGCAGCGCCCAGACGGCAGACTTCACCGTCGGCGGCGGACTGCCCACCGGCACGGTCCACATCTGGGCCACCGACCTCGCCCCCGGCGGACGCGGCTTCGTGCACACAGGTGACGTCACCCCGAAGGACGGGCACTTCTCGGTCACGCTCCAGCCCGGCCACGTCTACTCCCTGACCACCACCACCGGCCAGGGCCACGGCACGGCTGCCGGCCCGCCCCAGGGCCACCTGGCGCTGCCGTACCGCGACTCCTTCGAGCAGCACACGCCCGGGCGGGAGGCGACGTACCTCTCCGACATGCAGGGCGCCTTCGAGACCGTGCCCTGCCGGGGACGCAAGGGGCGGTGCGTGCGGCAGATGGCCGCCGAGAAACCCATCGAATGGCAGGACGACAGCGACGCCTTCGCCCTCCTCGGCGACACCGACTGGCAGGACTACACGGTCAGTTCGGACGTCTACCTCGAACAGCCCGGCACCGTCGAGCTCATCGGCCGGGCGGGCCCGCAGCAGCGGCCCCAGTCCCACCAGGCCGGCTACTTCCTGCGGGTCTCCGACACCGGCACGTGGTCCGTGGTCAAGAGCGACACCGGCGGACGGCTGACCACCCTGGCCGACGGCACCACCCGCGCTCTGGGCACCCGTCGCTGGCACAACCTGGCCCTCGGCTTCAGCGGCACCACCATCACCGCGAGTGTCGACGGCCGCCGGATCGGCGCGGTGGACGACTCCGCGTACCGGGCCGGACAGGTCGGCCTCGGCGTGGTCGGCTACCAGACCGACGAGTTCGACAACCTCGGCGTCACCCCCGTACGCGACGCGGCCGCACCGCCGGCCACACTGAAGGCCGCCCTGCCCGAGACCGTCCAGCGAGGCGAGTCGGCGACCCTCACGACCACCTTCACGCTCCCGGCCAAGGGCGGAGCGGCCACCGGCCTCACCCTCACACCCGGCACCCCGGCGGGCTGGAAGGCCGCCGCGACCACCCCCGTCACCTTCTCCGAGGTCGCCCCCGGACACTCGGTCACGGCACGCTGGACGGTCACCGCCCCCACGGCCGCCGACACCCCCGTCATCAACACCTTCTCCCCGTCGGCCACCTACACACGGGACGGCGTACGGCACTGGACCTACGGCGCGGCGAGCACCCGGGTGCCGATCCCGCCACCCACCGGAAGCCCGTACCTGAGCGACCTGTCGTTCGTCTCCAGCAGCAACGGCTGGGGGCCCGTGGAACGCGACCGCTCCAACGGCGAGCAGGCGGCAGGCGACGGGCAGCCGATCACCCTCAGGGGTACCGCACACGCCAAGGGACTCGGCGTGCACGCCGACAGTGACGTGGCCTTCTACCTCGGCGGCAACTGCACCCGGCTCACCGCCACCGTCGGCATCGACGACGAGGTCGCCCCGTACGGCTCGGTCACCTTCGGTGTCGTCGCCGACGGCCGCACCCTCACCACCACCCCCGTCCTGACCGGCACTTCGGCGGCCACGCCGCTGGACGTCGACGTCAGCGGCGTGCAGGAGCTGCACCTGGTGGTCCAGGACGGCGGGGACGGCAACGCCCACGACCACGCGGACTGGGCCGACGCCCGGCTCACGTGCGGGAGCTGACCGTGGTACGCCACAACTCCCTCGCCTCGGCTGCCGCGCCCGGTGCGGCCAGCAGCAACGGCTCGTCGTAGGCGGGGAGTCGTGGCATCGCCACCGCGCCGGCCTCCGTCGCGATGAGAAGTGCGGGCAGGCCGTCCACCGGGTGGAACTCGCCGATCGCCGCCGCGGTGGCGCGGCCGGCCGCGACCTGGACCAGGGACAGCGCGGTGGAGCCCATCACCCGGACCGTGCAGTGGCGGGCCGCCAGCTCGGCCAACAGGGCGTCCTGACCGGGCCAGTGGGCGTGGGCGGCCCACTCGGTCATGAACACGTGCCCGGTGAGGGTGGTGTGATCCGCCGCCCGGATCGGAGTTCCGTCGAGGTGCGCGCCCCTGCCCGAGGCGGCCGTGAAGATCTCGCGCCGCCAGGGGTCCGCCACCACGCCCAGCAGCGGGCTGCCGTCCGGTTCCGCAAGGCCCAGCGAGAAGGAGCACCAGCCCAGGCCATGGGCGTAGTTGGTGGTTCCGTCCACCGGGTCGATCACCCAGTGCGGAGCGTGGAAGGAGCCCTCCTCGACGCCGTACTCCTCGCCGTCGATGCCCCAGCCGGGGAACTCCCGCCGCAGCACCGCCCGTACGTGCCGCTCCACGGCCTCGTCCGTGTCCGTGACGATGTCCGCGGGGCTCGCCTTCTGCCGTATCGGCCCTCCGGCGCCCGCGTCCGTCCCCCGGATCTTCTCCGACGCCCACTCGGCCAGCTCCACGGCCACCCGCAGAGCGCCGTTCAGGTCATGCCCGCCCACAGCTCTTCACCACCCCGATCACGTCCTTGGCGGTCACGATAGGCAGGGGTGGCGGTGCCGTCCGGGAGGCCCGCGGTGAACGGGAGCCGTATTCGGGGCGACAGTTCGGACGTGGCGTGGCAGGAACCCGACCGGACCCTGTGATCACATACAGCGTCGGCTCACGCGGGCCTTAATCGCCTTGCGGTAGAAGATTGCCGGCCGAGGGGGCGGGAGAAGGGCGAGACATGTCCGATGTCCGGGCGGTGAGGTACCGGCGGCTGGCGCTCATGGTGGTGTTCGCCCTGGCCGTCTACGTCCTCGTGCGCGCCGCCAACACCCCACAGGGCCACACCCCGCCACCGGCCGGGAAGACCGTCCCCACCCCGACCCCGTCGGCCGGCTCGCCCAGCGCCTCCCGCTCGTCGGCCCCGTCCTCGTACGATCCCGCCGACTACGCCCCCCAGGTCCGCACCCGGGCCCGGGAGGCCGGTGTCAGCGCCCGGCTGGTGATGGCGATCCTCTACAACGAGGCGTACAAACCGCACGATCCGGCGCTGGAGCGGGCCTGGCAGAAGATCAAGCCGGGCGCCGCGTTCGGCATCGCCGACATGCACCGCGCCACCTTCGACGAGGTCAAGAAGGGCCGCGACTTCGCCGACCGCGACTGGACCCAGCTGCCGGACGACCGGGACCTCGCCATCGAGGCCGAGGCCTGGTACCTGCACGACCTGGCGGCCCGGCTGCCCGCCCAGTGGTCCGCCCCGTACACCAAGGACGAACTGCTGGCGCTCGGCTACGACGCCGGTCCCGGCACCATGCTGGCCTTCGCCCGCGGCGCGACCCCCGGCACCGACGCCCGGGCGTACCTCGACCGGCTGCACGCCAACTGGGCCGTGGCGAGGACGGCAGTCGGTTCCTAGTACCTACGCGTACGCGCCGGCGCGGTCCTCCCCGGGGAAGGTGATGCCGCACAGGGCGCGGATCTCGTCCATCGCCCGGAGCGTGGTGACGGAGTCGGCCAGTGGGCGCAGGGGCGTCTCGCGGTCGCCGGAGCTGATGCGCCAGGCCGTCTCCGCGGCCTCGAAGTACAGGGCGTCGTGGGCCGTGCGCGGCTCGGTGACGGTGAGCGGGGTGCCCCCGCCCGATGGGGTCAGCAGCAGGTCGCCGGGCTGGTAGAAGGGGCCGGGCAGGGTCAGGGTGGCGTGCGTGCCGGCGATCGTGGCGCTGGTGGGTGTGTCGCTGAAGAGCGTGGTGTGGAGGACGGCCTGGTTGCCGTCGGTGTCCCGCAGGACGGCCGACACCTGGCCGTTGACCCCGGCGGGATGGGGCTGCCCCTGCGCCGTGGTCCCGGCCGGAGCGCCGAGGACCCAGGTGGCGAGGGACAGCGGATAGGTGCCCAGGTCGAGGAGCGGGCCGCCCGCCAGGTCGGGGCGCAGGATGCGGTGGCCGGCGGTGAAGTGCTCACCGTGGTCCGCCAGCACCGTGCGGACCTCGCCGAGCACGCCCGAGTCGAGGATCTGCCGTACGACGTCGAATTTGGGCAGGAAGAAGGTCCACAGGGCCTCCGCGCAGAACAGGCCGCGCCGGGCGGCGAGTTCGGCGATCTCGGCGGCCTGCGCCGCGTTGAGCGCGAGCGGCTTCTCGACCAGCACGTGCTTGCCGGCCTCCAGCGCCAGGCGGGCGCAGGCGAGATGCGCGGTGTGCTCGGTGGCGACGTACACCACGTCGACGTCGTCGGCGGCGACCAGATCCTCGTACCCGCCGTAGGAGGCGGTGATCGTATGGCGGTCGGCGAAGGTCCTGGCGCGGGCAGGGTCACGGGAGGCGACCGCGGTGAAGCGCTGCCGGGTGTGGCGCCGGACGGAGTCGACGAAGCGCTCCGCGATCCAGCCGGTGCCGAGCACGCCCCAGCGCAGGGCCGGGGCGGCCATCGGGTCCGGTGTGCGGGCGGTGGGCAGCGTGGCGGGGAAGGCGGGCATGCCGCTCAGACCTCCGGGACCTGGACGGCGACGGTACGACCGCCGTCCTTCATGGACGCGATGACCGCCTCCGCCACCGCACAGGCCGTCAGCCCGTCCAGCGCGGTGGCCAGCGGTGCGGGCCGTTTCCGGGCGACGGCGTCGGTCCACGCCTGCAGCTCCAGGCGGTAGGCGTCGGCGAAGCGCGGGCGCCAGTCGGCGGGGTGGGCGGTGGACCGGGCCCGGTCGGCGTTCTCCACGAGCCGGGCGGGATCGGCGAGGGCCAGCGTGCCGCGCTCGCCGGCGACCTCGCAGCGGATGTCGTAGCCGTAACCGGCGTTGAGGAACGTCTCGACGGTGGTCAGGGCGCCGTCGGCGGTGCGCAGCAGCATCAGCTGCGGATCACGCAGCCCGCCCACCGTCGACGTAGGGCGGCCCGCGTGCCAACTGACCTCCGTGACAGGCGAGTCGAGCAGCCAGGGCACGGTGTCGAACTCGTGGATCGCCGAGCCGGTCACGCTGAACTCGTCGGTGCAGCCCGGGGCGGAGGACACGCCCCGGCTGACGCAGTGCAGCAGCAACGGAGTTCCGCAGGCGCCGGAGGTCACGGCCGCCTTCAGCTCGACGTAGGCGGGGTCGAAGCGGCGCATGAAGCCGAGCGAGATCAGTCCGCCGCCCGCGTGCCGCTCCGCGCGCACCACGCGCACGCACTCCGCCGTGGTGGGGGCGAGCGGCTTCTCGCAGAGCACGGGCTTGGCGGCCCGTACGGCGGCGATCGCCAGGTCGGCGTGTGTGCTGTCGTGCGAGGCGATGACCACGGCCTCGACGTCCGGGTCGGCGATCAGCGCCAGGGCGTCGCTGGTGGACCGGGCCCCGGGTACGGCGGCCGCGACCGAGGCGGCCCGCTCTTCGTCGACGTCGGCGACCATCGCCACCTCGGCACCGGAGACGAACCGGTGCAGCGTGCTCACATGATCGGCGCCCATGGTGCCCGCGCCGATCACCCCGATGCGCACGGCGCTCATCCCGGGCTCACCCACGCCCGCCGCTCGGCCGAGCGCACCATGGCGTCCAGCGCCGCCGCGCTCGCCACCGCGTCCCGCAGCGTCGCCCCGTGCGGCGCGCCCTCGGCGACGGAGCGCACGAAGTGGGACGCCTCGATGACCTTCAGGTCGTCGTAGCCCATGGCGTTGGCCGAGCCCGGCTGGAAGGCGGCGTACTCTCCGGCGCCCGGGCCGACGAAGACCGTGCTCACCGGCTGGTCCTGGTAGGAGCCGCCCCGGCTGACGCCCAGCTCGCCCATACGGCGGTAGTCCCAGAAGACGGCGCCCCTGGTGCCGTGGATCTCGAAGCCGTAGTTGTTCTGCTCGCCCACCGAGACCCGGCAGGCCTCCAGGACACCCCGGGCGCCGGAGGCGAAACGCAGCAGACAGTTGACGTAGTCCTCGTTCTCGACCGGGCCGAGCTCGCCGCCCGTCGCGCGGGTGTGGCCGGCGGTGGCACCGGTCGGGCGGGCCCGCTCCGGGACGAAGACCGCGGTGTCGGCGCTGAGGGACTCGATGTCGCCGAGCAGGAAACGCGCCAGGTCCACACCGTGCGAGGCGAGGTCGCCGAGCACTCCGCTGCCGCCGCGAGCGCGCTCGTAGCGCCAGGTCAGGGCGCCTTCGGGGTGGGCTGCGTAGTCGCTGAACAGACGGATGCGGACATGGGTGATGGTGCCGATCTCACCGGAGGCCACCAGGTCCCGGGCGGCCTCGACGGCGGGCGCGTTGCGGTAGTTGAAGCCGACGGTGCCCTGCACGCCCGCCTTGCCGACGGCGTCGGCGACCGCCCGGGCGTCCTCGGCGGTGAGGCCCACCGGCTTCTCGATCCAGACGTGCTTGCCCGCCTCGGCCAGCGCGACGCCGATCTCACGGTGCAGGAAGTTCGGGGCGGTGACGCTCACCGCCCGCACCCGGGGATCGGCCGTCAGCTCCCGCCAGTCGCGGACGGCGGTCGCGAAGCCGTACTGCGCCGCCGCCTCCTCGGCCCGGCCGGGTACCTCGTCCGCGACGGCGACCAGCTCGGGCCGCAGGGGCAGCTGCGGGAAGTGGTGCGGCAGACGGGTGTACGCCTGTGTGTGCACCCGTCCCATCCAGCCGAAGCCCACGACGGCGATACCCAGCGTCTTCACCATGACAGCCCTTCTTTGGACCGATCCAAACATCCGGCCCACCATGAGTCGTCCCTCCGGCAGGTGTCAAGAGGGGCTCATAGATGGTCAGGGAGGGTTAGGAAGGATCAGGAAGGGTCTTTACAGCACGGGGAGTGTATGGAACGGTCCAACCCATGAGGACCCCGACCATCCGTGACGTCGCCGCGCGGGCCGGCGTGTCCAAGTCCCTGGTGTCGCTGGTGCTGCGCGGCGCCGAGGGCGTACGCCCCGAGAAACGCGCGGCCGTCATGACCGCGATCGAGGAACTCGGCTACCGGCCCAACGCCGCCGCCCGCAGCCTCAGCGAACGCCGCACCCGCACCGTCGGCGTCCTCCTCAACGACCTGCGCAACCCCTGGTTCGTGGAACTCCTCGACGGCCTGAACTCCCGCCTGTACGACAGCGGACTGCACACCCTGCTGGCCGACGGTCACCTCAACCGGCGCCTGGGCGAGGACCTCACCCGCACCTTCACCGAACTGCGCGTCGACGGCCTGGTCGCGGTCGGCACCCTGCAGGACCCGCAGGCGCTGCGCACCGCCGCCGGACAGATCCCCACGGTCGTCGTCGGCACCCGCGAGCCCGTGCTGCCCGGGGTGGACATCGTCGCCAACGACGACGAGCACGGCGCCCGACTGGCCACCGAGCACCTCATCGCCCTCGGCCACCGGCACATCGCGCACATCGCCGGCCACGGCGCGGTCGGCGAGCTGCGCCGGCGCAGCTTCGAGGCCACGATGCGCGAGCACGGGCTGGCGGACACGGCCGTCGTGGAACAGGGCGACCTGACCGAGGAGGGCGGCTACCGGGCCACGGTACGGCTGCTGAGCCGGCCCCGGCGGCCCACCGCCGTCTTCGCGGTCAACGACATGTCGTGCGTCGGCGCGCTGTCGGCCGCCGAGGAGAGCGGCCTGAAGGTGCCGCGCGACCTCTCCCTCGTCGGTTACGACAACACCTACCTGTCGCGGCTGCGGCACCTGTGGCTGACCACCGTCGACAACGCCAGTCATGACGTGGGCCGCCGGGCCGCGCAACGCCTTCTGGACCGGATCGAGAACCCGGGGCGACCGGGCGAGGTGGAGCTGGCGGCGCCGTTTCTGGAGGTGCGGGGGTCCACTGGAGTGGTGGGGGAGGGGTGAGGCGGGGTACCGGGCCCAGTGCCATGTCACATACCACCGGCGTTCGGCGCGCGTGATTCCGCCGTAGCTGGTGTGCTGGTTCGCGGACAAGGTCGTACCCGATGTGCGGAGAGAGGCATGAGCACCTATCGAGTTGCACAAGTGGCCACCCGCGGCGGAGCCTTCGAGATCACCGAGCGTGACGTTCCGCGGCCGGGTCCGGGCCATGTACGGATCGCCGTGGACGCCTGCGGGATCTGCCACAGCGACGTCCTGTTCGTGAACGCCGGGGTGCCGGGCGTGAGCTTCCCGGTGGTTCCCGGGCACGAGATCGCCGGCCGGGTCGACGAGCTCGGCGAGGGCGCGGCCGAGTACGGCTGGCAGGCCGGCGACCGGGTGACCGTGGGCTGGTTCGGCGGCAGCTGCGGCCACTGCAAGCCCTGCCGGCAGGGCGACTTCATCGTCTGCCAGAACCTCAAGGTGCCGGGTTGGGCGTACGACGGCGGGTTCGGGGAGATGGTGATCGCGCCGGTCGACGCGCTGGCCCGCATCCCCGAGGCGCTGTCCGCCGCCGACGCGGGTCCGCTGGCCTGCGCGGGCGTGACCGTGTTCAACGGGCTGCGGCGCAGTTCCGCCAAGGCCGGCGCTCTGGTCGCCGTGCTGGGGATCGGGGGGCTCGGGCACCTGGGGGTGCGGTACGCGGTCGCGATGGGCTTCGAGACCGTGGCCATCGCCAGGGGCGCCGACAAGGCCGACTTCGCCAAGCAGCTGGGCGCCCACCACTATGTCGACAGCACGGCGGACACCTCCGTCGCGGACGCCCTGCAGTCCCTCGGCGGGGCGAACGTGGTGCTCGCGACCGCCAGCAACTCCGCCGCCATCACCTCCGCCGTCGACGGGCTAGCGCCGCGCGGTGAACTCGTCGTCATCGGCGGCGCCCCCGAACCGCTCGGCGTCAACCCGGGCCAGCTGCTGATGAGCGGCCGGATCCTGCGCGGTCATCCGTCCGGTACGGCGCAGGACGTCCAGGACACGATGGAGTTCAGCGCCCTGCACGGGATCCGCCCGATGACCGAGACCGTGCCGCTGGACCAGGCCGGCGAGGCGTACCAGCGGATGCTCTCCGGGGCGGCTCGCTTCCGGATGGTCCTCACCATGCGCTGAGGGCGGTGGAGCGGGGCCCACGGCGGCAGTTCGAGGTGATCCAGGGGGACGTCCGTTGACCAGTCATGACTCTCGGGCGGACAGCGACGTCCGGGACCCGTTCGGCACCTTGCGGCAGGCGTTGTGGATCGGCGGGGGCCAGTGGGCCGGCAAGTCGACGGTCGCCCGGCTGCTGGCCCTCCGGCACGGCGTCACCGCCTACCACTACGACTACCACGACGCCCGCGGTCACAACGACCGGCGGATCGCCCGTCGCATCGCCCGCGGTGAGCCGGCCGACGAGCCCGACCCGGACGAGGTGTGGGTGCACACCACCCCGGAGGAGATGGCCGCCGTGACCCTCGCGGGCTTCCGGGACCGGTTCGCCTGGGCCCTCGACGATCTGCGCGCGCTCGTCTCCGGCCGTCCTGTCATCGCGGAGGGCTGGGGGCTGCGGCCCGAGCTCGTCGCTCCCCTCCTCGACTCACCCCGTCGGATGGTCGTCATGGTGCCCACCGACGAGTTCCGCCTCCGGCAGGCCCGCGACCTGCCCCGAGCGGGCTCCCTAGGCCACCGTGTCAGCGATCCCGTCCGGGCGCAGGCCAACCGGCTGGCCCGGGACCGGCTCGTGGCCGAGGACGCCGTCCGCGCCGCGCACCGCCTCGGCATACGCGTCATCGAGGTGGACGGCTCCCGCGACGCCTCCGCGATGGCGGAACTCGTCGCCGATCACTTCGCCGACCGTCTCCCCGAGCGCGAGAGCCCCGGCGTCAGCCGACGCGGCCGAGGAGCCGGGTGACGGCCCGGCGGACGAAGGGGCCGAGGGCTGCGGCCAGGGCCGCCTTGCCCGCCTTCTTCGCGGCAGGCGGGCTTTTTCGGACCTTGGCGCGGGCTGAAGTGGCCGCGGCGGCGGTGACCGTCTCACGGTCGCCGCCGCCCCGGTGTCATAGGAGTGCCGTCGTGTCAGTCGCCTTCGGGTGCGGGCACGCGACCCGGTTCCTGTTCCGCCGTGGGCAGGAATGGACCGATGACGAACCGGTACAGCGCGGCGCCGACCACACCGCCGATGAACGGCCCGACGATCGGCACCCACCAGTAGATATTGCCGTACTGATCTCGCCACGCCGTGCCGTATCCGGTGAGGTAGCTGGCCAGTCGGGGTCCGAAGTCACGGGCCGGGTTGATCGCGTATCCGGCGTCGGTCCCCCAGGCCATGCCGATCGCCACGACGAGGAAACCGATGACCACGGGGGCCAGGTTGGCGCCGGGTGGCGTGTTGAGCAGGTCGGTCACGGCGAAGATCAGCAGCAGCAGGATCGCGGTGCCGATGATCTGGTCGCGCAGCGCTCCGAGCTCGCTCACCGGGAGGAAGCCGTTGCCGGGCAGGGTGGAGAACACGCCCTGGCTCTTGATCGTGTGACCGGGGTCGAACTTGGCCAGAACCTCCGTGTAGTTCCAGCGCACCAGCAGCGCGGCGATGAACGCCCCCAGCGTCTGCGCCACGATGTAGAACGGCACCTTGGCCCAGTGGAAGCCCTTGAAGCAGGCCAGGGCCACGGTCACCGCCGGATTGAGATGGGCGCCGCTGAGGCGGGCCGCGATGTACACACCGAAGGTGACGCCGAAGCCCCACGCCCACGCGATGCTGTCGTGATCTCCGATGCCGCCGGCCACCACCTGGGCGACCACACCGACACCGAAGAGGATCAGAACCATGGTGCCGAGGAACTCAGCGGCCATTTCGCCGAGGAGTACCTTTCTCGAGGTCCCGTCTGCCATGGGGCCACCGCCTTCCACCTGTCAAAGGATGGGCGTTTTTGACCGCGAGGGTAACGTTTTGATGCTGGACGTCCAGAGGCTCAGCGTCAACTGGAACAACATTCTCCCGCTTCCATCACCAGTGGGACTCCCTGGCGCGAAGGGGCGGCCGGCCGCGTGAGTCTCGTACCCGTCCGCATGTCGTCCCCCGCGCGGAAGGTGGCAGTCATGGACATGAAACTCGAGGTCGTGGTGGTGCCGGTGTCCGACGTCGAGAGGGCCAAGGAGTTCTACACGGCGCTCGGCTGGCGGCTCGACGCGGACGTGGCCACCGGCGAGGACTTCCGGGTCGTCCAGGTCACACCGCCCGGCTCCGCTGCGTCGGTCATCTTCGGTACGTCCGTCACGGACCAGGCGCCCGGTTCGGCGCGGGGGCTGCACCTGATCGTGGACGACATCGACGCCGCCCACGACGAGCTGAAGCGGCGCGGCGCCGAGCCCAGCGAGGTCTTCCACGACGCCGGCGGGGTCTTCCATCACGCAGGGACGGCCGCCCGGGTGCCCGGGCCGGACCCGCGGCGCAGCAGCTACGGCTCGTTCCTGTCGTTCAGCGACCCGGACGGAAACGGCTACCTCCTGCAGGAGATCACCACCCGGCTCCCGGGCCGGCTGGACCCCGCGAGCACGGACTTCGCCTCGGCCGACGACCTGGCCGGCGCCCTGCGCCGGGCCGCGGCGGCGCATGGCGAGCACGAGGCGCGCATCGGCGCGGAGGACCCCGACTGGCCGGACTGGTACGCCCGGTACATGGTCGCCGAACAGGCCGGCACGGAACCGCCCACCTGACCGCCGAGTACACCGGTCCCGAACACGGCCCGATGCTCCGGGACGGTTGTGAGGAAAGCTTTGCCCGGTGCGGATGCGGGTCGCGCCGACGCCGTTGTAGCGTGCTGAATGACCTGCGGGACAACCGCGGCAAAGGCGGCCAACGGTGGTACATCCGGGGCACGAACCAGAGCACGGGGCGAAAACGGCCCTGCTGGGGCGACGGCTCGAGTGCGCCGTACTCGACCGGATGATCGCTGCGGTCCGTACCGGAGAGAGCCGCGCGCTCGTGGTCCACGGGGCACCCGGCGTCGGAAAGTCGGCCCTGCTGGACTACGCGACGAACGCGGGCACCGGACTGCGGGTGCTGCACGCCATCGGCATCGAGTCCGAGCGGGAGCTCGCGTTCGCCACCCTGCACCAGTTGTGCGTGCCGCTGCTGGACCGGCTGCCGAACCTGCCCGAACCCCAACGCGCCGCGCTGGAGACGGTGTTCGGGTTGCGCACCGCAACCCCGCCGGAACGCTTCCTGGTCGGCCTCGCGGTCCTCGGACTGCTCTCGGACGCCTCCGAGGGGCAACCACTGCTCTGCGTGGTCGACGACGCGCACTGGATGGACCGGGTCTCGGCGCAGGTGCTGGGCTTCGTCGCCCGCCGGCTGCTCGCGGAGTCCGTGGCGCTCGTCTTCGGCGCCCGCGAGCGCGCCCAGGACCTGCTGGGACTACCGGAGTTGGAGGTCACGGGACTGCACGACGCCGATGCCCGGGCCCTGCTGGACTCCGTCACCTACTCCGCGCTCGACGCGCAGGTGCGCGACCGGATCGTCGCGGAGACCCGGGGCAACCCGCTGGCCCTGCTCGAACTGCCCCGCGGCCTGACGATCAGTCAGATGGCGGGCGGCTTCGGCCTGTTGCACACCGACGCACTGCCCGGCCGGATCGAGCAGAGCTTCGTGGGCCGGATCGAGGCCCTCCCCGAACGGACCCGGCAGCTCCTCCTGGTCGCCGCCGCCGAACCGGTCGGCGACCCCGCCCTGGTGTGGCGGGCCGCCGACCGGCTCGGTGCCAGGCCGCGAACGGCGCTCGCGGGCGGCACGGACGGCCTGCTGTCCTTCGACGCGCGCGTCACCTTCCGGCACCCGCTCGTGCGGTCCGCCGTGTACCGGTCGGCGACGAAGGAGGAGCGCCGGTCGGCGCACCTGGCCCTGGCGGAGGTCACCGACGCCCGCCTCGACCCCGACCGCCGCGCCTGGCACCTGGCGTCGGCCGCGGCCGGACCCGACGAGTCCGTGGCCGTCGAGCTCGAACGGTCCGCCGGCCGGGCACAGTCCCGCGGCGGCCTGGCCGCCGCGGCCGCGTTCCTGCAGCGCTCCGTGGCCCTGACCGTCGACACCTCGCGGCGCGCCGACCGCGCTCTCGCGGCCGCGGACGCCACCCTCCGGGCCGGCGATCCCGAGGCCGCCCGCCGACTCGCCGACATCGCGGGCCGGGACGCCCGCACCGAGTTCCAGCACGCGCGCGCCCAGCTCGCCCACAGCCGGATCGCCTGCGTGGCGGGCCTCGACGGCCGGGCACCGCCGCTGCTGCTCGCGGCCGCCCGGCGGCTCCAGCCCTTCGACAGCGACCTCGCGCGCGAGACGTACCTGGTCGCCTGGGGCACCTCGGCCCTGATCGCCGCGGACGCCGACGGCCTCCTGGCGATCTCCGAGGCGATGAGGGCCCTGCCGGCACCCACGGGAACGCCTCGCGCCCTGGACCTGGTGATCGAGGGCTACGCGCTGCTCGTCACCGACGGCCGGGCCGCCGCCGTACCCGTGCTGCGGCGGGCCCTGGCCGCGCTGGCCGAGCTTCCCGCGCGCGACGTCCTGACGTGGGGCTGGGTGGCCAACGGTGTCGGTTCGGCCGTCTGGGACGACCGGGCCATGCACACGCTCCACAGCCGGGCCGTCGAGGTGGCCCGCACCGCGGGCGCCCTGGCCGAGCTGCCCTTCAGCCTCGCCTCCCTCGGGATGGCGACCGCCTGGGCCGGGGACTTCGCCACCTCGGCGGCCGTCGTCGCCGAGGCGGACCTCCTGGCCGAGGCCACCGGTGTTCCCCTCGCACCGCACGTCAAGCTCCGGCTCAACGCGCTGCGGGGCCGCGGGGAGCAGGCGGAGGCGCTCATCGCCGCGACGATCGAGGAGGCCGGCGCGGACGGCCGGCTGATGGACGTCACGGTCGCGCACTGGACGGCCGCGGTCCTGTGCAACGGTCTCGGCCGCTACGAGGAGGCGATGACGGCGGCCCGGGCCAGTACCGGGATCGCCGAGCCGTGGGTCTCCGTGTGGGCGCTGCCCGAACTCGTCGAGGCGGCGGTGCGCGCCGGGGACGACGCGGTCGCCCGGGACGCGCTCGACGCCCTGACGGAAGCGGCCGGACCCTGCGACACCGACTGGGCCCAGGGCGTCCTGGCCCGCTGCCGGGCGCTCCTCGACGAGACGGCCGCGGCCGACGATCTGTACCGCGAGGCGCTCGAGCGGCTCGGCCGGACCAGGCTGCGGCCCGAACACGCCCGCGCCCATCTGCTGTACGGCGAGTGGCTGCGCCGGGAGCGCCGGCGCACGGAGGCGCGGGACCACCTGCGGACCGCACACGAGATGTTCGTGTCGATCGGGATGGAGGCCTTCAGCGAGCGAGCGCGGCGGGAACTGCTCGCCACCGGCGAAACCGTCCGCAAGCGCAAGGTCGAGTCCACCGCGTCCGGCGAGGAGCTCACCCCCCAGGAGCACCAGATCGCCCTCTTCGTCCGCGACGGCCTGTCCAATCCGGAGGTCGCCGCCCGGCTCTTCCTCAGCCCCCGCACGGTCGAGTGGCATCTGCGGAAGATCTTCACCAAGCTGTCGATCACCTCCCGTCGACAGCTCCGGGACGTCCTGGCCCGCGGCGAGTCCGGCTTCGGGCGCCAGGAGCGGCTCAGGGGATGAGCTGCTGGCCGCCGTCGACGTCGTACGTCGCCCCGGTCAGGGCCGTGTTGGTCATCAGGTGCAGGACCAGTGCGGCCACGTCGGCGGGACCGACCACGCGGCGGATCGGCAGCGTGGCCCGCAGTTGTTCCCGCCGCCGTTCGATGTCGTCACCGAGCAGGCGAGCCGAGAGCGGGGTGTCGACGAAACCGGCGGCGACCGCGTTGACCCGGACCGGGGCGAGCTCCAGGGCGGCGACGGCGGTCACGGCGGGGGTCGCCGCGGTGGCGATCGCCGCGATGCTCAGTCCCACACCGGGCCGACGCGCGCCGGTGCCGGTGACGTACGTCAGCGAGCCGCCGGGCCGCACGCGTGCGGCGCACTCGCGGGCGACGCGCAGCGACCCCAGCAGATGCTCGTCGAGGACGGCACGTGCCTGGTCGAAGTCCATCTCGGCGATCGTCGCGTAGATCGGCCCGCCACCGCTGACCAGGACATGGTCGATCGGCGCGGGCACATCTGCGAACAACGCGCGCAGCGCCGCGGGGTCGCCCAGATCGAGGGTCGCGGTCGACGCCTTGAGCTCCTCGCCCACGGCGTCGAGCCGCCCCTGGTCCCGGCCGGTGACCACGAGCCGGGCGTCGGCCGCGTGCGCCTGGCGGGCCGTCTCCAGACCGATGCCGGAGGTGCCGCCGATGACGACGACGGTGCTGCCTGAGAGATCACTCACTGTCGGCTCCTCGTCCGTCCTGTCGCCGGGGTCGCCGGCCTGCGGGTCCAGCGCGGTGACCTCGTCGGTCCGCAGGACCCGCAGCGGCGTGGAGGCGTGTGTCCGCTCCAGGTTCGGGCGACGGGACGGCCGTTCGCACCCGTGGTCCTCCCTGGCCGTGTCCGGGCCAGTGACGGCTGACGGATGCCTCGGCGGCACCGCATGAGCGGCGGCAGGTGTGAAACCCGGGAGGTGACCGGAGAGGACGGACGCTGGTGGACCTGGACACTGTCGCCGACGAGCTGTACGCGCTGCGGCCGGAGGACTTCACCGCCGCCCGGCAGGCCCGCGCGGACGAGGCCCGCGCAAGCGGCGACCGGGCCCTCGCCGAGCGGATCGGCAGGCTGCGCCGCCCGAGCCTGGCGGCCTGGGCCAGCAACCTCCTGGTACGGCGGCAGCCCGAGGACGTCGAACCGCTGCTGCGGCTCGGTGAGGCGCTGCGCCAGGCCCACCACGACCTGGACGGGGCGCAGCTGCGCGATCTCAGCCGTCGGCAGCACGTCCTGATCAACGCCCTGTCCCGGCAGGCACGCCGGCTGGCCGGCCAGGCCGGACACCCGGTCGGCGACGACGTCCAGCGCGAGATCGAGGCGATGCTGCAGACCGTCCTCGCCGACCCCGACGCCGGACGGGAATGGGCCACCGGACGCCTGGTCAAGCCCTTCGGCCCGACCGTCGGCTTCCCCGCCGCCTCCGCCGACGCCACCGCCCGCCGCACCCCGCCCGCCCGTCGGCCGGCGCCGTCTCCTTCCGCACCCCGGCGCGCGGACAAGGCCGCCGACGAGCACCGCCGCCGTCTGGACAAAGCCGCCGACGAGCGTCGCCGTCGTCTGGAGAAGGCCCGACGGGAGGCCGAGCAGGCCGAGGCGGAGCTCAGAGCCGGACAGGACGAGGCGGCCGAGGCCCACCGGCGGATCCGGGAGGCCGAGGAGCGGGCGGATGCCCTGCGGCGGCGCGTCGGCGAACTGAGCGAGGAACTGCGCCGGCTCGAGGAGGAGCAGCGACAGGCCGGGACCGCCGTCTCTGAGGCCCGCGAACGGGCTCGGGCCGCCGAGCGCCGCGTACGGGTCGCCGGCCGACGCGCGAAAACGGCCGCGGCGCGGGTCGAACGCCTGCACCGCACCGCCTGACCGGACACCGGGCTCCCGAGAAAAATACCCCCACGGGTATCCGTGCTACCGTCGTTCTATACCCCCGGGGGTAATTCTCGAATTCTCGAGTGATCGAACGGAAGGGAGCAGGCCGTGTTCTTCGTCGACGTCATCGAGGTGCCGGGCCTCGGCAACCGCGGCTACGTGGCCGGCGGTGAGCGGACCGCCGTGGTGGTCGACCCGCCGCGCGACATCGACCGGGTGATCACCGTCGCCGCGCGGCGCGGCGTGCGGATATCCCACGTCGTGGAGACGCACGTGCACAACGACTACGTCAGCGGCGGCCTGGAACTGGCCCGCGTCACCGGCGCCGCCTACCTGGTCCCCGCCGCGGCCCACGTCTCCTTCGAGCGCACCCCCGTGCACGACGGCGACAGCGTGGCCGTCGACGCCGGGCTCGCCCTGCGCGCGCTGGCCACCCCCGGCCACACCCCGCACCACATCTCCTATGTCCTGGAGAACGACGGCACGGCCGTCGCGGTCTTCACCGGCGGCTCGCTGCTGATCGGCACCGTCGGCCGCCCGGACCTGGTCGAGCCGCGGCTGACCGAACGCCTCGCCCGGGCCCAGCACGCCTCCGCGCGGCTCCTGGCCGCCGAACTGCCCGACGACACGGCCGTGTTGCCCACCCACGGGTTCGGCAGTTTCTGCTCGTCCGCCCAGACGGCCGGCGGCGACACGACCATCGGCAAGGAGAAGGCGTCCAACGACGCCCTCACCCGGGACGTGGACGCCTTCGTCGCCGGCCTGCTGGCCGGCCTGGACGACATCCCCGCCTACTACACGCACATGGGACCGGCCAATGCCGCCGGCCCCGCGCCCGTCGACCTGACCCCGCCCGCCCAGGCCGACCCCGAAGCCATCGCCGGCCGGCTGGACGCGGGGGAGTGGGTGGTCGATCTGCGCCACCGGGCCGCCTTCGCCGAGGGGCATGTCGCGGGCTCGTTCAACTTCGAGGCCCAGGGGCAGCTCGCCACCTACCTGGCCTGGCTGATCCCCTGGGGAAAGCCGGTCACCCTGCTCGCCGAGTCGGCCGGGCAACTGGCCGCCGCGCAGCGCGAGCTGGCCCGGGTCGGCATCGACCGTCCGGCCGCCGCGGCGACCGGCGCTCCGGCCGACTGGCTCCGCCCCGGCGAACGGCCCGCCTCCTTCCGGCGCGCCACGTTCGCCGACCTTGCCGCGCGTCCCCGCGACGGTGTCGTCGTCCTCGACGTCCGCCGTGACTCCGAGCGCGCGGGCGGACATGTCGAGGGCTCGGTCCACCTTCCCGTCCACACCCTGCACCGCCGCCTCGACGAGGTCCCGGCCGGCCGGGTCTGGGTGCACTGCGCGGGCGGGATGCGCGCCGCCGTCGCCGCCTCCCTGCTGGACGCCGCGGGCCGTGACGTCGTCGCCGTGGACGACGGCTTCGACGCGGCCGAGCAGGCCGGGCTCGTCGTCCGCAACGGCTGAGCCACCGAGCAGGGAGCAGGGAGCAGGGAACGAAGTGAACAGCATGATGAGTCTCTTCCGGCGGGGCCGGGGCGGTCCGGGCCGGGTGAGCGTCCAGGAGGCCGCCGCCCGGACCGGCGACGGCGGTGACGCCGTGCTGCTGGACGTCCGTGAACCCCACGAATGGCATGCCGGGCACGCGCCCGGTGCCGTGCGTCTGTCCCTTTCCACGCTGGCCGCCGGAGCCGGGCTGCCCGCCCGGGCGCAGGCGCGGCCGCTGGTCGTGATCTGCCGCTCCGGCAACCGGTCCCGGCAGGCCGCCGAACTGCTCGCCGCGCGGGGAGCGGACGCCGTGGACGTCATCGGCGGAATGCGGGACTGGGCGGCCGCCGGACTGCCGGTGGTGGACGCCCGAGGCCGTAACGGCACCGTCGCGTGACCGCGGTCGTCCTCGCCCTGGTCGCCGGCGGCGCCACAGGGCTGGCGCTCGGCGCGCTCGGGGGCGGCGGCAGCGTCCTGGCCGTGCCCGCCCTGATCTACCTGCTCGGCTTCACCCCGGTCGCGGCCACCACCGCGAGCCTGGTCATCGTCACCCTCACCTCGGCCACCGCTCTGTCCGCGCACGCCCGCGACGGCCACGTGCGCTGGCGTACGGGACTGCTGTTCGCCGCCGCCGGAACCGGCCCGGCGATGCTGGGCGGCGCGCTCGCCGGGAGCGTGCCCCAGGCGGTGCTGACGGCGGCCTTCGCGGTGGTGGCGGGAGCGGCGGCGGTACGGATGCTGGGCTCGCGGCCCGCCGTACAGGGCGCCGTCGCGGTGCGTCCGGGCCGCGCGGCGGCGGCCGGGGCCGGTCTGGGCGCGGTCACCGGTGTGCTCGGTGTCGGCGGCGGCTTCCTCGCCGTGCCCGCGCTGGTGGGCGTGGTCGGCCTGCGGATGCGGGCGGCGGTGGGCACCAGCCTGGTCGTCATCACCGTCAACTCGCTGGCGGCACTGGCGATGCGGGGCGGTACGGCGCAGAGCCTGGACTGGGCCGTCGTGGGTCCGTTCGTCGCGGCCGCGATCCTGGGCGCCTGGGACGGCAAGCGGCTGGCGGCCAAGGTGTCCGGCACCGCGCTCCAGCGGATCTTCGCCGTCGTCCTGCTGCTCGTGGCGGCCTTCATGCTGCTCGACGCCCTGCTGTGACCGCCACGGCCGCCCGTCTCACGCCAGTGACAGGAACAGCTTCTCCAGCCGGGCCCGCATCTGCTCGGTGTCCTCACCGTTCCTGCGGCCGGACTCGACATCGGTCAGGCACTGCTGCAGACCGGTGGCGATGATCGCGAAACCGGCCCGGTCCAGGGCGCGCGAGGCGGCGGCGAGCTGCGTGACGACGTCCTCGCAGTCGCGTCCCTCCTCGATCATCCGGATCACCCCGGAGATCTGACCCTGTGCGCGCCGCAGCCGGTTCAGCACGGACTTCAGGTCCGCGCCCTCGAGTTCCAGTTCCACCATCACTCCTCGACCAATACCCCTAGGGGTACTGTACGTCCCGGTTCGGGACGGCGTCGACCATCACCCCCCTGCTCGCCGAGCTGCCCCACAGCCGCCACGGCGTTGCGCACGCGCTGAGCGCGTCGCACGCAGTGGGGCCCGGTCCTTCCGGAAGGACCGGGCCCCACTGGTGACGCGGTTGGCATCACGCGGCGCCGTGCTGCCTGCGGCGCATCGTCAGGTACGTGCCCGTGGCGCCCGCGGCCAGCAGCGCGCCCACGCCCAGGCCCACCGCCAGGGTGGGGAACTGCGAGGCGTCGGTGCTCGCGGCGGTGTTCTGCATCGCCGGGCCCGGGGTGATGTGGGTGGAGACCGGGGCGATGTGCCGGATCGGACCGACCGACTTCACCGAGCCGTTCGCGTTCAGCAGCACCTGCTTGTCGTTGGGGTGCCGGAAGTCGAACATGCCGGACAGCGAACCCGCCGTGGCGTCGAAGGAGTGGTCGCCGATGCGGCCGGTGTGCCAGTTGTCCTCGACGAAACGGATGATCGAGGACTGGTCGGTCAGCGTGTGGTCGACCTTGTTGACCTTGCTGTAGGGCGAGATGACCAGCAGCGGCTGACGGGTACCGGGGCCGCAGCGGTCCGCGTAGCCGCCGGACGCCTTCGGACCGGCCTGGCAGGCGGGGCTGTCCGTGGCCTTGTTGTTGGAACCGAGCGAGGTGTCCGTGGAGCCGTTGCGCGGGGCGACATAGGCGTGGTCGTACCAGCCGTCGGAGTCGTCGTACGCGATGACGACGGCCGTCGACCTCCACTGCGGCGAGCTCTGGATCGCGTTGATCTGGCTGACGAGGAAGTGCTGCTCGTCGATCGGGTCGGAGTAGCCCGCGTGGCCGTCCTGGTACTCGCCGGCCTTGACGAAGCTGACCGCCGGGAGCTTGCCCGCCTTGACCGCGGCGGTGAAGTCGGTCAGGTCGTAGTTGTGGTTGGCCTGGCCGTTGTGCCCGATCTCGTCGACGCTCCTGGGCGGCAGGTGGTGCGGGTTGGACGTCGACTTGTAGTACTGGAACGGCGAGTGGTGCGGGCTGTAGTCGACCGAGGAGGCGCCGCCGATGTTGGTGTGCGCGGTGTCGCACTTGGCGTGGTCACCCGACTTGCCGTCCCAGGCCGTGGACGGCCGGAAGCCGCCCTGGAACCAGCCCCACGTCACCTTCTTGGCGTTGAGCAGGTCACCGATGTTCCTGCCCTGCATCGCGGCCAGCGCGCTGGTGCTGGTGCGGTCCTTGTCGGAGCAGTCGTCGAAGGCCGGGTCGGGGTCGTTGATGACCGTGCCGACACCCTTGGCGTCCGGTGACTTGACCGCGTACGAGTCGGGGGTCGAGGTCTGCTTGCCGGTCGTGGGGTCGACGGAGACGACCCCGTGCGTCTGACCCGAGACCAGGTTGAGCGCGCCGGGCGTGGAGGGGCCGTAGACCGAGCTGAAGGAGCGGTCGTTGAGGGAGTACTGCTGGGCGTAGTTCCACAGCGCGGTGACGGTGTTGCCGTCGTAGTAGTCCATCACCAGGCCCGGCTCGCCGAACAGGCCGCCGCTGCACTTGTCGACCTCGGTGTTCTGCACGTACTGGTCGGCCTTGCCGCCGTCCGCCGCGTACTGCTCCGGCCCGTAGGAGTGGTTCTGGTCGCAGGTCAGGGCCTGCGCCGGGGTGAGCCGCTTGGGCAGGTACTGGTTGGGGTTCTTCGTCAGCAGACCCGCGTGGGCCAGCGTGTCGATGTTCTTCGGCGTCTTCTTGGACGCGGTGAACCTCGTGCCGTCGGTGTTGGCGGCCTTCGGGTAGGTGGCGAAGTAGTGGTCGAAGGAGATGTTCTCGTCGAACAGCACGACCACGTGCTTGATCGGCGTCGCGGTCGAGGGGTGGCCCGGGTGGCCCGCGGGTACGGCGGCCCAGGCGGGGGCGCTGCTGCCGAGGACGGTGAGCGCGGCGGCTCCCACCAGTGCCCCGAGGCTCCTCGTCGCCGTTCGTCTTCCAGTGCTGGCCATGCTGGTTCACCCTCCGGACATGAAGGTCGGTGCGTCTTACCGGCACGGATGCTCCGCCGTGTGCGGGGCACTTCGGCGGAGACATGATGGCGCGAGAGTGAACACCGGGTCAGGGATGCTGGGACAAACCTTGACTGTGTATTGACCGATCGGGCTAAGAAGTTGTCCATACAAGGTCAGGTGATACGCAGGCAGGTGATACGCGGTCAGGTGATACACGGTCAGGTCAGGAGGGCGCGCCCGTACCAGTCCCGGCTGTCGCGCACGCCGGGCAGGGCGAAGAAGTAGCCGCCGCCGAAGGGGCTGATGTAGTCGGTCAGCGGCTCGCCGGCCAGCCGGTGCTGCACGGTTTCGAACTGCCGGGCCAGGTCCTGCTGGTAGCAGCAGAACAGCAGCCCCATGTCGAGGTTGCCGTTGCCGTCCATGCCCCGGTCGTAGTTGTAGGCGCGGCGCAGGATGCGCTGGTCGGCGGTGGCCGTCGTACGGGGGTTGGCGAGCCGGATGTGGGAGTCCAGCGGGATGACGTCGCCCTTGGGGTCGTCGGTGTACTTCGGCGTGTCGTGCTCCGCGTCGCCGTCCAGGGGCGCGCCGGACTCACGGGAGCGGCCGAACATGCGCTCCTGCTCGTTCAGCGAGACCCGGTCCCAGAACTCCACCAGCATCCGGATCAGCCGGACGACCTGGTAGCTGCCGCCGACGGCCCAGTCCGGCTCGCCCAGCGAGCGGCCCACCCACACCAGCCGGTCCATCTCGCGCGCGCTGGCGTGGTCCGGGTTGGCGGTGCCGTCTTTGAAGCCCATCAGATTGCGCGGGGTGCCGGAGGGCCTCGGCGGGCTGGAGAAGCCGTCCAGGCGCCAGCGGACCTGCATCCCGCCCCGGGTGTGCCGGGCGATGTCCCGCAGGGCGTGCAGCACGGTGTCGGTGTCGTCGGCGTGCAGTTGCAGGCTGAGGTCGCCGTGGCACCAGTCCGCCCTGAGGTCGTCGTCCGGGAAGGACGGCATGGCCGTCAGGCGGCGGGGCTTGAGCTCGGCCAGGCCGAACCGGTCGTCGAAGAGCGACGCGCCGACGCCCACGGTCACCGCCAGCGCCCCGGACGGCAGTTGCTCGCCGAGGACGCCGGAGTCGGCGGGCGGGGCGGTGATGCCGACCGGGTCGGGGGTGCCGCCCGCGGTCAGGAAGCGGGCGCGCTCGGTGACCGTCCTGAGCAGGTCGGTCAGGTCGGCGCGGTTGTCGGCGGTCACGTCGAGGGAGGTGAACACCGTGCACCTGCGGGGCTTGGCGGTCACGGAGGCCTGGTGGACGCCGTGGAACGGCGCGACCGGGGGAGTGGCCGCGTCGGAGGCGGTCGTCGCCGCGCCGGGGGCGGCCGCGCCTCCCGCGGCCAGTCCCGCGCCCGCCAGGGCCGCGCCGCGCAGGAACCGGCGCCGGCCGACTCCGCCCGGCTGCTCGTGCGTGCTCACACCGTCCTCCGCGGGTCGAACAGGGTTGCGACCGACGCCAGCCGCTCCACCAGATCACCGAACACCGCGTCGACGTCCTCGCGCCGCGTACGGCTCAGCCGGTCCAGCGGTGTCCAGGTGCCACCGTGCCGGAAGGCGTCCAGGGTCCGCCCGGCCCGGTCCAGCTCCTTGTCCAGGCCGGGCAGATCGGCGTACCGGGAGGTGAGCAGTGGCCGCAGCCGGGAGAGCACCTCGCGGGTGCCGTCGAGGTTGGCGCGGGCGGTGGCGAGGTTGCTGCCGCTGCCGTAGTCGGTCCGGCCGGTCAGCTCGAACTGCACGGTGTTCTCCACGATCTCGTGCGCCCGCAGCCCGAGTTGGGCGGGGTCCATCCGGGTCTGCGCCCAGTCGTCGCGCAGCGCGGTGACGGCCTTCACCAGGGCGCCGGCCGGACCGCGCAGCTCCTGCGCCGACTGCCCGTGCCACAACCCGTACTCGATCCGGTGGAACCCGGTGAAGTCCCTGTCGCGCACCCCGTCGGCCGACTCCGCGTCGGTGCCGTTGATCTGCCCGTCGGCGTCCCCGAAGGCGTCGTAGGCGGCGCCCAGCCGCTCGTACTCCAGATGCGCCGGCAGCCAGTCGGTGCGCGCCCCGGCGAGATCGCCGCGGTCGATGTCGTCGCGCAGGGTGGTGGTCAGCCGTACGACGTCGGCGAGTCCGGTGCCGACCCACTTCTGGTAGGCGATCGCGGGCGGGATCAGGTCGTGCTCGCTGACCGGGGCGGCGGCCGGTCCCGGACGGCCGCTGCTGATCCGGACGGTGGGTCCGGTGACGGCGTCGGCGTCGTCGGGCACGCACTTGAAGGCGTAGGAGCCCTTGCCTACGCGGACGGTCAGGGTGCGGGTCGTGCCGGGGCCGATGTCCTCGACCTCGCCGTACACGGCCCGGCTCCTCGGGTCCTCCAGGAAGACCTCGGCGGCGCCGTCGGTGGTGTTGTGCAGGTCGAAGACCTGGACGCCGGGGACCGGGTCGTCCCAGCCGTGGCCGCAGCGGCTCGGTGAGACCTCGACGGTGGTGTGCGGCAGCCCGTCGGAGGAGGTCCGGGCGTGGGCTCCGCCCCCGGAGCGGGCCAGCGACAGGCCGACCAGGGCGAGCACCAGCAGCAGACCGAGCGCCCCGCCCAGCCGTAGCGGGGTCAGCCTGAGGCCGGAGAACGGCATCCGGACCTCCGGAGTCGTACGTACGTGATCACCACATCCTAGGAAGCGGAATCGGCCCGAACAGGCGTCCACAACAAGCCATGACCAAGAGTTCCCCCTGGGTTCACTCGGCGTCCTGGGAGGCGTTCAGCGGCCACCGGGTGTATCGAGAAGGTAGCGGACCACGGCCCTCTGGAGCCGCGCCTACAGCTCGGGCCACGGCTGCGGACGCCCGGACCAGCCGGAAGGCGAGAGCCGGCGCACCCGCACTGCGCCATGCCGTTCACCCGGCTGGCCGACTGCGGCATGGACGATGCGTCCGCATGTCGGCTGCTCGCCGGGACTGCCGGCAGGACGCGGTGGCAGGATGCGGCCGTGGCCATCGCGGACGAGCAGCCGGAGCGCGCCCGGCACGCGCGGGCGGCGGGACACGACGTCGCCGCCCGCCAGGCGCACCGGCTCGCCTCGGCAGCCCTGACGCTCGCGCAGATGGCCTATCACACGGACACCCCCGAGAAGCGGGAGCTGTACACCCGCTCTCGCGCCGGGCCTGGAGCGCGTCGAGAGCCCTCAGCGGGCGGCACGCTCACCGGCCGGCTGTGTCTGCCCGCTGTGGCACCCGGGCGGTGGTCGTCGTGTGGGGCCGGCTCAGCGGCTGGGGAGCGGTCCACCAGACCGTCCCCGCCGCGTATGCCGCCGGCGGACTGGCCTGTCCGTTCGCAGAGGGGCCGGGCCAGGACGCGTCCCGGCCGCGCCCCGGGCTGTACGTCGACGAGCGCGTCACCGAGGGCTTCGCCCGCTTCCTCGACTTCCCCGCGTCCCACCCCGCCTCGTCCGGCCTGTCGGCCTCTACGGCGTTTGCCTCGGCGGCCGATTCCCCGCCCGTCTGGCCGCCGCCGTGGCCGTCAACGGTGCCCCGGTGGCACCGGCGGTCTCCGAGTTCCGTACCGCCCGCCGCGAGCGGATGGCGGCTCCGGTGGGCACCGAGGACCGGAGCGAAGGGGCCCGGTCATGGACGCCCTGCGCTTCGGCCCGGACGGTCACCGCATCGCCCGCCCGCTGTCCTGCTCCATGGCGGCCTGGTCCACTCGCCCGCCACGAGCAGCAGGGACCCTTGCCCCGCGCGGCCACCCGGCCACCGCGACCGGCCGCGTCCGGCACGGCCGGGAACACACCCTCCACGGCCACGCGGGCGAACCCGACGCGTACGCTGCAGACTGGTTTATGCGTCAACTACCGGGCCGCGATCTTCGAACAGCTGGGAACGCCATGGACTTCACCGTCGAGACCGCCACCGACGCGGTCGTGGACAGCTTCCGCACCACCAAGGACCAGCGGCTGCGGGAGCTACTGGGAAGCCTGACCCGCCACCTCCACGACTTCGTGCGGGAGGTCGAGCCCACGCTCGAGGAGTGGGAGCAGGCGATCGACTTCCTCACCGCCGTCGGCCAGAAGTGCGACGACACCCGGCAGGAGTTCGTCCTGCTCTCCGACGTCCTCGGTGTCTCCATGCTGGTGGAGACCATCAACGGGACCGAGAACGGCACCGAGGGCACGGTCCTGGGCCCCTTCCACATGACCGAGTCCCCGGACCGCGAACTCGGCGATTCCATCGACCTGTTGGGCACCGGCCGGGCATGCGTGGTCTCCGGCAGGGTGCTCACCGCCGACGGGACCCCGCTGCCGGGCGCCGAACTCGACGTGTGGCAGTGCAACGAGCAGGGCTTCTACGACGTCCAGCAGCCCGACGTCCAGCCGCCGGGCAACGGACGCGGACTGTTCCGCGCGGACGACGAGGGCCGCTACTGGTTCCGCACCGTCGTCCCCTCCCACTACCCTATCCCCACCGACGGCCCCGTCGGCCGCCTCCTCGACGCCACCGGCCGTCACCCCTACCGCCCCGCCCACATCCACTTCATCGCGAAGGCGGCGGGCCACCTGCCGGTGACCACGCACGTGTTCGTCGCGGACAGCCCCTACATCGACTCCGACGCCGTCTTCGCCGTGAAGAGCGGCCTGATCACCGAGTTCGCCGAGTCCCACGACGAGCAGGACGCCGAACGCCTCGGCGTGACCGTGCCGTTCGCGCACGCCCGCTTCGACATCGTGCTGGCGCCGGAGGGCTCCCGATGACCTTCACGTACGAGGCCCTGCCCATGCGGGTCGTCTTCGGTTCCGGCAGTCTGCGCCAACTGCCTCAGGAGGCTGAGCGGTTGGGGCTGCGCCGACTGCTGGTGCTGTCAACACCCGGTCAGCGCGCCCTCGCCGAGCAGGCGGCCGCCCTTCTGGGCGACGCGTGCGCCGGGACCTTCACCGAGGCCCGGATGCACGTCCCGGTCGAGGTCGCCGACGCCGCCCGCGCGGCGGCCCGGGACACCGGGGCCGACGGCTGCCTGGCCATCGGCGGCGGATCGACCGTCGGTCTGGGCAAGGCGATCGCCCTGGACTCCGGGCTGCCCGTGATCTGTGTGCCCACCACCTACGCCGGCTCGGAGATGACCCCCGTGTGGGGGCTGACCGAGCACGGCCGCAAGCGTACCGGCCGCGACCGCGCCGTCCTGCCCCGCAGCGTCGTCTACGACCCCGACCTCACCGTCGGCCTCCCCGTCGACGTGTCGGTCACCAGCGGCTTCAACGCCGTCGCGCACGCCGTGGAGGCCCTCTACGCCCCCGACGCCTCGCCGATCGTCTCCGCCATGGCCGAGGAGGCGGTCCGCTCCCTGGGCACGGCCCTGCCCGCGATCGCCGCCGACCCGCTGGACACCGACGCCCGCGCCGACGCCCTGCGCGGTGCCTGGCTGTGCGGCGCGTGCCTGGGCGCCACCACCATGTCCCTGCACCACAAGCTCTGCCACATCCTCGGCGGCACCTTCGACCTGCCCCACGCCGCCACCCACACCGTCCTGCTCCCGTACGTCGCCGCCTTCAACCTCCCGGCGGCACCGGAAGCGGACCAGTCCCTGCGCCGGGCGCTGGCCACCGACGACGTACCCGACCACCTCGCCCGCACGTCCGCCGCCCTGGGAGCCCCGCGCTCCCTGTCCCAACTGGGGCTCGCCGAGGAGGACTTGGACGAAATCGTCACCCAGGCCCAGGCCCAGCCCTACGCCAACCCCCGCCCGATCACCGAACCGGAGCTCCGCAGCCTGCTCACGGACGCCCTCAACGGGAGCCTCGCGCCCTGACGGCCCACGCATGATGTGATCGTCGCCACAGAGACGACCCGGGCCGGGCGGACAGAGCTGGTTGTGGAACTTTCCCTACGTGAGCGGATACGCGCTGGCGATCCCGAGGCGTTCGCCGAGCTGTTCACCGCGCACGCCCGGGCCGTCTACGGCCACGCCGCCCGGCTGACCGGGGACCGGGGCACCGCGGAGGACGTGGTGTCCCTGACCTTCCTGGAGGCCTGGCGGCTGCGCGAACGACTCAGACCCGAGGCCGCCGGCCTCGACCAGGACACCGGCGCGCCCGCGGACGAGAGCCTGCGGTCCTGGCTCTACGGCATCGCCACCAACGTCCTGCGCAACGTCCGCCGAGCCGCCCGCCGGCACAGCGCCGCGCTCGCCCGGTTACCGGACCGGGACCCCCTGCCCGACTTCGCCGACGACCTCGTCGGCCGCATGGAGGACGCCGCACGCCTCACCGCCGCCCGCACCGCGCTGAGCAGGCTCCGTACCGCCGAGCGCGAGGTGTTCGCCCTGTGCGTCTGGTCGGGCCTGAGCTACGCGGCCGCGGGCGAGGCCCTCGGCGTTCCCGCCAGCACCGTGCGCTCACGGCTCGCCCGGGCCAGGCAGCGCCTGCGACGGCTGTCGGAGGCGGAGCTGGCCCGGCAGGAGAAGGCGAGACCCGGCCCGCGCACCGGACAGGTACCGGGTGGCCGCCCCGAAACGGCCCGGTCGACACAGGAGAAGCACCGATGAACCCCGAAGAGCGCGAGGAACTGGCCAGGCTGCTGCCGAGCCCGGGCGAACCGGTCCTGACGAGCGACCGCCACGACCTGCTGAAGGACCATCTCATGCGCGAACTGACCATGGAGGCACGGCACTTCGAGGAGACCGGGAACGCGCCAGGGACACGCCGGCGCTCTCCGGGCCGCCGCTTCGTCCTGATGGCCGTACCCCTGGGCGCGGCCGCAGCGGTGGCCGCGACCGTCCTGATCGGCTCCGCCGCAGCCCCCGCCCCCGACGCGAGGGCGGCCGACCTCCTCAACCGCATCGCCGAGGTCGCGGCCGCGAAGCAGGCCGTGCCGGTCCGCGACGACCAGTACGTCTACGTCCGCACCCAGGGCTTCATGAAGTTCGCGGACGACGACATCCGGGTGCTGCGCGAGTCCACCTGGACGGCCGTCGACGGCAAGCGCGCGGGCCTGCGCCGGATCACGGTGCTGGTGGGCCCGCAGCCCCGCCCGCGGGACCCCTTCGCCTCGTACTCCAAGGGCACCCACGACATGCGGCTGAACCCCGACGCCAATGTCACCACCTACCGCGAACTGGCGGCGCTGCCCACGGATCCCGACGCCCTGCTGGAGAAGCTGTACGCCCACGGCAGGAGCGAGGGGCAGTCCGAGCAGAGCGCCGCGCTGGAGAAGATCGGCGACATGCTGCCCGACGCCACGCTGCTGCCCGCACTGGACGCCGCCCTCTACCGCGCCGCGGCGCGGATCCCCGGCGTCTCGGTCGTCCAGAACGCCAAGGACTACGCGGGCCGCTCGGGCATCGGCCTGACCTTCAAGGACCGCGGCGACCGCACCGTCTGGGTCTTCGACAAGCGGTCCCTCGACTACCTGGGCTCGAACAAGGAGGCACTGCTCGACACCGGGGTCGCGGACAAGGCGGGCCGGACGCCGGGGCGCTGAGTGCTAGGGGGCGTCGTCCCGCTCGAACAGCAGGCGGACGAAATCGGTGACCGGTCCCACGATGTCGAGGTCCTGGTCGAGGACCCACTGCAACTGGAGCCCGTTGAGCACCGCCTGGAAGAGGACCGCGGCGCTCTCGGGGGTGACCCCCTCGCGGAGTGCGCCGCGGGCCGCCTCGTCGGGGAAGCCGTCGGCGAACTGGGCGCGGCTGCGTTCGTAGCGCTCGACGAAGTACGTGTGCGCGGGATGGCCGGGCCGGGAGGCCGCCGCCGCGAGCTCGATCCACAGCCGCATCAGCTCGGGGGCCTTCTGGTGGCGGCGCATGAGCCCGGCGAGGTAGGGGGCGAGCTGGTCCGGCCCTTCCACCTGGTCCAGGCCCTGCTGCCACTCCTCCGCGTCGCGGTCGGCGAGCACCTCGGCGAGCAGTTCGTCCTTGTCGCGGAAGTGGTGCAGCAGTCCGGCGTGGGTGATGCCGGCCCGCTCGGCGATGTCGCGCAGGGAGGCCTTGGCGTAACCGCGCTCGGCGAAGCTCTCGCGTGCCGCCCGTACGATCTCCGCCCGGCGGGCCGGTGTCTTGGCGTACGGCCCCCGTGCCTTTGCCTGCCCCACGGTGCGCTCACCCTCCTCGACGAAGCGACCCGAAAATCTACCACACGGTCGGAATTGGAGTCGGCGGGCTCTCAGGCGTCCGTGGCGGCGCCCTCGTACCGCTCGAGGAACTGTTCCACGAACGCGAGGGCCTCCGTGTGCCGGGTCGTCATGCCCATCGTGTTCTCCATCATGATGATCCGGCCGAGGGCGTTCGTCATGGTCGCCGCCAACCGTGACCCCCGCCGCTTCGAGGACCCGGACCGCTTCGACATCCACCGGGTCAGCCAGCACATGAGCTTCGGCGTGGGCGCCCACTTCTGCCTGGGCGCGGCCCTCGCCCGGCTGGAGGGCCGGATCGCGGCGGAGGAGATCCTCCGGAGCTTCCCCGGCTGGGACATGGACAGGGACCACGCCGAGCTGGCGCAGACCTCGACCGTGCGCGGCCTCCGTGCCCGAGGTGTTCGAACTCGACGAGGGCGGCCAGGGACGGGCACGGTCCGAGACCCTGCCGGCCTCCGAACTCGTCCTGGAGGTCGCCGAGTCCTGCCCGATCGAGGCCATCGGCATCACGGACACGGAGAGCGGTGAGCGGATCTTCCCGCCGAACGCCTGGCCGTCACGGCCGCATGGGCCGACGAGTCCGACGGAACCGAACCATTGTGCTTCGCCCGGGTCGTTCGTAAGCTTTCCACTTGGAAGGTATTGAAACGTTTCAAGTGCTTCGTCTCAAGCACTTGCTCCACCCTGCCTTCCGGGGACGAAAGGAACGATCCGTGGACGAGGACAACAGAAGTGCGCTGAGCCGCCGGCACCTGATCGGCGTCATGACCGCGGCGGCGGCCGGGGCCTCCCTTCCGCTCGCCGCCGCACCGCGGGCCCGGGCGTCCGGCGGGCGCGGTGCCGCACCGGCCGGGCTGCAGGTCAACTCCCGCACCGAGCCGCTGGGCACCGAGACCGCGCCGGCCTTCAGCTGGCTGCCTCCGGTCGCCCGCCAGACCGCGTACGAGATCCGGGTCGGCACCGGCCCCGGCCGGGCGGACGTCTGGCGCAGCGGCAAGGTGGCGAGCTCCATCAGCACCGAAGTCCCTTACGAGGGCGGTTCGCTGGGTTCGGAGCGGGCGTACTTCTGGCAGGTGCGGAGCTGGGACGAGAAGGGCGTTCCCGGGCCCTGGAGCGAGCCCGCGCGGTGGGAGACCGGTCTGCTGAAGGGGGAGAAGGACTGGGCGGGCGCGCAGTGGATCGGCGGCCGTCAGCCCCAGGACCACGACTGGCGGGACCTGACCGCCACGGTCGTCTTCCGCGGCGGCCCCGATCCCACCGGAGGCCTGTCCCTGTTGCTGCGCGCCGAACCGGTCGGCAAGACCTGGGGCGAGGGCCTCAACTGGGCCATCCGCCGCAACGGCGACGACATGCAGCTGGTCATGAGGACCAGCCACTACGCCGGCAACACCTGGGTCGACGACGGCACCTCCGAACCCCACTGGGGCGTCGACCACTACGACCCCCAGAGCGAGACCAACCCCACCACCGCCGGCACCCGCAGCGTGCCCGTCGCCACGATCACCCTCCCCGCCTCCACCGGCCTGACCAAGGACACGTGGGCCACCCGCGACCACACCGTCCGGGTCACGGCTCAGGACCTCACCGTCACCACCATCGTCAACGACGTCGAGGTCGACCGCCGCACCCTCACCGGCGACCAGATCCGCCGCCACGGCAGCTTCGGCTTCGCCGGCGGCACCTCCGCCACCATCCGCGACGTCAAGGTGACCGGCACCGGCGCCCCCGACTTCGCCGTCGACCTCACCACCGGCGCCAACCCCTTCGAGGCCGGCATCGCCACCCTCGACGGCCTGACCTTCCCGCCCAAGAACCCCTACATCCCCGCCAAGAACGCGATCCTCCCCATCGCCAACCCGGCCCCCCTCCTGCGCCGCGCGTTCACCCTGCCCCGCGGTCGCCGCATCACCAAGGCCCGCCTGCACCTGAGCGCCGCCGGCAACGTCACCCTCACCGTCAACGGCGAGCCGATCACGGTCGACGGCAAGCAGGCGACGCGCGAGCGCACCAACGTGCCCCGCCTCCTGACCGACCAGAGCACCTACGACCGCACGGTCCTCTACGACACCTTCGACGTCACCGCGCTGCTCCGCGACGGCCGCGAGAACGTCCTCGCCGCCGAACTGGGCCGGGGCTGGTACGGGGTGACGACCCCTCAGGAGTGGTACTGGCAGCTCGCCCCCTACAACGGGGCACCCCGCCTGCGCGCCAAGCTCGTCGTGACCCACTCCGACGGGTCCACGACCACCCTCGTCACCGACAAGGACTGGCTCACCGCCGACGGACCCACGATCTTCGACTCCGTGTACTCGGGCGAGAAGTACGACGCCCGCCGGGCCGAGGAGTTGGGGGAGTGGCGGACCTCGGACCACCGCACCGGACGCGACTGGCGCCCGGCCACCGTCCTGATCCCGCCGGGCAGTTGCTCCGGCCCGTCCCCCGAGTACCACGGCCCGCTGCCCGCCACCACGATCCCCGCCGGCTTCCGGCCCGCCGCCGTACGCGCACACGAGGCGGAGCCGGTGCTGGTCAACGAAACTCTCCGCCCGGTGTCGCTCACCGAGACGGCACCCGGATCAGGCGTCTGGATCCTGGACTACGGCCAGATCATGACCGGCCTCGTCCGCCTGTCCCTCACCGGCGTGCGCCCCGGCAAGGAGGGCCTGACCCTCCGCATCCGCGGCGGCAACCGCATCACCGGCGGCGACGGCACCACCGCCTCCCCGCTCTCCGTGGAGGAGGAGAACTTCCAGCACGACGCCGACCTCCAGACCCACTACTACACCCTCGGCAGACGGCCGACGCAGACCTGGGAACAGCAGTTCAGCCACTTCGGCTTCCGCTACCTGGAGGTCATGAACCTCGAGGCCGTCCTGGGCCGCCCCCCGGACCTCAAGCGGGACGCGGACGTCCTGACCGTCGGCGTCGCCCGCTCCGGCTTCGCCCGCACCGGCACCTTCACCACCGACAACGCCCTGCTCAACCGCCTCCAGCGCAACCTGGAGTGGGCCGAGCGCAACAACCTCGTCCAGAAGCCCACCGACACCCCCTCCCGGGAGAAGAACGGCTGGACCGGCGACGCCATGGCCAGCTCCGAGTCGGAATCCCTCACCTGGGACGTCAACGCGGTGCTCACCAACTACCTGCGCCACTTCCCCGACACCCAGATCTCCACCGGCCAGCTCCCCATGTTCGTCCCCGTGGCCAAGGGCGGTTACGGCTACGACCGCACCCCCGGCTGGAACGCCACGTGGAAGGCGGTCCCGGCCTGGGACTCGGCGTACTTCGTCATCCCGAGGGAACTGCACGCGTACTACGGCAACAGCAGCCTGTTCGCCGAGCTGTACGACCACCAGGACAGGCTCCTGACGTACTACGAGACGCTGTTCACCGCCGAGAACGCCTACCGGTTCGAGGCCTCGCTCGGCGCCTACTCCGGGGCCGAGGCCCCCGGCAGCAACGCCGTCATCAGCCTCGCCTTCTACATCCACTTCTGCGACTACATGGACGAGGTCGGCCGCGGACTCGGCCGCACCGAACGGGCCGCCCACTACGCCGGGTTGGCGCGCACCCTGCGCAAGGCGTTCATCGCCAACTACTGGGACAGCGGTCAAGGCCACTTCACCCAGGGCAGCATCTCCAGCGAGAACGCCATGGCCATCGCCTTCGACCTGGTCCCCGGCTCCGACCTGGACCCCGACGACCCCCGCCACCTGTCCGGCACCGGGACACTTGCCGAGAACAAGAAGGCCCTCGCCCAGTTGCTCGCCGACCGCATCACGGCCGCCGACGGACACATCCAGAACGACATGTACGGCTCGCGCTACGAGTTCAACATCCTCAGTGAGTACGGCTACACGGACATCGCGCTGCGCGCGGTCACCCGGACCGGCGTGCCCGGCTACGTCCACCAGATCGCCAAGGGCGCGACCTCGCTGTGGGAACAGTGGACGGACCGGCTCTCGGTCGACCACCACTACCGCTCCAACGTGGCCACCTGGTTCTACCAGAGCCTGGCCGGCATCAGGCCGACCTCGACCGCCTACGAGACGCTGCGCATCCGCCCGTACATCCCCTCGGCCCCGGTCAACAGCCGGGTACCGACGGGCGTCGACGACACGGACCTGTCGCCCGCCCCGCTCGACCACGTCAGCGCCTCCATCGACACCGTGCGCGGGAGGGTGTCCTCACAGTGGCGACGGCGTGCGGACGGCAGGATCGAACTGGCGGTCACGGTCCCCTGCAACACCGAGGCCGAGATCTGGGTGCCCACGCAGGACAAGCCCGTCAGTGCCCCGAAGGGGGTCGCCCACCTCCGCGACGACACCTCGGGAGGCGCCGGGTACGAGGTGTACCGGGCGCGGGCGGGGTCGTACGTCTTCAACGGCTGAGGCTTCAACGGCTGACGCCCGACCGGGCCGGTTCACCTGTCGCGTGAGCCGGCCCGGTGTCAGGCCGTCTCACCGGCGTCGGCGAGGAGCGTGCTGCCCGTCATGAAGGCGGCCAGGTCGCTCGCGCAGAACAGCACCACCCGCGCGATGTCGTCGGGCACACCGATCCGGCCGAGCGGGCCCGGCTGCATCACGGACAGGAAGGTGTCGCTGGGTACGCCGGCAGCGGCGGCCGCCTCCATGTTCCCCTCGGTCGGCACGAACGTCGGCGCTACGCCGAGTACGCGGATGCCGAACGGCGCGAACTCCAGGGCGAGTTGACGGGTGATCCCGCGCGCCGCGTGCTTCGAGCCGACGTACGCGGCGAGCCCGGGACCCGTTCCCCGGAACCCGGCCGTGGAGACGACGTTGACGATGACGCCCCCGTTCCCGGCCTCGCTCATCCGTCGTGCGGCCTCCCGGGCTCCGAGGAAGGCACCGCGCGCGTTCACCGCGAACACCGCGTCCCAGGTCTCCTCGGTCATCTCGAGCGCGGGTACGGCGGGGAAGATCCCGGCGTTGTTGACCCAGATGTCGATGCCGCCGAACTCCCGGACCGCGAGGTCGGCGGTCGCGGCCACGCTGCCCGCGTCGGTGACGTCCAGGTGCGCGGCCAGCGCCCGGCCCCGACCCCGTCGGCCGAGTTCCTCGGCCGCGGTGTGGGCGAGTTTCACCTCGAGGTCCGCGAGGAGCACGTCCGCTCCTGCCTCCCCCAGGCGTTCGGCGATGGCCCGGCCGAGACCACGCGCCCCACCGGTCACGACGGCGAGCCGCCCGGACAGGGAGATCAGTTCTGCGAGTGAGCGGGACGAGACGTCAGGAACGGCTGCCATGCTGTGTCCTTCCGGCGGCGGGGCGGTCAGATGCGGTGGGTCATCGTGACTGCCTTTCGCTCCAACATTTACCACGTGGGTGGTTTTCGCTGGAACGTAGGTGGGGTCAGGCGCCGGGGCCGGGCTGTCGGGCCGTTCTCGTGGCAGGCTGGTTGATGCAACAACTAGAGCGGGTGGAGGGTGGTCCCGGTGAGCAACGTGGAGACCGAACCGGCGGCGCTGCGCTGCGGTGCGGCCGTGGACGACGGCGAGTCTGCCGAGGCGCCCCGGGTCGAGGTGTTGTCGGCGCGGGACGTGCCCCTCGGCGGCCCTCGGGCGATGCGTGTACGGCGGACGCTTCCGCAGCGGGCCCGCACCCTGATCGGCGCCTGGTGCTTCGCCGATCACTACGGCCCGGTCGACGCCACCGCGCGCGGCATGAACGTACCCCCGCATCCGCACACCGGTCTGCAGACGGTGAGTTGGCTCTTCAGCGGCGAGATCGAACACCGGGACACCCTGGGCACCCACGCGCTGATCCGACCCGGCGAGATGAACCTGATGACCGGCGGTCACGGCATCGCCCACTCGGAGGTCTCCACCCCGAACACCACCGTCCTGCACGGGGTTCAGCTGTGGGTGGCCCTGCCCGAGGAGCACCGCGACACCGGTCGGGACTTCCAGCACCATGTGCCCAAGCCCGTTTCGGTGGACGGGGCCGAGCTCCGGGTGTTCCTCGGCTCACTCGCCGGAAGCACGTCCCCGGTGCGGTCGTTCACGCCCCTGCTGGGCGCGGAACTCACCCTCGATCCGCGGGCGACGGTCACGCTGGCCGTGGATCCCGCCTTCGAGCACGGACTCCTCGTCGACGCCGGGGACGTCCGCCTGCTGGACACCGTGCTGCACCCCGCCGATCTCGGTTATGTCCCCTGCGGTACCGACACCCTGACGCTGGTCAACGAATCGGACGCGCCCGCCCGCACGATCCTGCTCGGCGGCCCGCCCTTCGAGGAGGAGATCGTCATGTGGTGGAACTTCATCGGACGCAGCCACGAGGACATCGCCCGGGCCCGCGAGGACTGGGAGGCCGCCTCCGACCGCTTCGGCACCATCGAGGACTTCCCGGGCGGCCGCCTCCCCGCCCCCGCCCTGCCCAACGCCGTCATCACCCCACGCCGCAACCCCCCGCGCCACTGACCTCACCGGGGGCGTTGGCCGGCCGGGCAGCCGTCGTCGGCGCATCACCGGCCCGGACGTCGTTCCGGTCGGATCTCAGGCGTCGTGGCCGTCGGCCGTGAAGAGGCAGAAGGGGTGGCCGGCCGGGTCGTGCAGGACGCGTACATCGTGCTGGGGCTGGAAGTCCGCCATGGTGGCTCCGAGCGCCAGGGCGTGCTCGACGGCTGACGGGAGGTCCGTCACCTCGATGTCCAGGTGCATCATCATCTGCTGGTCGGAGCGGGCGGAGGGCCACTGGGGACGGGTGAAGAGGGGCTCGGTCTGGAACGACAGTCCCTGGCCGCCGTCGGGCGGCGCGATCTCCAGCCAGTCCGGCTCCTCCTTCCGGATCGGCCAGCCGAGCAGGCCCTGGTAGAAGTGCGCGAGCGCGCGGGCGTTCGGTGCGTCGAGGGTGGTCGCGGCCAGCGTGAAACGCGGTTGGGGCTTCATGCGGTACTGGTGCCCGGGCAACGGGGGCGGATGTGCGTCCACCGGATCGATACGCCGTACCGTACGCTGACCCGTATGCCCCGCCACTCCGCGGCTCTCGACCGCGCGACCCCCGAGCGCATCGCCGAAGCCGCCCTCGGGCTCGTCGACGAAGGCGGCCCCGAGGCGCTGACCTTTCGGGCGTTGGCCGTGCGGCTGGAGATCTCGCTCGCCTCCCTCCAGCGGCGCTGCACGGACCTGGCGGGCCTGCTCGACCTGTGCGTCGACCAGGTGGCCGCCAGGCTGCCCGACGTCGAGCCCGGTACCGAGTGGGCCGCCGCCACCGAGGCCCGGTTCACCGCGCTGTACGAGCTGCTGGCGGCCCATCCCGGCCTGCTCGCCCTGCGCGGGACGCGCCCGTGGCTCGGTCCGAATCTGCTGGCGCGGCTCGTCGAGCCGCAGCTCGCCGACAGTCTCGCCGCCGGCATGACCCCGCAGGAGGCGATCACCGCGTACCGGCGGATGTATCTGCTCACCCTCGGCGGCGCCGGCTTCGTCGACCACCGCGACCCCGGACCCGCCCGGGCGGCCACCCGTGCCGCACTGGCCGCCCTCGACCCGGACCGGTTCCCCGCGCTGACCGCCCACCTCGCCGCGATCGTGCCCGCCGTGACCGATCACGAGGTCTACTTCGGCGCCCTGCGTCAGCTCATCGAGACCGCGGACCCGGGCGGGCGCGCCCCACGCTCACCGAACACTCCCGCACCTGACGGACCGTAAGGACACCACCATGAGCACCGCTCCTCCCGCAGCCCGCGTCTTCAGCAGCGACAACACCGCCGGCGCCTCCCCGGAAGTCCTCGAGGCCGTCGTCCGGGCCGCCGCGGGCCAGGCCCTGCCCTACGGCGCCGACGACGTCACGGCCACGGTCCGGCGCCGGCTGTGCGAGGTGTTCGAGCGGGACGTCGACGTCCTGCTGGTCTCCACCGGCTCCGCCGCCAACGCACTGAGCCTCGCCGCGCTCACCCCGCCCTGGGGCAGCGTGCTGTGCCACCGGGACAGCCACATCAACAACGACGAGTGCGGGGCCCCCGAGTTCTACACCGCGGGCGCGAAGCTCGTGCCGCTCGGCGGATCCGACGCCAGGATCGACCCCGAGGAACTGCGCGCCGCCGTACGGCACAAGGCCGGGGACGTGCACAGCGTGGAGCCCTCCGTGGTGAGCGTCACCCAGGCCACCGAGACCGGTGCCGTCTACACCCCGGACGCGATACGCACCCTGGGCTCGATCACCAAGGACGCCGGGCTGCGTCTGCACATGGACGGTGCCCGCTTCGCCGGTGCCGTTGCCGCCCTCGGCTGCGCGCCCGCCGACGTGACCTGGCGCGCCGGGGTCGACCTGCTGTCCTTCGGGGCCACCAAGAACGGCACCATGACCGCCGACGCGATCGTCGTCTTCGACCGCTCACTCACCGCCGAACTGTCCTTCCGTGCCAAGCGCGCCGGCCAGCTCGCCGCCAAGATGCGCTTCCACGCCGCCCAGTTCGACGCCTACCTCACCGACGACCTGTGGCTGCGCAACGCGGAGCACGCCAACGCCATGGCGGCCCGCCTCCAGGAGGGCCTGAAGGCCGTGCCCGACGTCGGACTGCTCGGTGCCGCCGACGCCAACATCCTCTTCTGCCGCTTCCCCCGGCAGGTCATCGACGGACTCCTGGCCGACGGCTACGCCTTCTACCACGACCGCTGGGAGCCGGGCGTCGTCCGCCTCGTCACGTCCTTCGCCACCACCCCGGAGGACGTCGACCACCTCGTCGGTGCCGTCCGCCGCCACGCCGCCTGACCGTGGGCGCCGCTCAGTCGGTGGCGCGCAGCAGCAGCTTGCCCGTGGAGGTGCGCCCGCCCATCAGCCGGTGTGCCTCGGCCGCGTCCGACAGCGCGAACTCCGCGGTGACCGGAAGGCTCACCGTGCCGTCGGTGACCTTGCGGAAGGCTCGCCCGGTCAGGGAGCGCAGCTCCTCGGGCGCGGACCGGGCCAGCGTGAGGATGGAGAATCCGGCGACTGAGCTGCCGTACGGGTACAGCTCCGGCTGGCCCACCCGCCACGGCTCGGCTCCGCTCGCGTTGCCGAAGGAGACCAGGCGTCCGAAGACGGCCAGCGCTTCGAGGCCCCGGCGCAGGGTGTCGCCGCCGACGGGGTCGAGGACCAGGTCGACGCCCCTGCCGCCGGTGGCGCGGCGCACGTCGTCGGAGAAGGTGTCGGCGGTGAACACCTCGTCGTAGCCGTGCTTGAGCGCGTGCTCGGCCTTGCCCAGGGAGGAGACCACGCCGTAGACCGCGCCGGCGCCGGCCGCCCGGGCCAGCTGTCCGGCCGCCGTGCCGATGCCGCCGGCCGCGCCGTGCACCAGCACGCTCTCCCCGGCGCGCAGCCGGCCCACCTCGTGGAGCAGGGCGTGCGCCGTCGGCAGCACCGTGGGCAGCGTGGCCGCCGTCCGCAGGTCCAGGCCCTCGGGGAGCGGGAAGACGGTGGCCGGCTCGGCGAGGACGACCTCCGCGTACGCCGCGCCCTCGACGAGCGCCACGACCGCCTGGCCGGGACGCAGACCCTCGACGCCTTCACCGACGGCCCGGACCCGGCCGGAGACCTCCAGACCGGGGCGGAAGGGCAGCGACGGCACCCGGTAGCCCTCGGCGCGTGCCTTGAGGTCCGCGAAGTTCACGCCGACATAGGCGGTGTCGATGGTCACCTGTCCGGCCTGCGGCTCGGGGATGTCGGCCGCTACGACCTTCAGCACCTCGGGGCCGCCGTACTCCTGGAACTCGACTGCGCGCATGGGTCGTCCCCGCCTCTCGGTCCGTCTTCGTCGGCCAGTGTTCAATGGAAAGCGAACACTGGGACTGTAAGATATTCATCGAACACTCGGCAAGCGGCGTGGGCGGGACGACGGGGACGGGGAGAGGGGCATGGCGAAGCAGGCTGTGGGCGGCGGTCACCGCGCGGCACCGGTGCACACCGATCCCGAGGACGTCCCCGTGCTCACCGCGCTGTCCGCGGTGGCCGATCCCGTGCGCCTGCAGCTGATCCGCGAGCTCGCGGGCTCCGCCGACTGGAGCCGCAGCTGCGGAAGCTTCGACGTGCCGGTCGGCAAGGCCGCGCTCAGCCACCACTTCTCCGTCCTGCGCGGTGCCGGCCTGGTGGAGCAGCGGGACGAGGGGCCCCGGCGGGTCAACCGGCTGCGCCGCGAGGAGTTCGAGGCCCGCTTTCCCGGACTGCTCGATCTCGTGCTGAACGCCGACGGCGACCGACCCCGGGGGTGCGACCCCGCGTAGTACCCCGGTACCACCCGCCCGGCGTAGATCGAACCGCGGTACCACCGGATCGGACGGTCCGGTTCCTTAGCGTGTGAGGTGCGGCGGCCGACGGGTGCCGCGGACCGAGAGAGAGCACGCGGATGATCGAGGCACAGCAGCTCACCAAGAGGTACGGGGAGAAGACGGCCGTGGACGGGCTCGACTTCGTCGTCAAGCCGGGCACGGTGACGGGCTTCCTGGGACCCAACGGCGCGGGCAAGTCCACCACCATGCGCATGATCGTCGGGCTGGACGCCCCGACCAGCGGTTCGGTGACGGTCAACGGCCGTCGCTACGCCCAGCACCGCGCGCCGCTTCAGGAGGTCGGCGCGCTGCTGGAGGCGAAGTCGATCCACCCGGGCCGCTCGGCCTACAACCACCTGAAGGCACTGGCGCTGACCCACGGCATCCCGCGCGGCCGCGTCGACGAGGTCATCGAGCTCGCGGGACTGGGCAGTGTGGCCCGGAAGCGGGCCGGCGCCTTCTCGCTCGGCATGGGGCAGCGGCTCGGCATCGCGGCCGCCCTGCTCGGCGACCCGCAGACGGTCATGCTGGACGAGCCGGTCAACGGGCTCGACCCGGAGGGCGTGCTGTGGATCCGCAACCTGCTGACCTCGCTCGCCGAGGAGGGCCGTACGGTCTTCGTCTCCTCGCATCTGATGAGCGAGGTGGCCCTCGTCGCCGACCACCTGATCATCGTCGGACGGGGCCGGCTGCTGGCCGACACCACCGTGTCGGACCTGGTCCGCCAGGCCGGCGGCGACACCGTGACGGTGGCGACCCAGGACCCGGCGCGCCTGCGGGAGGTGCTGGCCGGACCCGGCGTCGACATCACCGGACACATCGGCTCCGAAGAACTCCAGGTCACCGGGGTCACCGCCCGCGAGATCGGCCTGAAGGCGGCCGAGCACGGCATCGCCCTGTTCGAGCTCAGCTCCCGCACGGTGTCGCTGGAGCAGGCCTTCATGGACCTGACCAGGGACGCGGTGGAGTACCACGGCACCACGACCGCCATCGAGACCCCCGGGAGGGCGGCATGACCACCATCACCGCGACCACCGAGACACCGCCCACCACCACCCCCGAACGCCCCGTCTACCGTGTCACCACGGCGGGAGTGCTCCGCTCGGAGTGGGCCAAGCTGTGGTCCCTGCGCTCCACCTGGATCACGCTGGGGCTCGGGCTGCTGTTCCTCGTCGCCTTCGGGCTGATCGCCACCGCCCGCTACAAGTCCGGGTACGACTCCGGCACCCTCGACAAGGACTTCGCCAGCCGGACGGGCGTCGAACTGTCCCTGTTCGGCACGGACTTCGCCCAGCTTGCCCTCGGCGTCCTCGGTGTCCTGGTCACCGCGGGCGAGTACTCCACCGGCATGATCCGCTCGACGCTGGCCGCGGTGCCGCGCCGGCTGCCCGTGCTGTGGTCCAAGGCCGCCCTGTACGGCGTGGTCGTGCTCGTCGTCGGCACGATCGGCGCGTTCGTCACCTTCCAGATCGGCAGCGGCATCGTCTCCGGCACGCCGGCGGCCATGAGCCTTTCCCACGCCGGTGTCGTCCGCGCCCTGTTCGGCGCCGGGCTGTACCTCGGTCTGGTCGGGGTGATCGGCGCGGCCCTGGGCATGCTGCTGCGCTCGGTGGCCGGCGGGATTTCGGTGCTGGTCGCCACGCTGATGCTGATCCCGGGCCTGGTGACGCTGCTGCCCAGCTCCTGGCAGGACAACATCAGCCCCTACCTGCCGAGCAACGCCGGTCAGTCGATGTACGCCCTCACCCACGACGCCACCAGCCTCTCGCCCGGCGCCGGACTCTGGGTCTTCCTCGGCTGGACGGTCCTCGCGCTGGCCGGCGCGGCCTACCGGCTGGTGCGCAGCGACGTCTGAGCGCCTGCACCATGGACGGGTGACATCCGTGACCTTCGACGACGCCGGCGGCCTTGGGCCGCTGGTCGCCCGGCTCGCCCGGGCCGGCCAGCGGCTGCGGCAGGCCGACCGGGCCCGGCCGTGGGTGCTGGACACCGCGGTCGTGGTCCTGGTCTTCCTGCTGTTCTGCGTGCCGGACCTGCTGCACGCCACCGGCGCCACCACGGACGACGACGGACCGCACCGACTCCGCCTCGCCCTCACCGACCTGCCCCTGCCGGCGATGCTGGCGGTGCAGGTCGGACTGGTGCTGCCGCTGCTGTGGCGGCGGCGACGGCCGCTCATGACCTTCGGCGTCATCACGGCCGTCTTCCTCCTGCAATGGTCCCTGGGCGCCGGACTGCGCGCGGACTTCGCCCTGTTCATCGCCCTCTACAGCCTGGTGCTGCACGGGCGGCTGCGACAACTGCCCTGGGCCTGCGCGGTCATGGCGGGCGCCCTGACCGTGGTCGCGCTGCGCGTGTCGCACGCGGTGTCGGTGTGGGACGCCCTGTTCTTCCTGCTGAGCACGGCGACCGCGGCCCTCGCGCTGGGGCTGACGGTCCGCATCCGCCGGGCCCAGCTCGCCGGTCTGCGCGAGCGGGCGGCCCGCCTCGAGATCGAGCGCGACCAGCGCGGCAGGCTGGCCGTCGCCACCGAACGGGCCCGGGTGGCCCGCGAGATGCACGACATCGTCGGCCACAACCTGTCCGTCATCATCACCCTCGCCGACGCCGGCAGATACGCCACCGACCTCGCCCCCGAACGCGGCAAGGAAGCTCTGGAGCTCATCGGTGACACCGGCCGTCAGGCACTGAGCGAACTGCGGCGCGTGCTCGGCGTACTGCGCGAGACCGCGGGCACGTCCGGCGCCGAGCCCGCGCTCAGCCCGCAACCCGGCCTCGCCGACATCGACGCCCTGTGCGCCGGGGTGCGCGCCGCCGGTCTGGAGGTCGTCTACCGCACCGCCGGGGACGTGGAAACCCTCGACAGCGGGGTGCAGTTGACGGTGTACCGGATCGTGCAGGAAGCCCTCACCAACACCCTCAAGCACGCCGGCCCCGACACCCGGGTCCACCTGGCGATCCTCGTGGAGGACACCTCCTTGACCATCCGCGTCCGGGACACCGGCCCCGCCCTGCTGCCCGGACCGCCGGGCGAGGAAGGACACGGCCTGGTTGGGCTGCGCGAACGGGCGGCTCTCTACGGCGGCGACGTGAGCGCCGGCCCGGCACCCGGCGGCGGCTGGAGCGTCCGGGCCACCCTCGACCTCACTCCCCAGGGCGGTACCGAGTGACGACCGTGCTCATCGTCGACGACCAGCCGCTGCAGCGCTACGGCTTTCGCATCCTGCTGGAGTCGGTCCCCGAGACCGACGTGGTCGGCGAGGCCGCGCACGGCGCCGAGGCCGTCCGCAAGGCCGCCGAACTGCGCCCCGACGTGGTCCTGATGGACGTCCGGATGCCCGGCATGGACGGCATCGAGGCCACCCGCCGCATCGTCGCCGCCGGGGACCGCTCCCGCATCCTGGTGCTGACCACCTTCGACCTCGACGAGTACGTCCACGCCGCCCTGCGCGCCGGAGCCAGCGGCTTCCTCCTCAAGGACGCCCGCCCCGAGGAGCTCCTCGCCGGCATCCGCGCGGTGGCCGCCGGAGACGCCGTCATCGCGCCCGCCCTCACCCGCCGCATCCTCGACGAGTACGCCCAGAACCGGCCGGCCACCGGCCGCGATCCGGACGAGGACCCGAGACTGACCAGCCTCACCGACCGCGAACGCGAGATCCTCGAAGCGATCGGCAAGGGCTGGACCAACGGCGAGATCGCCGCGCACTTCGTGCTCTCCGAGTCCACCGTGAAGACCCACGTCGGCCGCGTCCTGGCGAAGATAGGCGCCCGCGACCGCATCCAGGCGGTGATCTTCGCGTACGACATCGGTCTCGCCCGGCCCAACGCGGGCTGAGCGACGGTCATCCGTCCCGTTCGGCGGACGGACCCGCGAGCACGGTGACCGCCACCACGACCGCGAGCACGGCGACCGCCGTCAGCGTCCAGGGCGTGCCGGCCGACCGCACGGTCACCGCGCCCAGCGCGGCACCGGCGACGAGGGTGAGAACACTGAGCGCCTGCCGGCGGGAGGTCGACGCGGTGCGCTCCTCGGCCCGGCCCGCGACCAGGCCGGTCAGCGTGCTGGTCATCACGGTCGTCGTCAGGCCGGCCAGGCCGAGCCGTCGGACCGCCGCGTTCTGCATGCCAAGGGCCACCGCGCCCAGCAGGATCGGCAGCACCGCGACATCGTCGTACGACCACACCAGGGCCGCCGCGACGAACAGGGCCGCCTCCAGCGCGGCGCAGATGCCGAGGAGCGTGCGATGGCCGACCTGGCGTGGCGCCACCGCGCGCACCAGCAGGGCGCCCACCACGAAGCCGCCGAGCGCGACCAGCGGACCCGCGGGCGCGGACCCGGGCGCGCCGGTGAGCGACAGGCCGACGAGGACGAGGTTGCCGGTCATGTTCGCCACGAACACATGGCCGAGACCGAGCAGGCTGACCGCGTCGATCACACCACTGAGCAGGGTCAGCATCAGCAGCGGAGGGACGAGCCGGTCGTCCTCGCTCACGACGGCCCTCGTCGCCGCGAACAACCTCCTGCCGGGCCCGCGTTCGATGCTCCCGCAGCTCACGGTGATCCCTGTGCCCGGCACCTCAGACCGCCACCACCGGCCGGTACACCGGCTCCCACATGGCCCGGCGCACCCGCTCCTCGATGCCGTCGTCCACGGTCTCGCGGGCGACACCGTCCTCGGCGGCCGCCCGCGCCACGGCGACCGCCACGGCGGCGGAGGTGCGCCGCAGGTCCCGGGTGTGGGGGAGGAGGGAGGCACCCCGGTCCGTGGAGTCGACCTGCTCGGCGACGGCGTGGGCGGCGGCGGAGAGCATGGAGTCGGTGACACGGGTGGCGCGGGCGACGACGGCGCCGAGACCGAGGCCGGGGAAGATCAGCGCATTGTTGGCCTGGCCGATCTCGTAGGTCACCCCGCCACTGGTCACCGGCTCGAACGGGCTGCCCGTCGCGACGAGCGCCCGCCCGTCCGTCCAGTCCAGGAGTTCGGAGGGCACCGCCTCGGCGAGCCGGGTCGGGTTGGACATCGGCAGGATGATCGGGCGCTCGGTGTGCGCGGCCATCTCCCGCACGATGCCCTCGGTGAAGGCGCCGCCCTGGCCGGAGGTGCCGATCAGCACGGTCGGCCGTACCCGCCGGACGACCTCCTCCAGCGAGATGCCCTCGACCTTGTCGTCCCGCCGCCAGTCGGCGACCTCGTCGGCGGGACGGGCGTAGGGGGCCTGGAAGTCGCGCAGTCCCTCCTGGTCGCGGGTGATCAGCCCGTAGCGGTCCACGGCCCAGAAGCGGGCGGTGGCCTCCTCACGGCTCAGCCCCTCCGCGACCATGGCGTCCCGCAGCTGGTCGGCGATGCCCATGCCCGCCGTACCGGCGCCGAAGACCGCCACCCGGTGCTCGGGCAGCGGCATCCCGCTGGCCCGTACGCCGGACAGCACCGCGGCGAGGTTGACCGCGCCCGTGCCCTGGACGTCGTCGTTGAAGACGAAGTGCTCGCCCCGGTAACGGTCCAGGATGCGGCGTGCGTTGGCCGGTCCGAAGTCCTCGAAGTGCAGCAGCGCGTCGGGGAAGAGACGTTCGGCGGTGGTGACGTAGCGCTCGATGAAGGCGTCGTACGTCTCCGTGTCCACCCGCGGGTGACGGTTGCCCAAGTAGAGCGGATCGTCGAGGAGTTGCTTGCGGTTGGTGCCGACGTCGAGGACGACGGCGAGGGTGCGGGCGGGGTCGATCCCGGCCGCGGCCGTGTAGACGGCGAGCTTGCCGACCGAGATGTCGATGCCGCCCACTCCCCAGTCGCCGATGCCCAGGATGGCCTCGCCGTCGGTCGCCACGACCAGGTCGACGTCCTCGGCGCCCAGCCCCGAGGCGCGCAGTGCGCGTTCCATGTCCTCGGGCGCGTCGACCGACAGGTAGATGCCACGCGGACGCCGGTACTCGGTGCTGTACCGCTCGATGGCCGTGCCGACCGTCGGCGTGTACACGATCGGCAGCATCTCCGAGAGGTGGTCGCTGAGCAGACGGTAGAACAGCACCTCGTTGCGGTCGTGCAGGGCCGCCAGGTTGACGTGCTTGGCGAGGTCGGTGGGCTGGGCCGAGTACTGGCCGTAGGCCCGGTCGGCCTGCTGGTCCAGGGTGAGCACGCGGGGCGGGATCAGTCCGTCCAGACCCAGGTCCCGGCGCTCCCGCTCGGTGAAGGCCGTACCGCGGTTGAGGCGGGGATCGGCCAGGACGGCCCGGCCGCGCGCCGAGGTCTCGAACTGGTTGGCCTGCGGCTTCCACTGGGTACTCATCGTCGCTCCATGACGTGTCCGGATCGCGACCCGCCGGTCGCCCCTGTCCCTCCCAGAGTGGCCCCCGAACTTCCATGCGTCCAATGACTCGATACGGGGAAACCCATGCACCGGTAACATGGATCGCATGGACGTGCAGGTACTGCGCTGCTTCGTCGCGGTCGCCGACGGTGTGACGGTGACCCAGGCCGCGGAGGAGGCGCACATGACCCAGCCGGCCCTCTCCCGGGCGCTGCGCCGCCTCGAGCTTGAGGTCGGCGCCGAGCTCTTCCAGCAGGTGGGGCGCGTGCTGCGGCTGACACCGGCCGGACGCGCCTTCAAGGAACACGCGGACGCGGCACTGGAGCGCCTCGACCGGGCTCTGCGCGCGGTCCACGAGACCGTGTCCCCCGAAGCGGGCCTGATCCCGCTGGCCTTCCTGCACTCCCTGGGCACCTGGCTGCTGCCCCCGCTGATCACCGGCTTCCGGGAGAGGTTCCCGCTCTCCCGGTTCGAACTGCGCCAGGGGAGTGAGGCCGTTCTCATCGCCTCGCTGCTGGACGGAACCGCTGACCTGCTCCTCACGGCCGGCGACCCCGGCCACCCCTTGATCACCTGGCGCCGTCTGCTGGTCGAACCGCTGTGGCTGGCCGTGCCTCCCGGGCACCGGCTGGCCCAGCGCCGCCGGGCCCGGCTGGCCGAGGTAGCCGAGGAGCCCTTCATCCTGCTGCGGCACGAGCAGGGCCTGCGCTCGGTGACCGAGGCACTGTGCGGCGAGGCCGGTTTCAGCCCCCGGGTCGGCTTCGAGGGGGACGAGGTCGCCACCCTGCGCGGCCTGGTCGGCGCGGGCCTGGGCGTCGCGCTGGTCCCACGCCCGCACGCCGCCGCGCCCGCCGGCGGACCGTCCTACCTCCAGGTCACCGACGTGGAGGCGGCCCGGGACATCGGCATCGCCTGGCTGACCTCCCGTACGCTCCCGCCGAGCTCCGGGCGGTTCCTGGACCATGTGCGAGGACATGCCGCGTCGGTGGCCGAACAGGAGATCCTGGCCTAGGAAGGGCGGTGACGCATGGACGTGGACCTGCGCAAGCTGCGCTACTTCGTGGCCGTGGCCGAGGAGCTGCACTTCGGGCGTGCGGCGGAGCGGCTGCACATCGCCCAGCCGGTGCTCTCCCGGCAGATCCGCGCGCTGGAGGACGAACTGCGCGCCGAACTGCTCCGCAGGGACCACCGCGGCACCGAGCTGACCGCCGCCGGCGAACAGCTCCTGGAGGACGCCCGTCCACTCCTCGCCTCCGCCGAGGCACTGGCCAGGAGGGTCGCCGACGCCGCCACCGGCGTGCCGACCCTGACCATCGGCTTCATGCCCGGCATCACCGTGACCGCCGAGGTCCGCGCGCTGACGGCCCGCCGTCCCGGCCTCGGCGTCCGCCTCCTGCGCACCAGCTGGGACGACCAGGTCGAGGTGCTCAGGGACGGGCGGGCCGACGTCAGCGTCGTCCGGCTGCCCGTCGACCAACAGGGCCTGGAGGTACGCCCGCTGTTCCAGGAGCCGCGGGTGGTCATGCTCCCCGTCGGACACCGGCTGGCGGACAAGCAGGCCGTCGCCGTCTCCGACCTCGCCGCCGAGCACCTGCTCCAGGACCCGGAGGCGGTGCCCGAATGGCGTGACGTGGCGCTGGAGCTGCGCCGGGCCGACCGGCCCGGGAACCCGCCGATCCGCCATGTCGAGGAGAAGCTGGAACTCGTCGCCGCCGGGGCCGGAGTGTGCGTGCTCCCGCTGTCCACGGCCGGTTTCTACCCGCGGCCCGACGTCGTCGCCGTGTCGGTGGAGGACATCGGGCCCAGCCAGGTGTGCCTGGCGTGGACGGCGGTCCGCCGCTCGCCCCTGGTCCGCGACTTCGTGGAGATCGCCCTCGCTCTCGCGCGGCAGCACCAGTCCGACGGCGGCCGAGGAGCGGCCGGATAGCATCCCGATCATGGCGGACTGGGAGATACGGCCGGCTTCGGCGGCGGACGTCGAGGCGGTGGCCGAGCTGCGGGCGCAGGTCATGCGACCGGACCTGGAACGGCTCGGCCGTTACGACGAACACCGCGTGCGGCAGCGGCTGCGGGACGGGTTCGTCCCGGCGCACACCTGGGTGATCGAGGTCGCCCGCGCCTTCGCCGGCTGCGTGGCGCTGCGGCCCGCCCAGGACGCCCACTGGCTGGAGCACTTCTACCTGGACCCCGCGTTCCAGGGCCGGGGCATCGGTTCGGCCGTGCTCAGTACGCTCCTGGAACGGCACGAGCGCGACGACGCGCCGATCCGGCTGAACGTGCTGAGGGGCAGCCCGGCCCGGAGGCTCTACGAACGGCACGGTTTCCGGGTCGAGAGCGAGGATCCGGTGGACGTGTTCATGGTGCGCGAGCCGGTTCCCGCCGCCCGCTGATCCGCTCAGCCGCGTTCGAGATCGGCGAGCGGGTCGGTGTGGACCGGCGTCCAGCCCAGCTCGGTGCGGGCGCGGGCCGGGGTGAAGCGCTGGTCGAGGGCGAAGGCGTCGGCGATGACGCCCATGCGCTCACGTGCCTCGTCCAGGGAGTTCGAGACCGTCTTCCCCGCGATGCCCGCCGCCCGGCTCAGCGCCAGGGCCACCTCCCTGGCCGTCGGGTTCACCCCGCCCACGCCGACGTACACCGAACCCGCCGGGGCCCCGAGCGCGGCGACGTAGAGCTCCGCCACGTCGTCGACGTGGACCAGCGCCCAGTGGTTGCCGCCGTCGCCGATGTACGGGATGGCCCCCGCCCGCCGGCCGGGGGCGGTGAAGAACAGGTCGATCAGGCGGTTCTCACCGCCGTACAGCAGTCCGGGCTGGACCACGACCGGGCGCCCGCCGCGCTCCGCCCGCCGCAGGACCGCCTCCTCGACCGGGCGGCGCCAGGCGACCACGGGCGGCGGGTTCCACGGCGCGGTCTCGTCGGCCACACCGTCCGTGTCGCCGTACACCCAGGTCCCGCCGGTGTGGACGTACGTGCCGGAGCCGATCCCGTCCTGCAGGGCTCCGGCCGCCGCGAGGTCGGCTTCCCCGGTGTCGGCCTGCGCCAGGTGGACGACGGCGTCGGCCCTGGCCGCGGCGGCGTTCAGCACGTCGAGGTCGCCGAGACCACCGGTCACCGGTACGGCCCCCAGCCCGCCGACCGCACGGGCCGCGTCCTCGCTGCGGGCCAGCGCCTCCACGGTGTGCCCGTGCCGGATCAGGGCGGTGATCGTCGCCTTGCCGATGTAACCGGACCCGCCGGTCAGGAAGACCTTCATCGATGTACTCCTCAAGGGGGTGTCGAACGGGGGTGTCGAGTACGTCGGCTTCAGCGTGCGGGCGGTCGCGGCGGGGCGTCCAAGACCTCTTCGGGCCGCTGTCATGCCCTGCGGGTATCAGGGGTGGCGGGACGGGGTGCGGCCCCGCCGTGGATGCGATGATCGGGTGCACGTCGGTGGCCGTGGAGCGATGCGGGGGAGCGGGAATGGACCTTCGGCAGATGGAGGTCGTGGTCGCGGTCGCCGAGGAGGGCGGCTTCACGGCGGCCGCCCGCCGGCTGCACGTGGTGCAGTCGGCGGTCTCCGGCACCGTGCGCGAGCTGGAGAAGGAGCTCGGCATCCGGCTCTTCGACCGCACCACGCACCGGGTGACGCTCACCGCGGCGGGCGAGGAGTTCGTGCCGGCGGCGCGTGCCGCGCTGCGGGCGGCCGAGCAGGCCCGCGAGGCGGCCGCCGCCGCACGCGGTGAACTGCGCGGGCGGATCACGGTCGGCACGATGCAGGGCGTGTGGGCGGACCTGCACCGGGCGCTGGCCGCGCTGCGCGCCGAGCACCCCCGGATCGTGGTCCGGCTGCGGCAGGCCGCGGTCGTCGACATCCGGCAGGCCCTGCGGGAGGGGTCGGTGGACCTCGCCGTCGTGGCCTTCGACCGGCAACAGCAACGGGGGCTGGTCACCACGGTGCTGGCCCGTGAGGAGATGGTGCTGGCGGCGGCACCCGCCCGGTCCTTCGCCCGCCCCGACGAGGTCACCCTCGCCGAGACCGCCGGCCTGCCGTTCGTCGACTTCGCCCCCGGATGGGCCGTCCGCCAGGCCGTGGACCGGGCCTACCGGTCGGCCGGGGTGGAGCGCGGCGCGGTGTTCGAGGTCAACGACATCGTGGCCGCAGCCGAGCTGGTGCGGCACGATCTCGGGGTCTGCGTCATGCCGGAGTCGATCGCCGCCCGCTTCCCGGATCTGACCCTGCGCCGCTTCACCCGGCAGGCCCCGCACTGGGACGTCCTGCTGGCCCGTCCGCCCGGCCCCGTGCCGCCGGCGGTCGCCGCGCTGCTGCGGCACATCACCTGACCGGCCGGGACCGGGAGTTCGCCCGGCCGCGGACGGCCGGTCCTGGCAGGATGGCGGTATGGAACGTGTGCTGGGAATCGGCGGATACTTCCTGCGGGCCGGCGACCCGCAGGCCCTGAGCGCGTGGTACCGGGAGTGTCTGGGCCTGGACACCGACGAGCACGGCCTGTGGCGTCAGGAGCCCGGGGACACGGTGTTCGCGGCCTTCGAGTCCGGGACCGACTACTTCGGCTCCCGGGCTCAGCAGACCATGCTGAACTTCCGGGTCCGCGACCTGGACGCCATGCTCGCGCAGCTGCGCGCCAAGGGAGCGGACGTGGACCCGGAGACCCAGGACATGGAGGGCGTCGGCCGCTTCGGCTGGGTCACCGATCCCGACGGCAACCGGATCGAACTCTGGCAGCCCGCCTGACCGTTCAGCGGGTGCGCCGCTCCGTCAGCCAGTACAGCAGGGCGAGGACGGGAAGGACGGCGCCCAGCGCGGTGACCGCGTTCCAGCCCGCCGCGTGGTAGGCGACCGAGCCGAGCTGCGAGCCCAGTGCGCCGCCCGCGAAGAAGACGGCGATGAAGGCGCTGTTGAGGCGGGCCCGGGCGGCCGGGTCCAGCCGGTAGATGGTGTGCTGCCCGACGATGAGCGTGGTCTGCACGGCCGTGTCGAGCAGGACGGCGGCCAGCGCGACCAGCACGATCGTGTGCTGTCCGAGCCCGGCCAGCACGAAGGCGAGGGCGCCGACCCCGAACGCGATCCCGGTCACCGGCCGGGCCAGCCCCCGGTCGGCCCAGCGGCCCGCCAGCGGCGCCACGGCCGCGCCCGCCGCACCGACCAGGGCGAACAGCCCCACGCCGATCGCGGAGTAGCCGTACTCCGGCCCGGTGAGCAGGAAGGACACCGTGGTCCAGAACGCGCTGAACGCGCCGAACATCGCCGCCTGGTAGAGGCCGCGGCGCAGCAGCTCGGGGTGCGTGCGCACCATGCGGACGGTGGAGCGCAGGACGTGGTGGTACGGCGCCGCCGTGGTCGGCGCGTGCTCCGGCAGCGTCAGATGCAGGGTCACGGCCAGGATCGCCATGAGCGCGGCGGAGCCCAGGTAGACCACCCGCCAGCCCGCGGCGTCGGAGACCAGGCTGCTCAGGGTCCGGGAGAGCAGGATCCCGGTGAGCAGGCCGCTCATCACCCGCCCGACGATCCGGCCCCGGGCGTGGTCCGGGGCCAGCCCGGCGGCGAACGGCACCAGGATCTGCGCCACCACCGAGGTGGCTCCGGCGATCAGGGACGCGCCCAGCAGCACGGCGAACCCGGTCGCCGTACCGGCCGCCACGAGCGCGAGGGTCGTGACGGCCAGCAGGACCGTCACCAGGCGCCGCTTCTCGACGCGGTCACCGAGCGGGACGAGCAGCAGCATCCCGGCGACGTACCCGATCTGCGTGACGGTGATGATCAGGCCGACGGTCGCCGTACCGGTGTGGAAGACCGAGCGCAGCGTCGAGAGCAGGGGCTGGGCGTAGTAGAGGTTGGCGACCGTCAGCCCGGAGGCGACGGCCAGCAGCGCGACGAGCCTGCCGGGCACGCCGGACGCCGGCGCGGCGTCCTGGGCTGGAGCTGTGTGTGAGCGAATGGAGCCGGTATCCGGGGACATGGCCGCCTTCTCGGTCTCGGGACGGAAAGCTTCGGCGAGCGGCCGCGTCGGCGCTCGTAGGGCTTCAGCACCGATGCCGGGAGGAAGCTTCCGCACCTGTGGCCGATGATGCAAGATGTCGATCATCTCGAATACAGATGACCGAGAGGGATCCGGACTTGGGGTTGTCCGTCAGCCTCATGGCAGGCGTCCGCCAAAGCTGTGACCATGTCACAGAGCCCGCAGACAGACCACGGCAGCCCGGGAGACGACATGCCGATCAGCCGGTTGGGACTCGTCGTGCACGAAGGACGTCCCGAGGCGGTGTCGGGAGCGCGGGCCGTGCGCGAGTGGTGCGCGCGGCGCGACATCGGCTGCGTGGACATCGACGTGTGGCAGGGGCAGGGCAGCCGCCGAAGCGGCCGGGAGGAGATGCGGGCCGCGGGCGGTCCCGACCTGATCGTCACCCTCGGCGGGGACGGCACCTTCCTGCGCGGCGCCCGTATCGCGGCCAAGAAGAACATCCAGGTGCTCGGCGTCGACCTCGGCAAGGTCGGCTTCCTGACCGAGACCCCGGTCACCGAGGTCGAACGGGCGCTGGACGCCGTGCACGCCGGGCGCTCGGAGTGCGAGGAGCGGATGACCCTCACGATGCGGGCGTCCAGGCCGCTCGAGATGCCCTCCGACATGGAGCAGATCCTGTGCTACGGCCGGGGCCCCGCGCTGCCGCCGCCACCGCCGCGGTCCGGTGACGACGACTCCTGGGGCGTGGCGCTGGACGTCACCGCGCTCAACGACATCGTGGTGGAGAAGCTGGCCCGGGACCGCCAGGTGGCCGTCGGCGTCTACATCGCGGGCCGGCTGCTGGCCTCGTACTCCGCCGACGGTCTCATCGTCGCCACCCCCACGGGCTCGACCGCCTACAGCTTCGCGGCCGGGGGACCGGTGCTCTCGCCCCGGATGCGGGCGGTGGTGTTCACGCCGGTCGCCCCGCACATGACGTTCAACCGCACGGTGATCGCCAACGCCGACGAGCCGATCGCCCTGCGCGTGCTGCCGCATTCCGGGCGTGCCGCCGTCAGCGTCGACGGCCAGCCGCGCGGAGTCCTCGAACCCGGGGACTGGATCGGGGTGATCGCGGCACCGGAGCCGCTGCGCCTGGTCAGGCTCAGCCCAGCCGACTTCTACGGCCGCCTGCGCGACCGCATGCGCCTGACCGACGCGCCGGCCACGGCCGCGGACGGAGAGTCGGCACCCCTGTTTCGCCCCAGCGGGCCCGTCCCGGAGGATGTACGCCACCTCCAGCTGCCCCCGCCCCCGCTGTCCTGACGGACCCCGTCGCGCAACGAATGGTTGCATGTTCGCCGCTTCCGGCGTACGGTGATGTGCAACCAAAGGTTGCGAATGGAGTGAGGGCGGATGGAGTACGGCAGCATCGAGCGCGAGATCTACGTGGAGGCCGCACCCGAGGTCGTGTACGAGGTGATCAGCACGCCCGAACACCTCCGGGAGTGGTGGCCGGACGAGGCGGAGCTCAAGCCCGAGCCCGGCGCCACCGGGGTCGTCGTGTTCGGCGACCGAACGAACCCGGAGGCGAACGTCGTACCGCTCACCGTGCTGGAGGCCGACCCGCCCCGGCGCTTCTCCTTCCGGTGGGCGTACGAGGAGGGCGAGGTCGCGTCGGTCGACAACTCGCTGCTGGTGATCTTCGACCTGGTCCCCTCCGGAACCGGCACGCTGCTGCGGTTCTCCGAGGGCGGCTTCCGGGAGAACGGCTGGGAGGCCGCCGTACTCGAAGAGCGCTACCGCGAGCACGTCACGGGCTGGGACCACTTCCTGCCGCGGCTCGTCACCTACGTCGACCGGGTGGTGTCGACGTCGTGAGCACCGCCATCGACGACGAACTCTGGTCGGCGGTGGGCGACCCCATACGCCGGCGGATGCTCGATCTGCTGCTGGCCGACGGCGGCGGTACGGCGACCACGCTCAGCGAGCGTCTGCCGGTCACCCGGCAGGCCGTGACCAAGCACCTCGTCGTGCTCGGCCGGGTCGGACTGGTCCATGTCACCCCGTCCGGACGCGAGCGTCTCTACCGGGTCGACGAGGCCCAACTCGCCCGGGCCGTGGCCCAGTTGTCAGCGGTCGGCGCCGCCTGGGACGCCCGGCTCCAACGCATCAAGCGGATCGCCGAGGCGATCCAGCGCCGTAACCAGGAGCGCTGACCGCGCGCGAGCGCGGCGGGCGCCCGAGAAACATCGGAGAAGGAGAAATCGACATGGTGGACATCCTGCACAGGATCGGCGTCACCTCGTCTCCCGACGAGGTCTACGCGGCCCTGACCACGGTCGACGGGCTGGCGAACTGGTGGACCCAGGACACCGAAGGCGACCCCGAGACCGGGGGAGTGGTCCGGTTCCGCTTCGAGCCCGGCGGGTTCGACATCAAGGTCCTGGAGGCCCGGCCCCGCGAGCTGGTGCGCTGGGAGGTGGTCGACGGTCCCGAGGAATGGGTCGGCACCCACATCCACTTCGACCTGAAGCAGGAGGACGACTACACGATCGTCCTCTTCCGGCACGAAGGCTGGCGGGAGCCGGTGGAGTTCATGTACCACTGCAGCACCAAGTGGGCGACCTTCCTGATGAGCCTCAAGAAGCTCGTCGAGACCGGAAAGGGTGACCCGGCACCTCAGGACGTCAGGATCAGCAACTGGCACTAGGTGTGTCGACCTCACCGTCCTGATGGGTGATGAATCCTCGGTCGGCGCAGGTGTCTCACAGACCGAGGTCCGCCGCCAGGCAGGAGAAGGACATCCAGGCGCCCTCGGGGTCGTAGGCCTCCCGCGCCGGGTCGTGCGGTGTGGCCGCCTTCTCCTCGGTCATGTCCTCGTAGCGGATGCGCTCGGGCAACGTGCCGAACCGTGCGTGGCGCGCGGCCGCAGCGCTGTCCGGGGTGCTCTGGATCTCCACGGTCAACCTCCGCTGTTCGCTTGGCGGATCGAGTTCCGCGGTCCGCCGCGGGACTCAGACTCGCACGAGGTGCGTCACCGGTCAAGATGGTGACGCACCTTCGTTGTGCGGGTGGTGGTCCGACACGTCACTCGCGCGCTCTATTAGTGCGCGCTAGCCGGGTACGATGTCCCCAGCCCAAGGTCATGCCAATAGGGTGGGCGGCGTCGGAGGGTGGTCACAGGTGGAAGCATCGGGCAAGCAGCGGCCCACGATGGCGGACGTCGCCGAGAAGGCCGGCGTCTCGCGGGCGCTCGTCTCGATCGTGTTCCGCAACCAGCCGGGCGCGAGCGAGGAGACCCGGGAACGGGTGCTGCGGGTCGCCGACGAGATCGGCTACCGGCCCGACAGCGCGGCCCGGCTGCTGGCGCGCGGCCGCAGCCGCACGCTCGGCGTCATGTTCACCGTCCAGCAGACCTTCCACACCAACCTGATCGAGGGCATCTACCCCGAGGCCGAACGTCTCGGCTACGAGGTCCTGCTCTCCGGCGCCACCCGGGGCCGCAGCGAGGAGAAGGCCGTCGAGGCGCTGCTCAGCCACCGCTGCGAAGCGGTGATCCTGCTCGGCTCCTTCGCCGAGCCCGCCTTCCTGGACGAGTTGGGGCGCCGCACGGTCGCCGTCTCCGTCAGCCGCCGGGTCCCGCACGCCCACGTGGACTTCGTCCACTCCGCCGAGGGCAAGGGCGTCCGTCAGGCCATGGACCACCTGGTCGAACTCGGCCACCGCCGGATCCTGCACATCGACGGCGGCCGGGGCCCGGGGTCGGCCGAGCGGCGGCGGGCCTACCGGGCGGCGATGCGCCGGCACGGGCTGGAGGAGGAGGCGCGGGTCCTGCCCGGGGACCACACCGAGGAGTCCGGCATCGAGACCGGACGTCTGCTGCTTCAGGAGCGCGACCGGGGCCTGCCCCTGCCCACCGCCGTCCTGGCGGGCAACGACCGGTGCGCGATGGGCCTGTTGATGCCGCTGACCCGGGCCGGTGTCGAGGTCCCCCGGGACATGTCCGTCGTGGGGTACGACGACAGCCACCTCTCGCATCTGATGCCGATCGGCCTGACGACCGTACGGCAGGACGCGGTGCTGATGGCCGAACACGCGGTGCGGTTCGCGGTGGAGCGGCTGGAGGAACCCGAACTCGATCCGCGGGAAGCCGTGTTGGACCCGAAGCTGGTGGTACGCGGGACCAGCGGGCCGCCGCCGGCGGACTGAGCACCGGTACGCACACAGGTGTCCGCCGTGGCGGCGCGGCACGGTCGAGGTCAGGGTGGAGCCATGTGCTGGAGCGCGACGGCCGATCTCGTCGCCGGCGCCGGGATCGCCGCCGTCGGCGCCTTCTGTGTGGCGCGGGTACGTCGGGTGCGTGAACTGCCGCTGGCCGCGCTGCCGTTGCTGCTGGGCGCCCATCAGCTGGTCGAGGCGTGGGTCTGGCATGCCGGCGGCGGTACGGGTCCGGCCACCGTCGCCTGGGCGGTGATCGCCTTTCCGCTGCTGGCGGTGTGGGTGCCGTTCGCCGTGCTGTGCGCGGGTCCGCGACAGGCCCGGGCCCGGCTCGCCGTTCCCGTGGCGAGCGGGGTCGCGACCGCCGCCGCGCTGTCGTACGCCATCGCCACCCGTCCCGTCCGCGCCGAGATCCGGGGCCACACCGTCGGTTACGTGCTCGGGCTGACACATGGGGCTTTGCTCGTGGCGGGGTATCTGCTGGCCACCGTCGGCGCGCTGCTGCTGGCCACCGACCGCTGGGTGCGCGGACTCGGTCTGCTGGCCGGGGTGGGGGCGCTGCTGTGCTGGGCGCTCTGGCGGCTGGAGTTCGTCTCGACGTGGTGCGCGTTCGCGGCCCTGTGCTCGGTGGTCGTGTACGGCTGGGTCGTGCGCCGGGAGCCCGCGTATTCCCGCTGACGGTGGTGGTGTCGCTACCGGGAGCGGTGATCCTGCGTGCGGGAGGGACCTGGTTGCGTCGGCTCCCGCGTCGCAGGGTGGGACCATGAACACCACTGGAACGTCACGGATCCGCAGCCGGGTGACACCGCTGCGCCGCCTGAGCGGAGACGTCTACGTCCCGCGCGGGACCTCGACGCCTGTGCCGCGGCGGCGGCGCGGGCGGGACGTCGTCGAGGGGGAGTGCGAGGACCGCGGGTACGTCGAGCAGGGCCGCGGATGACCGTACGGCTCAGAGCAGGATGACCGTCTTGCCTCGGGCGTGGCCGGAGCGGGCGCGGGCCACGGCGGCGGGGGCGTCGGCCAGGGAGATCTCCGCGTCGACGGTGACGCGGAGCTTTCCGGCGGCCGTGAGGTCGGCGAGGGCCGCGAGTTCGGCCTGGCTCGGGCTGCTGGAGAGGTTGACGCCGTGGATCTCACGGGCGGCCAGGGCCTCGGGGTCGGTGGCGTGGTTGGTGCTGATCAGCCGGCCGCCGGGCTTGAGCAGGGCGGCGAAGGCGTCGATGTCTCCGCCGGGGTGGGTGATCAGGTCCAGGACGGCGTCGATGCCGTCCGGGTGCGCGGCCAGCACCTGCTCGGCGACGGGCGCGGCGGTGAAGTCGAGGGTCTCGTGGGCGCCGAGGTCGCGGAGGTGACCGGCGATGTCGGGGGCGGCGGTGGCCAGCACCCGTGCGCCTTCGTGGACGGCGAACTGGACCGCCGACTGACCGACGCCCCCGGAGGCGCCGTTGACGAGGATGATCTGCCCGGTGTCCAGCCGGGCCGCCTCGATGGCCTGGTAGGCGGTGGCACTGGCGGTCGGCAGGGCCGCGGCGACACCGAACGGGAGGTCCTCGGGTATGCGGGCGAGCCTTCCGTCCTCCGGGACCAGGGCGTACTCCGCGTACGAGCCGTGTCCCCGGGCCACGTTCATGAACTGGCCGTAGACGGTGTCGCCGAGGCGGAAGCGGTTGACGCCCTCGCCGATGCGCTCGACCACTCCGGCGCCGTCGGAGCCCATGACGAGGGGGAAGCGGTGCTCGACCGCGTCCTTGAGGGCGCCGTCGGCCACTTTCCAGTCGAAGGGGTTCAGCGCGGCCGCGTGGAGGCGTACCAGCAGCTCTCCCGGGCCCGGCCGCGGCACGGGCAGGTCGGTCAGGCGCGGCTCGGCGCCGAAGCCGTCGATCGTGACGGCCTTCACGACTGCTCCCAGACGACGGTCAACTCGTTGCGGCGGCCGAAGCGTTCGAGGTGGCTGGCCACGACGTCCCGGATGGTGCCGAGCGTGGAGGCGTCGGGCGCGGTCACCCGGATCAGCAGGTGGTCCTCCGCGGGCTCCAGCAGGACGTCGGTCTGCTGGAAGGTGAGGCGGTGGCGCCCTTCGGGCAGCTCCTCGGTGGGGATCTTCCGGCCGAAGTGCGAGGCGAGTTGCTTGGCGTAGCGCGGGGCGGCGTCGGTGGCGGCGCGGCCGTGGGACGTGGGCATGGTGCGACTCCGGGGTGAGGGCGTCAGCCGGCGAGGCCGGCGAGGCGCGGCAGGGCGAGGGTGTGGTGGGTGTGGCGGACCTTGGCGTGGAGGTAGCGCAGGTTGCTGGGGGTGGTGTGGACGCCGGTGGGCCGCACGAGGCGGACGTCGACGCCGAGGGCCCGCAACTGGCCCGCCTTGTCGGGGTTGTTGGTGAGCAGGTCGAGTCCGGTGATGCCGAGTGCGGTGAGCATCTGGGCGGCGGCGGTGTAGTCGCGTCCGTCCTCGGGCAGGCCGAGGGCGGTGTTGGCCTCGTAGGTGTCCAGGCCCGCGTCCTGCAGGGCGTAGGCGTCGAGCTTGTTGTAGAGGCCGATGCCGCGGCCTTCCTGGCGCAGGTAGAGCAGGACGCCGCCGGTTTCGGCGATGCGCTCGACGGCCTCGCGCAGCTGGGGTCCGCAGTCGCAGCGGGCGGAGCCGAAGACGTCCCCGGTCAGGCACTCCGAGTGCAGTCGTACCAGCGGCGCCGGGGCCGCGGCGGGATCGCCGAGGATCAGCGCCACGTGTTCCTTGCCGTCGACAAGCCCGTGGAAGGTGACGGACTCGGCGGTGACTTCGTAGCCGTCGGGGAAGCGCAGCGGGATGGTGACACGGGTGCGGACGGAGGCGGCTGGGGCGTGGGCGGTCATGGCATCTCCCGAGGGCGACGGCTTGTTCAAATTTGAATGGGATAGACAGACCATAGCCGATGTGCTTCAAATTTTGAACATCGATACCCGTGTGGCGTCGATCACGTGATGCGGCGACGGGGCTGTTGTCCTCGCGGACACCTCCCGGCCAGCAGCCCGTGCGAGGCTGCGGCCATGGACAGGACCGCGCCGGCCCGCACACTGCTGGAGCCGATACCCGCACACCGCACCGCCGGTGTCGAGGTCGTCCGCGCCGCCGACGCCGCGGCCGAGGTGGCGCTGCGGACGCCTCCGGAGCTGGCCAACGTCATCGGCTCACTGCACTCCGGCGGCCTCGTCGCCCTGATCGACGCGACCGACCTGGCGGCGATCATCGCGGCCGCCGGCGACGACGGTGAGATGGAGGGCGTCGTGCCGCTCGGCCGATCCGCCTCCGTGGAGTTCCTCGCCCCGGCGCGCGGACGGCTCCTGGCCTCCTGTCGTCTGACGGACGAGGCCCGCGACGCCCTGCGCCCGCTGTGGACGCGTGAGACGGACCGGGTCCGGCTGTCCACCGAGGTCGAGGTCGTCGACGCGTCGGGGGCGCCGGTGTGCCGGGGGAGCTTCGACTGGAGCGTGCGGCGGCGGTGACGGTGGGGCCGAGTACTGTGCGGGTGGCGCCGCTGTTTGTCACGATTTGAAGGTGTCCAGAGTCGTGCGGCTGATCCGGTCGCTCCGCACCGCCACGCCGGTGGACGCGCCCCCGGCGGCGGACTCGTGCGGCACCGTCGTCGAGGCGCTGGAGACGCTGCGGACCGCGGTGTCCGGGATCGGCACGACCCTCGACGAGGAGACGACCTGCGCCGAGCTGACCCGGGCGGTCGCCGACCGCTTCGGCTGCTCGGCCGCGGTCGTCCGGGTCGAGGGCGCGACCGTCTCGGGGTACGGGGCGATCGCCGGCGACGCGGACGCCTTGCCGGACCTCCGGTGGGCCACGGCGATCGCGCGGGACACGGTGGACCCGTGGGCCCAGGCGCAGGCTTGCTCGCCGGCCGGTCCCACGGCGCCCGGGCGGTCACGTCCCGCGCTGTGCGTGCCCGTGGCCACCGGCGCGTTGCGCTACGGCATCCTCGTCTGCGCCCGGGAGCACGCTGCCTTCACCCCGACCGAGGCCCGTCTGCTCGCCCTTCTCGCGGAGCGGGCCGCCTCCCATCTCCGGCACGCCCGGGACTACGCCGGTGTCAGCCGCACCGCCGGGGACCTGCAGCGCGCCCTGCGCGCCGAACCGGGACGTCCGCACCCGAACCTCGACGTGGCGACCCGCTATCTGCCCGCCGGCCGGCGCGCCCTGGTGGGCGGTGACTGGTGCGAGACGGTACGGCTGAACTTCGGGCGCACGCTGCTGGTGGTCGGCGACGTCATGGGGCACGGCGTGGAGGCCGCCGTCGACATGGCCGCGTACCGCTCCGACCTGCGCTCCCTGGCCGCGGCCGATCTGCCGCCGCAGCGCATCCTGCGCCAGCTCGACGACATCTCCGCAGGCGCACCTGACCGCAGGCCCGCCACCTGTCTGATCGCCCGGGTCGACCCGGCCCGGGGCAGGGTGACGCTGGCCGGTGCCGGGCACCTGCCGCCCACGGTGATCGGTGGCCGGGGAGGGACGGTCGCTCTGCCGATGCCGGTCGGACCGCCGCTCGGCACCGGGCTCGGGGGCTACGAACCCACCACCTACGCCCTGGACGAGACGCAGACCCTGCTGATGTTCACCGACGGCCTCGTCGAGCGGCGGGGCGAGGACATCGACGTGTCCCTGGAACGGCTCGCCCGGATCCGGTTCCGGCCCGGCGACGGCGTGGAGGACATCCTGAACACCGTCCTCACCGGCCTGGGCGCGCGGCACGCCGAGGACGACGTGGCGGTCCTGGCGGCCCGGCCCCGGCGCGACGGAACCGGCTCCCGCTGAAGCCGGCCGGGCGGTTCAGCCCGCGTGCTGGGGGAGCACCGGGCTCGGCACGGGGCGCTTGGCCACGAAACCGTCGCCGGGTACATGGCCGCGCAGGCGCCGCCATGCCCAGGGGCCGACATGGTCCACCGCCCAGCGGACATCGGCTCCCAGGGCGCGCAACACCGACACGGGGGTCAGGGCGGGAAGCGGCTCCGCCCAGTTCTCATGACCCGGCAGACCCAGGATGTGGGCCATGCCGGCGGCGATCCGGGCGTGCCCGACCGGGCTCGCGTGCAGGCGGTCGTCACTCCACAGGCGGGGGTCGGCGGTGAAGGGGTGCGGGAAGACGTCCAGGACCGATACGCCGTACCGTCCCGCGATGTCGCGCACCCGGGAGTTGAGGCCGATGATGCGCGGTCGCACCCGGCGCGCGACCGGGGAGACCGTGCCGAGGTCGGGGAAGGTCATCGTGACGACGTGGGCACCCGACGCGGTCAGCCGGGCGAACGTCTCCTCGATGTTCGCGGCGACCGCCTCGGGGTCGTAGCGCCGCCGTACGACGTCGTTCATGCCCGCCGTCACCGTCACCAGGTCGGGCCGCAGCGCCAGCGCCGGGGACAGCTGGTCGGCCCTGATCTGGGTGCTGGTCTTGCCGCGCACGGCCAGATTGGCGTAGGTCAGACCCGGTTGCGTCTGCGCGAGGGTCTCGGCGAGCCGGTCGGCCCAGCCCCGGGGCCCGCCCGTCGGGGCGGGATCACCGACGCCTTCCGTCAGGCTGTCGCCGATCGCGACGTAGCGGGTGAACGGGTGTGAGACGGTCATGCCGCCCGAGTCTATCTTCGGTTCATCCGTGGTTCAGACTGGGCAGGCCCCATTGCGTCGAAGCCGACAACCGGAGAGGGAGCGGCACGTGGCGCATAAGAGGGCCCTGGTGGTGCGCGGAGGATGGGAGGGGCACCAACCGGTCAAGGCGACCGAGCTGTTCATCCCCTTCCTCGAGGACAACGGCTACGCCGTGCGCGTCGAGGAGTCGACCGAAGTCTACGGCGACGCCGAGGAGTTGGGGGTCACCGATCTCATCGTGCAGTGCGTGACCATGGCGGAGATCACACACGAGCAGGTGGCCGGACTCGGCGCGGCGGTCGCCGCGGGAACCGGCCTCACCGGCTGGCACGGCGGGATCGCCGACTCCTTCCGCGCCTCCTCCGACTATCTCCACCTGGTCGGGGGCCAGTTCGCGACCCACCCCGGCAAGGAGCCCTGTCTTCGCCGCGGGGAGGCCGACGACAACTTCCTGCCCCACACCGTGCACTTCACGGAGCTCGGCCGCGAACACCCCGTGACCGCGGGGCTGGAGGACTTCGAGCTGGAGACCGAGCAGTACTGGGTGCTCCACGACGACCTCATCGACGTGCTCGCCACCACCACCCATCCGGTACGGCCCTGGCATCCCTGGCACCGTCCGGTGACCTCACCGGCGATCTGGACCCGGCGGTGGGGCGAAGGACGCATCGTCGTCACCACGCCGGGACACAGTCTCGACGTACTGGAGGACGCCGCCGTCCGTACCGTCATCGAGAGGGGAATGCTGTGGGCGACGCGCACCGCATCGGCATCGTAGGGCTCGGCGTCATAGCGCGGGCCTACCTCGGCACGCTCGCGGAGCACCCCGACGTGCAGATCGCCGCGGTCGCCGACCTCGACGCCGCCCGCGCGGCCGAGGTCGCCGGGCGGCTGCCCGGCACCGAGGCGTTGAGCGTCGAGGACCTGCTCGCCGCCTCCGACCTCCACACCGTCCTCAACCTCACCACCCCGGCCGCGCACGCCGGAATCGCCCTCGACGCGATCGGCCGCGGCAAGCACGTCTACACCGAGAAGCCGCTGGCCAGTGCCTTCGACGACGGCCAAGCGGTCCTCGACGCCGCCGCGGCGGCGGGAGTCGGCGTGGCCTGCGCGCCGGACACCGTCCTGGGCACCGGTACCCAGACGGCCCGCGCGGCCGTCGACGCCGGGCTGATCGGGCGGCCGTTCGCGGCGTCGGCGGTCATGGTCACCCCGGGCCACGAACGCTGGCACCCCAACCCCGACTTCTACTACGCGCCGGGCGGCGGCCCGTTGCTGGACATGGGGCCGTACTACATCTCGGCGCTCGTCCACCTCCTGGGCCCGGTGCGGACGGTGACCGGCGCGTCCAGCCGGCTGCGCGGTGAGCGGGTCATCGGCTCCGGGCCGCGTCAGGGGGAGCGGATCCCGGTCGAGGTGGACAGTCATGTCTCCGGCGTCCTGGAACACGCCGGCGGTGCCCTCTCCACCCTCACCACGAGCTTCGACGGGGTCACCACGACCGCCGCCCCGATCGAGATCCACGGCGAGAGGGGAACCCTGGCCGTCCCCGATCCCAACCAGTTCGACGGCGAGGTACGGCTCTTCGAGCTGGGCGGCACCGACTGGCGCACCCTCGCTCCGTCGGCGGGCTACGCCGACGCGACCCGCGGCATCGGCCTGCTCGACTTCCTCAGGGCCGACGACCGGCGCCCGCCCCGCGCCGGCGGGGACGTCGCCCTGCACGTCCTGGAGACGATGACCGCGCTGCTGCACTCCGCCGCCGAGGGCAGGCGCATCACGCTGACGACCTCCGTGGAGCGACCCGAGCCGGTCCCGCTGACCCCGGCGTGGATGTGGAAGGGACCCCAAGACCGTCTCCCTATGTAGACACCGTCTTACATGCGGGACGTCCGCCGGGCAGGATGGGGCCTCCGTGCTCACCGACTGGAGAGGGAGGCCCCGTGTCGGCCGGCTCCGTGTTCCTGCTCGCACTGGCCGGCGTCGCCTCCGGGCTCGCCGGATCGATCGCGGGACTGGCCTCGCTCTTCAGCTATCCCGCGCTGCTGGCCGCCGGTCTGCCGCCGGTGGCCGCCAATGTCACCAACACGGTCGCGCTGTTCACCAACACCCTGGGAACCGCGGCCGGTTCACGCGAGGAGCTGCGCGGACAGCGCCGCCGTCTGGTCCGGCTCGGGCTCCTCTCGGCGGCCGGCGGCTCGGTCGGCGCGGCACTGCTGCTGGGCACGCCGTCCTCGGCCTTCGAGCACGTCGTGCCGTGGCTGATCGCCCTGGGCTCGGTCCTGATTCTGGTGCGTGAACCACTGCGCCGGCTCGCCGACCGACGCCCGCAACGGGACGGCCGGCGCGGCCGGCTCCCGCTGATCCTCGCGGTGCTCCTCGTGGGGCTCTACGGCGGCTACTTCGGGGCCGCGGCCGGCGTCCTGATGCTGGCGGTGCTGTCCCTCGCCGCCGACGAGCCGCTCCGGGTGACCAACGCCGTGAAGAACGTCGCCACCGGAGCCGCCAACGTCACCGCGGCGATCGCCTACGCCTTCCTCGCGCCGGTCGACTGGAGGGCGGCGGCGGCACTCGGCCTCGGCTGTCTGATCGGCAGCCGGGTGGGGCCGGTGGTCGTACGACGGCTGCCCGAGAAACCGCTGCGGATCGCCATCGCGCTGGCGGGGCTCGGCCTGGCCGTATCCCTTTGGTACCGGACCGGCTGACGGCACGTCAGCTCAGGCCGACCGGTGCGCACCCATTGACCCGGCGGTGTCGATCAACCTAGCCTCCGTCCTCATATGTAGACGGCGTCCTCATGAGGGGACTTCGTTCAAATGAATGAACGGCAGTTCAAGGGAGAACTGACAGATGCCGCTCGTGGTGGTCGGGGTCAGCGTGCTGATCCTCCTGTTCCTGATGACGAAGCTCAGGCTGAACGGCTTCGCCGCGCTGCTCCTCGTGGCGGTGGGGGTGGCCGTGGTCCGGGGCATCCCCCTGGAGAAGATCTCGGACGTCCTGTCCGAGGGCATCGGCGGCCAGATCGGCGACACGATGCTCACCATCGGGCTCGGCGCCATGGTCGGCCGGGTGATGGGGGACTCCGGCGCGGCCCAGCGCATCGCCACCAGGCTTCTCGACGTCTGCGGCCCGCGCCGGGTCCAGGTCGCCATGGTGCTGACCGCCATGCTCATCGGCGTGACCATGTTCTACGAGGTGGCCTTCGTCATCATCGTGCCGGTCGCCTTCACCCTGGTCCGCGTCACCCGCTCCAACCTGCTGTGGGTGGGCCTGCCGATGTCGATCGCCCTGTCCACCATGCACAGCTTCCTGCCGCCCCACCCGGGCCCGACCGCCGTCGCCGCCACCTTCCACGCCTCCGTCGGACTCACCCTGTTCTACGGCCTGTTCGTCGCCGTCCCGGCCGGTGCCCTCGTCGCCCTGGTCTGGCCGCGGCTGCCGTTCGTGCACGCGATGAACCCGGCCGTCCCCAAGGGGCTGGTCAGCGAGCGCGTCTTCGAGGAGGAGGAGCTGCCCGGCACCGGCTGGTCGTTGGCCGTGGCGCTGTTGCCCGTCGTGCTGATCGCGGGCGCCGCGGTGACCGACCTGGCCACCTCCGGATCGAGCCCGTGGCTGCACTTCGTCGCGTTCATCGGCTCCGCGCCGATCGCCCTGCTGCTCACCCTGCTCCTGGCGATCTGGGCGCTCGGCCCGCGCATCGGGCGCAGCCTCGCGGACGTCGCCGCCTCCTGCCGGGAGGCCGCCCAGGCCATGGCGATGATCCTGCTGGTCATCGGCGCGGGAGGCGCCTTCAAGCAGGTGCTCGTCGAGGGCGGCATCTCCGACTACATCAGGGACTCCACCGAGCACTGGTCCATCTCGCCGATCATCCTGGCCTGGCTGATCGCCGCCATCCTCCGCGTCGCCCTCGGTTCCGCGACCGTCGCCGTCGTCACCGCCTCCGGTGTCGCGCTGCCCCTGCTCGCCGGCAGCGGCGTCCACCCCGAGGTCATGGTGCTCGCCGTCTCCTGCGGCTCGATCGCGTTCTCCCATGTGAACGATCCCGGCTTCTGGATGTTCAAGGAGTACTTCAACCTGTCCGTCATCGACGCGATCAAGGCACGGACGACCTACACGACGGTGCTCGCGATACTCGGCCTGGGCGGCGTGCTCGTCCTTGAACAGGTGCTCGACGCCCTCAACGTGTGACCGCTCACCGCCAACCTCCCGCACGAGAAAGGCACTTGTCCATGACCCAGCCCGTCGTCACGACGTTCTCCGTCTACCCGGTCGCCGGCCGGGACTCCATGCTGCTCAACCTCTCCGGCGCCCACGCCCCCTACTTCACCCGCAACGTCGTCGTCATCGAGGACTCCGAAGGGCGCACCGGACTGGGCGAGGTGCCCGGCGGCGAGAGGATCACCCAGACGCTGCGCGACGCCGAACACCTCGTGCTGGGCGCACAGGTCGGCGACTACAAACGCGTACTCCGGTCCGTCCGGGCCCGGTTCGCCGACCGTGACGCGGGCGGCCGCGGTGCCCAGACCTTCGACCTGCGCACCACGGTGCACGCCGTCACCGCGATCGAGTCGGCCCTCCTCGACCTCCTCGGCCAGCACCTGGAGGTCCCGGTCGCCGCACTCCTCGGCGACGGCAAGCAGCGCGACGCCGTACGCGTCCTCGGCTACCTCTTCTACGTCGGCGACCCCGACCGCACCGACCTCGACTACCACCGCGCGCCGGACGCCGAGGTGGAGTGGTACCGACTCCGCCACGAGGAGGCGCTGACCCCCGAGGCGATCGTCCGCCAGGCCGAGGCGACCTACGACCACTACGGCTTCCGGGACTTCAAGCTCAAGGGCGGTGTCCTGCCCGGCACCGAGGAGGTCGAGGCCGTACGGGCGCTGAAGGACCGCTTCCCCGAAGCCCGCGTCACGCTGGACCCGAACGGCGCCTGGTCCCTGCGCGAGGCCGTCGAGCTGTGCCGCCCCCTCGTCGGCACCCTCGCCTACGCCGAGGACCCCTGCGGAGCCGAGGACGGCTACTCGGGCCGCGAGATCCTCGCGGAGTTCCGCCGGGCCACCGGGCTGCCCACGGCCACCAACATGATCGCCACCGACTGGCGGCAGCTGACCCACGCGCTCGCGCTGCAGTCCGTCTCCATCCCGCTCGCCGACCCGCACTTCTGGACCCTGCAGGGGTCGGTGCGCGTGGCCGAGTTGTGCGACGCGATGGGACTGACCTGGGGCTGCCACTCCAACAACCACTTCGACATCTCGCTCGCGATGATGGCGCACTGCGGAGCCGCGGCCCCGGGCGAGTACAACGCGCTGGACACGCACTGGATCTGGCAGGAGGGGCAGGAGCGGCTCACCGTCGAGCCGCCGAGGATCGTCGGCGGCGAGGTCGCCGTGCCGGACACCCCCGGCCTCGGCGTCCGTCTCGACCGGGAACGGCTCATGGCGGCCCACGAGTTGTACCGGGCGAAGGCGCTGTCGGGGCGCGACGACGCGATCGGCATGCGCTATCTCATCGACGGCTGGACCTTCGACGCCCAACGCCCCTGTCTCGTACGATGAGTTCGGCGGCGAGCCCGCCCCGTCGCTTCACAGGACGCACACAAACTCCCCCCATTTGCTTAAAACTTCAAGCGCTAGGCTGCTCACCAGTTCGAGTGGCCGGGGGACCCGACGGAGGGCGCCGCTCGCCACCCCCCACTTGCACAGGAGACCGGCGTGCTGCACGGCGACGTAGTGGTGATAGGCGGTGGCTACGCGGGCGTGCGCGTGGCGAAACGACTCGACGGGACGGCGCGGGTGACACTCGTGGACCGCAAGGAGGTGTTCTTCCACCGGATCGCCTCCCTGCGGGCCGGAGTCCGCCCGGAGTGGTCCGTGACGCCGTTCATCCCCTACGACCGGTTGCTGCAGCGCGGCCGGGTCGTCGTGGGCAAGGTGGTCCGTGTCGACACCGCCGAGCGGCAGGTGGTGCTGGGCACGGGGGAGCGGCTGCCGTACGACGTGGTGGTGATCGCCACCGGCGCCGACTACCCCGAACCGGCCCGTTTCGTCGGCAGCACCGCCGACGAGGCGGTCGAGGCCTTCGCCGGCCACCAGCACAAGGTGGCCGACGCCGAGCACATCCTGGTCGTCGGCGGCGGACCCTCCGGGATCGAACTGAGCGCCGAGATACGCCTGGCCCGCCCGGACGCCCGGGTCACCCTCGCCCACTCCGGCACCGAACTGCTGCACTCGACGGGCATCGCACGCGCCGGCCGGCGCGCCCGCGCCTGGCTGGAGTCGCACGACGTCGAGGTCCGCCTCGACTCGTTCATGTCGCCCGGCAACGACTTCGGCACCTACCGCGACGCCCGGGGCAACGTCATCACCGCGGACCTGTCCTTCTGGGCGACGGGCACCACGCCCAACACGCTCTGGCTGCGACTGGGCGGCCACGGCGACTGGCTGAACGAGGCCGGACACATCAAGGTCGACCGGACGCTGCGCGTCGGGGGACGCCTGGACGTCTTCGCGGTCGGCGACGTCAACGACGCCACCGAGCTCAAGATCACCCCGGCCGCGCTGGCCCAGGCCGACCTCGCCGCCTGGAACATCCGCACCTACCTGAACAGCGCCGGACGCCACCGCAGCAACCTGCGCCTGTACCGGCCTTTCCACCGCACCCCGATGATCGTCCCGTTCGGCTCCGCCGACGGCGTCACGGCGGTTCCCATCCCGGGGGGTGAGACCGCCCTCCTGGGAGGCCGCACCTCGGTGCTGGCCAAGGCGAAGACCCTGATGACGCCGTACATGCGACGCCAGCTCGGCTACACCGCGACCTGAGACCTGCTCTCAGCGCGGCTCGCCCCGGTAGGTGCCGAAGTACCAGCGGTTGCCCTCGGGATCGCGGGCGGCGAAGTCGCGGGAGCCGTAGTCGGTGACGTGGAGGCCGGTGGTGATGTCGGCGCCGGCCTCCTTGGCGCGGGCGTGCACGGCGTCCGGGTCGGCGGTGACGACGTAGGCGCTGAAGGCGCCGGGCGGGGTGGGTCCCTCGCCGGGGTCCTGGTTCTCCCGCACCGAGCCCAGCATCACCCCGCCGCCCTCGGGCCAGCTGAGCTGGGCGTGCTCGACGAGATCGCCGTCGCCGTAGGCGACGGTCTCCTCGAAGCCGAAGGCGTCGACCAGGAAGCGGATCAGCGCCCGGGCGTCGCGGGCGCGCAGGGTGGGCCACACCTGCGGGGCGGGCGGCTGCTTGGCGGTGTCGGTCATGACGGCGGGCCTTTCGGTGCGGGGAGCCTGAGTCGGCCGTACCCCTTCAGCGTCACGCGGGCGGGTGGTGCCCGGATTGGATGTTTCGGAACTCCTGCGCCAGCCAGGCGCTCGGCGTGCAGGAGGCCAGCGCCGCGAACTCGCGGTCGAGGTGGGACTGGTCCGCGTAACCGCAGTCGGCGGCCAGAGCGGCGAGGTCGGGCCGGCCGGGTCGCCGTGCGAGGCGGCGCCGGGTCAGGTCGAAGCGGACGACCCGGGCGGCCGCCTTGGGGGTGAGGCCGATCTCCGCGCGGAAGCGGTTGCGCAGATGGCGGTCGCTGTAGCCGGTCACGGCGGCGAGCTCCTCGACGCGCACCCGGCCGCCGGTGGCCAGCAGCCGCCGCCAGGCCTCCGTGAGGGTCGCGGCGGCCGTGCGGGTGCCGTCGTGGTGTGTCAGCCGGGTCAGCAGCCAGTCGTCGAGGACCCGGAAGCGGGCGGGCCAGTCGGGTGCCTCGCGCAGTCTCTCGTGCGCCTCGCGCACGTCCGGCCCCAGGGCGTCGTCGGCGTGGACGTCGATCCCGGCCAGCTCGCCCGCGGGCAGCTCCAGCAGGGCGCGGGCGCCGAGCGGGCTGATCGCCAGCTGGATGCCGGACTGCCGGCCGGGGATCCGGATGAGGGCGGGCGAGGTGTGCAGACCGCCCAGCAGGGTCGGGTAGTCGCCGGGCGAGGCGCCCGGGTCGGGGTGCGCGGCGATGCTCAGCGGCTCGTCCAGGGTCAGGATCAGCGTCAGCCACGGCGAGGGCAGCCCGCGGTGCGTGGTGGCGGGGACGCCGCGCTGCTGGTAGCCGGAGTACCAGCCGACCAGTCCCCTGAGCGGCGGCGCCGGTGGCACCCGTACCGCCTCGTCCACGACCTCGGCGACCATACGGCCATTGTGCCGCGCAGGCCCCGAACGGTCTCGTGGACGGCCGGTGTCCACCCCCTCACAGCAGCGCGTCCCAGTCCGTCTCGAGGTCACCCCCGCCGAGGAACATCAGCTCCATCGCGTCGGCCGGCTCCTCCTCCGAGCCGTCCGGCAGCGGAAGTTCGGCCCAGATGCACTTGCCCGTCGGTGTGTAGCGCGCTCCCCAGCGCGCCGACAGGGCCGCGATCAGCTGCAACCCCCGCCCGCCCTCGTCCGTCTCCGTCGCCCGCCGGATCCGCGGCATCGTCTGACTGCCGTCGAAGACCTCGCAGACCAGCCCCGCCCGGTACAGCAGCCGCAGCCGCACCGGGCCCTTGGCGTGGCGCACGACGTTGCCGACGAGTTCGCTGGCCAGCAGCTCGGTGGTGGCGGTCAGGCCGTCCAGGTCCCAGGCGGCCAGTTGCTCACGCACATGGCGGCGCGCCTGGCCCGCCGCCTTCGGGTCCAGGGGCAGCGACCAGGACGCCATCCGGTCCGCGGGCAGCGCGTGCAGCCGCGCGACCAGGAACGCGGCGTCGTCGGCGGCCCGCTGGCCGGCGGGCAGCAGACCGGCCGTCAGCGTGTCGCACAGCCGCTCGAGATCGAGGGCCGTGCCGTCCGCGTGGGCCGTGCCCAGCAGCCGTGCCAGCTCCGCCGTCCCTTCGTCGATCTCCCGCTTCGCCGACTCGACCAGACCGTCCGTGTACAGCACCAGCAGACTGTCCTCCGGCACCTCCAACTCCACGGTGTCGAAAGGAGGTTCAGCGGCGCCGAGCGGCGGATCGGCCTCGTGGTCGGGGAAGTGCACGGTGCCGTCGGGGCGGACCAGGGCGGGCGGCGGATGTCCGGCGCGAGCGATGGAACAGACCCGGGAGGTGGCGTCGTACACCGCGAACAGGCAGGTGACGTACGAGGTCTCGCCCATGCCCTCGACGATGTCGTTGAGGTGGCCCATGATCTCGTCGGGCGGCAGTTCCAGGTCGGCCAGCGTGTGCACGGCGGTGCGCAGCCGGCCCATGGTGGCCGCCTCCGGCAGACCGTGCCCCATGACGTCGCCGACGACGAGCGCGACCCGTCCGCCGGACAGCGGGATGATGTCGTACCAGTCGCCGCCCACGTCCGTGCCCGGCCCGGCCGGCAGATAGCGGGCGGCGGCCGTGCACTCCGGCAGGTCGGGCAGGGCCTGGGGGAGCAGACTGCGCTGGAGCTCGCGGGACCGGGTGTGCTCGGCGTCGTAGAGACGGGCCCGTTCCAGCGACTGGGCGACCAGGGCGCTGATGGTGGTCAGCAGGTCGCGCTCCTGGTAGGTGAGCAGCCGGGGCCGGTCGAAGGCGACCACGCAGACACCGAAGGTGTGCCCGGACGCCGTCAGCGGCAGAAAGGCCCAGGACCGCTTGCCGCCGACGGCCGCCAGGTGCGCCGTCTCGGGGTAGCGCGCGGCGAACTCCGGCGACGAGGACAGGAACAGCGGTGTCCCGGCGGTGATCGTGTCCCACGCCGGGTCGCCGCGTCCCGGCCGGGGACGGGTGTCGAGCCTGTCGACGAAGCCGTCGGGAAAGCCGACCGCCCCGACGTGGTGCAGCCGGTCTCCCTCGATGACCTGGACCAGCAGACCCGCGGCGGCGAACGCCGGCAGTACGCGCCGGGCGACCACGTCCACCACGTCCTGGGAGGTCGTCGCCTTGGCCAGTTCCGCGGTCAGCTCCGCCAGCCGGGCCGAGCGTTCGGCCGCGTCGCGTTCGGCCGCCTGCTGTTCCTCCGCCAGCCGCCGCTTCTCGGTGACGTCCTGGAAGTAGAGGGTGCGTCCGGCGGGTCCCGGCACCAGCCGCAGATGCAGCCGCCGCCCGAAGTCCGGGACGAGGACGTCGAAGCCGGCGGGCCGCTCCTCGGCCGCCGCCTCCAGACATCCGCTGCGCAGCCCCGGAATGTCCCGGGCGGCCGGCAGGTCCCACAGCAGCCGGCCGAACAACTCCTCGTCGGAGAAGCCCAGAAAACGTTCCGCCTCCAGGTTGGCGAAGGTGATCCGCCACTCGTCGTCCACCGCGATGAAGCCGTCGCTCATGTGCCGCAGAGCCCGGCCGAGCGCGTCGCGGGCGGTGCGCGACTCGTTGCTCTCCCAGCCCACGCCGATCATCCGCAGCGGCTCGCCGTTCTCGTCGTACGTGGCCCGGCCGCGCGCCTGGGTCCAGCCCCAGGTGCCGTCCCGCCGCCGTACCCGGTACTCGGCCTCGTAGACGCTGTGGTCGAGGATCGCCCGCTGGGCCGCCGCCAGGGTGGGGGCCAGGTCGTCGGGGTGGACGATCCGCATCCAGTTCTCGATCTTCCCGGTGAAGTCGGCGGGCCGGGTGCCGTACAGCTCCAGGGCCGCCTCGTCCCAGATGAGCTCGCCGCCCCGGATGTCCCAGTCCCAGGAACCGACCTGGACCTCCTTGAGGGCGTGCCGCAGGCGCTCGCCGTTCAGCTCGGGCTGCGCGGGGCCGGACGGCGGCGGGGCCTGGGCCATACGGTCCTCGGTCCAGGCGACCACGTCCCGCAGGAAGTCCCAATGCTGGGGGGTGGGTTCGCCCCGGTCGCCCGCCAGGACCGTCAGCGCGCCGATGCTGCGCCGCCCGCTGAACACCGGGAGGGCGGCGAGCCCTGTGCCGGGCCACACCGGTCCGGGCGGAGTGCCGGGAGCGGAGTTCGGCACCCAGACGCCCTCGCCCTGCTGGAGGGCGCGGGCCGGGGCCAGCGGGCCCTCCTGGTCGACGATCTCCCAGGAGCGGGTGAGCGCGGGCGGCAGCCCCACCGAGGACACCAGCCGCAGCGCCGACATCGGTCCGCGCAGGTGCATGGTGCCGCCGAGCCCGCTCAGCTCGCCCACCGCCTGCCCGAGCGCCAGCCTGAAGACCTCGCTCTCCGTCACACCGGGAGACACCGTGCCGAGAAGAGCGAGCCGCGCGTTCATGGTGGGAACTTATCGTTCCTGTTTCCGATCGAAACCTGCTTCACGGATTCCGACCGGCCGCCTCCCGCAACTCTTCCTCCCCAACAGCCAACGGGCAAGGGCAAGTTGTTGAGGTTTCGGCCGTGTACCGTGCCCTCGCACGGGCAGGCTTCCGATCATGAGGAGCGGCATGGACATCGGTGTCTTCATCCCCATCGGCAACAACGGCTGGCTCATATCCAAGAGCTCGCCGCAGTACATGCCGACGTTCGAGCTGAACAAGGCGGTCGTGCGCAAGGCCGAGGAACACGGCCTCGACTTCGCCCTGTCGATGATCAAACTCAAGGGCTTCGGCGGCGAGACGGAGTTCTGGGACCACTGTCTCGAATCGTTCACCCTGATGGCGGGCCTGGCCGCCGTGACGGACCGCATCAGGCTCTTCGCGTCGACACCGATCCTCGCCCTGCCGCCGGCCATCGTCGCCCGCATGGCCGTGACGGTCGACTCCATCGCCCCCGGCCGCTTCGGCGTCAACATCGTCACCGGCTGGGCGCCCGGCGAGTACGGCCAGATGGGTCTGTGGCCCGGCGACGAGCACTTCGGCAACCGCTACGCCCGGGCCGTCGAGTACGTCACCGTGATGAGGGAGTTGTGGCGCGAGGGCGTCAGCAACTTCAAGGGCGAGTTCTACGAGATGGACGACTGCGTGCTCTCCCCGCGCCCGGCGGAGGGGCACATCGACATCGTCGCCGCCGGCCAGAGCGGCACCGGCATCCGCTTCGCCGCCGAGCACGCCGACTACAACTTCGTTCTGGGCAGCGGCGTCAACACCCCGCTCGCCTTCGCGGACACCACGGCCGCCCTGGCGGAGGCGGCCCGCGACAGCGGCCGGGACGTCGGCGCGCTCTCCCTGTTCATGGTCATCGCGGACGAGACGGACGAGGCGGCCCGGGCCACGTGGCAGGACTACCACGACCACGCCGACCACGCGGCCCTGGCCTACATGGCGGGGGAGTCGGCCACGGACAGGACCGCCGACGACTCCTCCACCGCCCGCACCATCGTGGCCCCCGAAGGCGCCGTCAACTTCAACATGGGCACGCTCGTCGGGTCGTACGAGAGCGTCGCCCGGATGCTCGACGAGATCGCCGAAGTCCCCGGCACCAAGGGCATCATGCTCGTCTTCGACGACTTCCTCGAAGGCATCGAGAACTTCGGCACCCGTGTCCAGCCGCTGATGCGCTCGCGGTCCGGGCGCACCGTGGCGGCGAACTGACTCAGGCCCGCAGCGGGTTGGCGCGTGCGAGGGCCAGCAGGTACCAGGCGGTGGCGCCCGTGTGCCGGTACGGGTAGTAGCCGAACCCGAAACCGGTGTCGAGAGGGCTGCTGGCCGAGACGACACCGGACCGCTCGGCGACCGCCACCGAGCCGAGGGTCTGGCCGCCGCCGAGCAGGTCCTGGGCGCGCTCGACGGACGCGATCAGCCCCCGGGCGCGCGCCTCGTCGCCGGGAGCGCGGCGGTCGCGCAGGGCGAGCGCGAGATGGGCCGTGCCCTCGAACCACACGCCGTTGCGGTCGGGCTTCGGCTGCCCACTGGCGATCGGCGCGTCCTCGTTCGCCACCAGACCGGCCGAGCTGAAGGTGACGCCCTCGTACGACTGTCCTGCCGCGACCGTGCTGTTGGGGCGGTCGGCCGTGTCCAGCACGGCGAGGTGGGCCGCCGCCCAGTCCACGGAGCGCGCGTGGGCGGGGGAGGGGAGGGCGAGGCGGGTCCAGGTCTGGGTGTCCTCGGGAACGGGCGACTTGTTGATCGTCACGCCGTCGTTGGAGCCGGTGTAGAAGAAGCCCCCGGCGGGCTCCCACATCCGCTCGACGAAGGCCTTCGCCCAGGCCCGCCGCTCCCGCCACACCCGGTCCCCGGTCAGCCGGGCGAGCCTGCCGAACAGACCGACCAGGTCGGTGTTGTGCTCGGTGGAGCTGAACGGCTGCTTCTCGTTCGCTCCGTTCACCCCGAACGTGTAGCCGCCCAGCGGCTCGTCGGTGCGGGCGTTGCGCTCGATCCACTCGCCGATCCGCACGGCGCCGGTCAGGAACCGGCGCTCTCCGGTCCGCGCGGCGAGGGCGCCGAGCGCGATGCCGGCCCACGCCATGTCGCCCACCGCGGTGCCGGTGAAGCCGAACTGGGTGCCGACGTTGGCCGAACCGTCCGCCCGGACGAACCCGTCCGGCTGGGCCGAGCCGTCGTAGAAGGTGTACGGGCCGACGTTGTAGGCCTGGCGCAGCCTGCCGTCGTCGTGGCCGGGGTCATGGGCCTGCGCGTACAGCAGCGCGTCCCCGAGGACCGTGGCGCGGGTGCGGCCGTCCGCCGTGCCGGAGGCGAGGTTCGCCAGGATCACCAGGGCGTTGTCGTAGGTGAACGCCGTGCTGAACAGGCCCGCCTGGTCGGTGTAGCTCTGGGCCAGACGGACGGTGCCGTGGTCCGGGTAGGCGTCCATGGCCGCGGCGAGGAAGGAGAGGGCCCGGCGCGGGGCGGAGGGGCCGCTCGTCGCCTCGGCGGTGCCGGTCCCGGCGGTGAGGAGGGCGGCGCCCGCGCCGACTCCGGTCCCGATGAGCGAACGGCGGCTGATTCCGGGGCCTTGGCTGCCGGTCATGGGTCTCCCTGGGCAGGTGACGGTCGCGCCTGAGAGCGCTCTCAGGCGGTGCGGGCCCATTCTGCTGGCGGACGCGAAGTCCGGTCAACGACTGTGGCGTAAGGGTCAGTTGAGAGCAGCGGTCAACCGGTGGTGTGCGTAGCGGCGTCGAGGAGGGGGCCCAGCTCCCGGGCCACGGTCGTCAGGGCGCGGGTGTCCTGCTCGGCCCGGGAGATGAGGATGGCGCCCTCCAGCGCGCTGATCATGAGCGTGGCGAGGGCGCCGGCCCGTTCGCCGGGTACGCCCATGTCCGTCAGGGCCTCGGCCACGGGCCCGGTCCACGTGGCGAACGCGGTGGCCACCGCTTCCCGGGTGGACGTGCTGGACTCGGCGCAGTCCACGGTGGCGGCGGCGACGGGGCAGCCGCCCGCGAAGCCCTCGGTCCGGTACTCGTCCGTCCACTGCCGCACCATCTCGGCGAACAGCCCGCTCGGCGTCGGTTCCTCGAGCGTGGCTCTGAAACGGGCGACCCGCTTGCCGGCGTAGCGGCCCGCCCAGCCCACCGCCTCGTTGACCAACTGCTCCTTGCCGCCCGGGAAGTAGTGCTGGAGCGAGCCGCGCGGGGCCTCGGCGTGCGCGGCGACCTCGCGCATCCCGGTGGCCCCGACGCCTTCGCGCCGGATGAGCTGGGCCGCGCTGAAGACCATCCGCTCGCGTGGCCCGCGTTCGGACTCCGCCATGCCCGACCTCCCTCGACCTCGCTCGACGTCTTCGCGGTCACCCTATGACCGCAGTCATAGCGACGGCTACTATGACCGCTGTCATAGTCGGCAGCTGCGGCTCGGAAACGGCGGTGCATCGTGGACTACGTGGGATTCGTCGGCCTCGGGGTGATGGGCCGCCCGATGGCGCTCAACCTCGCCCGCGCGGGAACACCGCTCCTCGTCTGGAACCGCACGCCGGACCGCTGCGAGCCCCTGCGCGCGGCCGGAGCCGAGGTCGCCGCCGACCCTGCCGAGGTCTTCGCCCGGGCGGGCGTCGTCTTCCTCATGCTCGCCGACGAGGCCGCGACCGACGCCGTCCTCGGCCGGGGCACACCGGACTTCACCGCACGGGTCGCGGGACGCACCGTCGTCCACATGGGGACGACCGCGCCGGAGTACTCGGGCGGTCTGCAGGACGCCGTGCGGGCGGCGGGCGGGCGTTATGTAGAGGCGCCGGTGTCCGGCTCCCGGGTTCCGGCGGAACAGGGGCAGTTGGTGGCGATGCTGGCCGGCGACAGCGACGCCGTGGCGGAGGTACGGCCGCTGCTGGCGCCCCTGTGCCGCGAGACGTTCGAGTGCGGTGCCGTACCGGACGCCCTGCTGATGAAGCTGTCGGTGAACCTGTTCCTGATCACCCTGGTGACCGGTCTGACGGAGGCCTTCCACTTCGCCGACCGGAACGGCCTCGACCGGCGGCTGTTCCTTGACGTCCTCGACGCGGGCCCGATGGCCAGCGCGGTCTCCCGGATGAAGGCGCCGAAGCTGCTGGCCCGGGACTTCGCGGTCCAGGCGGGCGCCTGCGACGTACTGAAGAACAACCGTCTGATCGCCGAGGCCGCCCGCAAGGCGGGCCTGGCGTCGCCCCTTCTCGACGTCTGCCACACGCTCTTCGGCGAGACCGTCGAGCAGGGGCACGGCGGCGAGGACATGGTGGCCGTGCTGCACGCCCTGGAATCCCGGACCGACGGAGCGGACCGGCCGACGCTATAGTCAACAATGCGAATAGGTGACTAGTCGCATGACTGATGGCGCATCGACGGGGGGCCTCATGGCCGACAGCGGGTATCTGCGGTACGTCGCCCTGGGGGACAGCCAGACCGAGGGGGTGGGTGACGGGGACGAGCTCGGAGGGTTGCGGGGATGGGCCGACCGGCTCGCCCAGCGCATCGCCCGCGACAGCCCGGGCCTGTTGTACGCCAACCTCGCCGTCCGCGGCCGGCTCGCCGGGCAGGTGCGGGCCGAGCAACTGGCGCCCGCCCTGGCGCTCGAGCCCGACCTCGCCACGGTCGTCGCCGGGGTCAACGACGTGCTGCGGCCCCGCTTCGACGCGGACGAGGTGGCCGGCCACCTGGAGGCGATGTTCGCCGCGCTCACCGCACGGGGTGCCCGCGTGGCCACGCTCACCTTCCCCGACATCGGCCGCATCGCACCGCTGGCCCGACCACTCGCGCCCCGGGTCCTCGGCCTCAACGCCCGCATCCGTGAGGCCGCTCGGCGCCACGGCGTCCTGGTGGCCGACTTCTCGCCCCACCCGGCGGTGACCGATCCGCGGCTGTGGAGCCCCGACCGGCTGCACGCCGGCCCCGAGGGCCACGCGCTGATCGCCGCCGCGGTCGCCCATGCCCTCGCCCTGCCGGACAGCGACGACGGCTGGACCCGGCCCCTGCCGCCCGGCGAGGCGACCCGCTCGGGTCTGCGGGCCGTCGGCGCCGAACTGCGCTGGGCCACAACCTTCCTCGGACCCTGGATCGTCCGCCGCGCACGCGGCCGCTCCTCCGGCGACGGACGCCGGCCCAAGCGTCCCGCCCTGCTCCCGGTGACCGTGTCGGCCGAGGACATCTGAGCGTTCCGCCGGAAGGGCCGCGGTCTGTGTCGTCCGTCGACTGTCCTTTGCCGTCTGCGGCGCAGTCGTGGCCGGTCGCGCAGTTCCTCGCGCCCCTTGGGGGGCTGTAGTCACCTCTTTGATTAGTCAACGCGGTGTTAATTTGGGGCAATGGCATTGCGCAACGCGGTGATGGCCGCACTGCTGGAGGGCGAGGCGTCCGGCTACGACCTCGCCAAGGGGTTCGAGGCCTCGGTGGCGAACTTCTGGATGGCCACCCCGCAGCAGCTCTACCGGGAGCTGGAGCGCATGGAGGGCGAGGGGCTGGTCTCGGCACGGGTCGTGCAGCAGGAGCGCCGCCCGAACAAGCGGCTCTTCTCCCTCACCGAGGCGGGCCTGGAGGTCCTGCGCGACTACATCCTGGCGACCCCGGCCAAGCCGCTGGCCATCCGGGACGAGCTGATGGTCAAGGTGCAGTGCGTCGACATCGGCGACCTCGACGCCGTACGGGCCGCGGTCGCCGAGCGGGTCGAGCGGGCCACCGCCAAACTCGCCCGTTACGAGCGGCTGAGGGAGCGGCTGCTGGACGGCCGCAGCGAGGACGAGTACTTCACCCACGCCGAGCGCATCGGCCCGTACCTCACCCTGCTGGGCGGCCTGGCGCTGGAGCGGGCGAACGTGCAGTGGGGCGAGGCGGCCCTGAAGCGGCTCGACCAGCGCGCGGCTGCGCACTGACCCAAGGGGTTCGTTTTCCAAACTCAATGGGCGGTCCTCCTTGAGTCCGGAAACCGATCGGTTTACAGTGACGTGAAACCGATCGGTTTCCGTATGTGTTCTGCACATCTCGTTCTCAAGGAGTGGTCATGACCGCGATCAAAGACGCCGTCGTCCTCGTCACCGGCGGCAGCCGGGGGATAGGCAAGGCCCTGGTGGAAGAGCTGTACGCGCGTGGCGCCGGCAAGGTGTACGCCACCGCCCGCGACCCGCGCACGGTGACGCACCCGGATGCGGTACCGCTGGCCCTCGAGGTCACCGACCCCGATTCGGTGGCGGCAGCGGCGGCGCGGGCGCAGGACGTCACCGTCCTGATCAACAACGCCGGCGTCTCCGTCGGCGGTCCCTTCCTCGACACCCCGGTCGACGACGTGCGCCGGGAGTTCGAGATCAACTTCTACGGACCGCTGCTGGTGACGCGCGCCTTCGTGCCCGTCCTCGAACGCAACGGCGGCGGACACATCCTCAACGTCCACTCCGTGCTGTCCTGGCTGGGCAACGCCGGCTCCTACAGCGCCTCGAAGGCGGCCCTGTGGCAGCAGACCAACTCACTGCGCCTCGAACTGCAGCCCCGGGGCATCGCGGTCACCGGCCTACACGTCGGATACGTGGACACCGACCTGACCGCGCGCGTCGACGCCCCCAAGTCCGCGGCCCGCGATGTCGCCGCGCTCGCGCTCGACGGCATCGAGTCCGGGGCGCACGAGGTACTGGCCGACGACATCTCACGGCAGGTCAAGGCGGGACTGGCCGGCGAACTGTCGGCGCTCTACCCGCAGTTGGCCGGGTAGCGGGGGCTATCCGGACGCGCCGACCAGGGCCCACACGGTCTTGCCGTTGCGTCCCCGGTCCCGTACCCCCCAGGTCCGGGCAAGCTGGTCCACCAGATGCAGTCCGCGGCCGCGCTCGTCGTCCGGGCTCGGCGCGTCCCGCAGCACCGGCTGGGCCGGGCTCTGGTCGGACACCGCTATGAAGCAGGAGCCGTCGGCCCGGGCGGTCACCGATATCTCGAACTCCCGCTCGAGGATCGGTCCGTGACGGACGACGTTCGCCGCCAGCTCGGAGGCCAGCAGCACGACGTTCTCCGTGATCGCGTCATCCTTGCCATGTCCCCACGTGGCCAGATGGCGGCGTACCCGATGCCGGGCGAAGCCCACGGAAGCCGGGTGCCGGGGCACCCGGAAGGCCTCTCGTCTCAGCACAAAGCATCCCTCCCCTGTGAACACCGAAAGCCTCCCCACTGGAGAGCGCACAGTGACAGGTCAATGTCACCGCCGACCCGACACCCGACTGATTCCGGCCACTCCGGGACCACCGGTAACGCGGGGCGTGCCAGGCGGATGCCGAGGCGCCACACGGCTCCCGGCGACCACTGTATGAGAGGAAAACGGCAGTTCGGGTGGCATGTCGGGCGATGGCCCCATACCCGTTCGGCAGGCGGGGACCGGTTCGGGAGCGTCCTGCCGAACCGCCCGGCATATGCCCGCACGCCGGCAGAATGGCCGAACACGGCGTTCCTGATCTCGTCGGGAGCACGGATTGGTTGCGGCCGGGGATTCGCGGAGCGGCTCCGCCGGGGCCTCCGGCAGCATGACGAGGCATGGGGAGAGACGGTACGTCGACTTTCTGCGGGCGTGGGCGATCGTCATGGTGGTGCTCGGCCACTGGCTGATCACGGCCCTGGTGCACGGGCCGGACGGTGCGCTGGGCGCGCCGGAGCTGCTGGCCACGGTGCCCTGGACCCAGTGGCTGACCCTGCTGTTCCAGATCATGCCGCTCTTCTTCCTGGCCGGCGGCCACGCGGCGGCCGGATCCTGGGCGCGGACGCGTGCGGCGAGCGGTTCGGCCACGGGCTGGGTGGGGCGGCGGGCCGTACGACTGCTGTTGCCGACCGGGCTCTACAGCGGGCTGGTGCTGCTCGCCGTCGGGCTCTGCGAAGCCGTCGGCGTGGATCCGGGCACCCTCGCGCTGGTCGGCTGGGCCATGGCGATGCAGTTCTGGTTCCTGCCGGTGTACCTGCTGGTCAGTGCCCTGACGCCGGTGCTGCACGCCGCCCACCGACGCTGGGGGCTCACCGTCCCCGTGGTCCTGGGCGCGGTCGCGGTGGCCGCCGACACGATCGTGCTCACCGTCCACACGCCCTTCGTGGGTCTGCTGAACCACGTCCTCGTCTGGGGCGTCGCCTACCAGCTGGGCTTCTGCTGGCGCGACGGACTGCTGACCGGGCGCCGGCTGCCCGCCGCGATGGCCGTCGGCGGCGGGTTGGTCTTCGCGGCGCTGGTCGGCCTCGGCCCCTTCCCGGTCAGCCTGATCCTGGTGACCGGACAGACCCCGAGCAACACCGATCCGCCGTCGGTGGCGATGCTGGCCTGGGCGGTGGCCCAGGTGGGCGCCTGTCTGCTCGCCGCGCCCGCCCTCCGGCGCCTCCTCGAACACGAGCGGGTGTGGCGGGTAGTGCGGCCGTTGGGCGGTGTCAGCATGACCCTGTATCTGTGGCACATGCTGCCGGTGCTGATCGCCGCGGCCGCCTTCTACCTGACCGGACTCGCCCCCGAACCCGCCCTGGACTCCGCGTCATGGTGGGCCCTGCGCCTGCCCTGGCTGCTGGTGCTCGGCGCGCTCCTCACCGTCGTCGTGTCGGCGCTGCGTCCTTCGGAGGGCGCCCTGGTGGCACGGTACGAGCGCATCCGCCCGGACACCGGCCCGTACCGCGCCCGGCTCCTGTGGCCCGGTCTCGCCGTGACCGTCCTCGCCCTGATCCGCTTCGCCACCCGGGGCTTCGCCGAGGACGGACGCGTCCCCGTCCTGGCCGCCGTGGGCCTCGTCCTGGGCACGGCCCTGGTCCTGCTCCACCGGGCCCCGGGCGGACACGGTTCCGTACCGCGACGGCCCGCCGAGACCGAGGGCGCCTTGGAGGAAGCGGCCTGACGGCGAGTCCGTAGGGTGTGCCCATGTCCACGACGCCACGCTGGCTCAACGCCGAGGAGCGACGGGCCTGGCTGGCCTACATCGACTTCTCCACCCTGCTCGCCGACCATCTGAACCGGCAGCTGCGGCGGGACGCCGGCATGACGCACGCCGACTACAGCCTGCTCGCCCACCTCTCCTCTGCGCCCGACGGCGTCCTCGGCATGTCCGAACTGGCCCAGCGGCTGAAGATCACCCGCAGCCGGCTCACCCACGCGGTGAACCGGCTGTGCGAGGCGGGCCTCGTGGACCGGCGCGAGGACCCCGCCGACGGCCGCGGCCAGCTCGCCGTCCTCACCGACGAGGGCCACGCCCTGCTGGAACGGGCCGCCCCGGGCCATGTGGAGGCCGTCCGCCGCGCGGTCTTCGACGCCCTCACACCCGAGCAGGTACGGCAGTTCGCGGAGATCGGCGAGGCGATCAGCGACGCCCTGCACCGCGTCGACGAGGCGGACGACCCGAGGGTGCTGCCGTGGCGGCGCAGATGAGTGCCTGCGGTTACCACCCGCGGGCCGGTTCCGGTCGGTGGACTCCGCGGGGGCGGTAGCCGTGCTCGTCTGAGCGGCCCAGCAGGTCGGCGAAGTACCAGACGGGCGGATCTTGTCGGGGAGGCGTGGTTTGCGCGGGCCGGTGCGGGCTACGCGGCCGGCATGCCACCTGTGCTCCCTCCGGCACCCGGGAGGTCCTCATGAGCCGGAAGATACGAGACGTGATGTCGCCCGGCGCGGCAGCCCTCGAACCCATGACCACCGTGGCACGCGCGGCTCGCGTGATGCGGGAGCGGGACGTTGGCGACGTGCTCGTCGCCTACGACTGCGATCTGTTCGGCGTGCTCACGGACCGCGACATCGTGATCCGGGCCCTGGCCGCGGGACTCGACCCGGAGCACACGACCGTCGGGTCCGTCTGCACCCCGCCACCGGTGGCGACCCTGTCGCCGGACGACACCACCGACCGCGCCATCGAGCTGATGGGCCGGTACGCCGTTCGTCGGCTGCCGGTCGTCGAGCGCGGCGGCTGCCCGGTCGGCGTGGTCAGCATCGGCGATCTCGCCACCACCGAGGACCCCTGTGCGGCCCTCGCGGACATCAGCAGGGCCGCTCCGAACCATTGAGCGCACCCGGCGTGAGGGCGTGCCCTCACGGGTAGGCGCACGGTCAGGGACCGCACCCTCCCGCGGGAGACTCCCATGAGCGTCACACTCGTTCATCCGCGCCCCAAGTTCGCCCGGGCACGGCTCACCGAGCCGCCGCCGACCGGCTATCTGCATCTCGCCGCCGCCGTGGAGCCGCCCCCGGGCGGAATCGGCAGGCCGGGACACAGCCGGGGCAAGTCCCACCTGCTCGACCTGCTGCGGGCCGAGGCGGAGGACCTGGCCAGTCTGACCGAGGTGAAGCGGGCGAGCGTCTACCGGGCCGCGGCCCTCGCGCCCGCCGTCGGCTGGGACCCGCCCGAGGGACTGCACCGCGCCCGCTACGACGTCGTCCTCCTCGTGGAGACCCGGACACCACACGACATCGCCCCGGTACGGGACAGCGTCGCCTACCGCCGTCTGCGCCGTCGGCTGGAACAGGCGGCCCGGGACGTCCACGAGATGACCGCCCGCTGTGCCAAGTGCCTGGCGGACGTGGACCGCGGGCACCAGGGCCTGTTCCAGTTCACCTACTTCGTGGCGGAGGACCCGCGGCGCACCGCCGAACTGTGGGAGCACCTCGCCGGCTGGTACGCCGCCGAGACGGGCCTGGACAACTCGGTGCTGCTCCAGCCGTTGGACGAGACCGCGTCGCACTACAGCTTCGTCGCCCACGCCCGCTGGGACGCGGGCCTGGCCGCCGTCGCCCTGCGCCAGTTCACCAAGCCCAGCTTCTACCGCTTCCTCGGGCCCACCCTGCGGGAGAACCGCACGGCCGCGATGCCGGTGCTCCACCACCTCGTACAACTGCGGGACCGGTGAGAGGGACTGCCGTGCCTCGTCAGGCGCGGGTGTCCGGGCCCATCATCTCGTCGAGGTGACTGTTCGCGCCCGTGTCGTACGACCGCGGGGTGCGGTGACGGCGGTGCGCGCCCCCGCTCACCATGGCCAGACCCAGGCAGAACAGGAGCGCCAGCGCCAGGCCGGAGCTGAAGATCGCCAGCGTGTTCATGGTGGCGATGTGGTGGTCCAGCACCGACACCGAGTACTCGGGGCCGCCGGACAGGTTGCCGGCGATCGCCAGGGCGGTGAAGGCGCCCGTCGCGCCGAGGAGGAGCAGTCCGAGGAACAGCATCCGAGTCATCTCCTCAACATCCTCACAAGAGGTCGTTCACCAGCACGGGTACCCCCGGCCCGGCGGCCCATGACCCGCACGCGCGACCCGGAGCGGTGCATCGGCCGGGGCGCGCGGGGTAGGCGGGCAGCAGAGCGTGGACGTCGTGCGCGAAAGGGGTGACGACCGTGACGACCGCGATGCAGTTCCATGACCGCGGGCACGCCGGGCGGGAACTGGCCGGGCGGCTGCGGATCGAGCAGGAGAAGGGCGTGCTGCCCCACCCCCTGGTCCTGGCCCTGCCCAGAGGCGGTGTCGCCGTCGCCCGTGAGGTGGCGCGGGCCCTGGACGCCCCGCTCGACGTGCTGGTCGTACGGAAGATCGGCGCCCCCTTCCAGGAGGAGCTCGGCGTGGGCGCGATCGCCGGGGACGACGAGCCGCTCTTCGACGACGACGCCCTGGACCGGCTGGGCCTGACCGAGACCGAACTCGCACCCGTCGTCGAGCGGGAACGCGAGGAACTCCGGCGCCGCCGGCGCCGCTACCGGCAGGACCGCCCCGCCCCCGACCTGGCGGACCGCACCGTGATCGTGGTGGACGACGGACTCGCCACCGGCGTCACGGCCCGCGCCGCCCTGCGCTCCGTACGCCGACAGGGACCCGAGCGGGTCGTGCTGGCGGTCCCGGTCTGCTCGCCGCAGGCGGCGGACCTGCTGCGCGCGGAGGCGGACGCGGTGATCTGTCTGCAGCGGCCGGACGACTTCATGGCGGTCGGCCTGTGCTACGAGGAGTTCGAGCAGCTGACGGACGAGGACGTCCTGACGGCCCTCGGCGAGACCGCCGACCACTGACCTGCGCGGCCGACCGGGCCGACCGCGACCGCCGTTCGCTCAGGCCGAGGCGTGCGGGCGGGAGTCCTGCTGAGCGGTGGTCGTGCGGTCCGCCTCGGCCTGGATGAGCAGTGAGAGCAGCGACGCCACCGTGAGGCCAGCCTCGGCCGGGTGCCGCAGCACCTTGCTGGGGTCGATCCGGTACGTGTTGGAACGTCCTTCCCTGGTGTGGGAGAGGTATCCGGCCTGCTCCAGGTCGGCGATGATCTTCTGGACGGCGCGTTCGGTGAGGCGGCAGTGGGCGGCGATGTCCCGGATCCGGGCGCTGGGGTTGTCCGCGATGGCGGCCAGCACGCGCGCGTGATTCGTGATGAACGTCCATCCGGTGTGTGGCTCGGGCACTCCATCCATGCCCCTACTGTAGCGACCCAGCATTCACGCATTCAAAAACACGTACTGCGTTTCCTGTATTGGTTGACGTATGTGGGCCGAAGCGGGGAACCTTGGAGTCGAAGGCGGGCGAGCACACGAGGGAGAGACGCCATGACGGAGCCTGCGCACGCGGCGCGGCCCCGTACGAGGCAGGACGCCGACGGCACGACGGTCGGCGGTGCCCCGTCGGCCGTGCCTCCGTGCCTCGCGACGATCCATGTGCTGCCGGTCGGCGAGCGTACGGACATCCGGATCGACGGCGAGCTCGACTTCGGCAGCCGACGGCTGCGGGACAACCTGGAGGAGGCGCTCGACGACTCGGCCGGAGGCGTCGACCTGGACCTGGGCGAGGTCGGGTTCTGTGACTGCGCTGGGCTCAATCTGCTGCTGGATCTGCGGCGGCGGGCCATGGACCACGGCAAGACGGTGACCCTGCGCGTGAGCTGTCCCTCGGTCGACCGGCTCCTGGAACTGACCGGCGCCCGGGAGCTGTTCCCGCAGGCCGAGCCCGCCTCGGAGGGCGCCTGGGCCGCCCCGGACGAGCGTGTCCCGCGCGTGGACGTCGACGGCGAACTGCGCAGGGAGGTCGCCGAGTTACGGCGTGCCATGCGGACCCGGCCCGGCATCGATCTGGCCCGGGGCATCCTGATGGCCACGTTCAACCTGACTCCGGAGGCCGCATGGACCGTGCTCGTCACGGCGTCGCAGAACACCAACACCAAGCTGCACGTGCTGGCGCAGGATCTGGTGGACACCGTGCAGGGGGTGCCGCTGCCCGAGGAGGTCCAGCAGCAGGTGGCGGCCGCGGTCACGCAGGCCCGCCGGGTGATGGAGGCTCCGCCCGCGTGAGGGGGCCCGGGGCCTCGACGGTGCGCCCCGCGGCCCCCGGGACCGTCCGGCGGCGCACCGCATGAGCGGACGGGCGCCGGCCGGTGACGGGCCCGGTGCGGCGGCGGCGCGGCTGACCGGGCGTGCGGTGCGCGGTGAGCGCCCGCTGTCCGGTGCGGTCACCGAAGTCGCCCTCGACGGCGGTGGACCGGTGCTGGTGAAGCGGGCCGACGAGCCCGACGCCGTGCGGGCCGAGGCGGCGGGACTGCGCTGGCTGGCGGACGCGGGCACGGTTCGCGTTCCGGATGTCCATGGGTACGAGGGGAGTTGGCTGGTCACCGATCTCGTACCGCGGGGCCGGGCGAGGGCACGGACGGCGGAGGAGTTCGGGCGCGAGCTGGCCGCACTGCACGCGGCCGGCGCACCCGCGTTCGGCGCGCCGCCGCCCGACGGCCCCGTCGACGCGTACATCGGGCTCGCCCCGATGCGGAACGTCCCCGGCGCCGACTGGCCCCGCTGGTACGCCGAGCTCCGGGTGCTGCCGTATCTGCGTGCCGCGGTCGACGGGGGTGTGATCCGCCCCGCCGAGACGTCCGCCGTCGAGCGCCTCTGCGAGCGGCTGCCCGACCTGGCGGGTCCCGCCGAACCCCCCGCCCGGCTGCACGGCGACCTGTGGAACGGCAATGTGCTCTGGGGTGCCGACGGCCACGCCTGGCTGATCGACCCGGCCGCGCACGGCGGCCACCGGGAGACCGACCTCGCGATGCTCCACCTCTTCGGCTGCCCGCACCTGGACCATGTCCTGGACGGCTACCGGCAGGCCGCACCGCTGGCCGACGGCTGGCGGGACCGCGTCGGGCTGCACCAGCTCTTCCCCCTGCTGGTCCACGCCGTACTGTTCGGCCGCTCCTACGCCGAGCAGGCCCTCGCGGTGACCCGGGCGGCGCTCGCGCGATGACCTGGAACCGACGTCGGCGGGTACTGACCCATTGACGCGGCTCTCGTTCTTCCAGACACTGACATGACTACGTAGTCAAAGCACCGCCCTCCCGGTCGGCCTCGGTTGACTACGTAGTCACGACAGGGAATCCGCTGGAGAGCGCATGGCCACGAGCAGAACCGAGGGGACCCCGGACGGTTCCCGGCGCCGCCGTCACGGCCCCGGCATGACCGAGGTCGCCCGCGCGGCCGGTGTCTCGCAGAAGACCGTGTCGCGGGTGGTCAACGGGGAACCGCACGTCAGCCCCGAGGTGCGCGACCGCGTGCTGAGGGTCATCGAGGAGCTGGACTACCGCCCGAACAACGCGGCGCGCGCCCTGCTCCTGGGCCGCTACCGGCGCATCGGCGTCGTCTCCCTGGGCACCGCCCTGTACGGTCCCTCGACCCTGCTCATCGCGCTGGAACGGGCGATGCAGCGGACGGGCTACTCCTTCGCCGTGGCCAGCACCCTGGAAGGGCAGCGCGTCCCGGTCGCCGCGGAGGCGCTGCTGGAACAGGGCGTCGACGGCATCATCCTGTCCGAACCCATCGACGACGGCACTCCGCTCCGCATCAGCGCGGACGTACCCGTCGTCAGCCTCGCCGAGGGGCTGGAACAGACCGGTGGCGTCAGTGCGGTGGTCGGCGCCGACGGCGCCCTCGCGGCCCGGATCGCCACCGAGCATCTGCTCTCCCTGGGTCACCGCACCGTCTGGCACATCCCCGGTCCGCAGGACTGGTGGGCGGCCCGTGACCGTGTACGGGGCTGGCGCGAGGCCCTCGCCGCCGCCGGCGCGCCCGAACCGCCCCTGCCGGAGGCCGGCGACTGGACCCCGGCCTCCGGGTACGCCACAGGGCGACGGCTCGCCCAACTTCCGGACGTCACCGCCGTGTTCGCCGCCAACGACGACATGGCCATCGGTGCGCTGCGGGCGTTCGCCGAAGCGGGAGTGTCCGTACCGGACGGCGTGAGCGTCGTCGGTTTCGACGACATCCCCGCCGCCGCCTACCTCTCACCGCCCCTGACCACCGTCCGCCAGGACTTCACCGTCGTCGCCGAGCGCGCGGTCGACGTGCTCGTCGCCATGATCGAAGGGCGGCCCACTCCCGCCGAATCCGTGGCCCCCGCCGTCGAGTTGACCGTACGGGCCTCCACCGGACCGGCCCGCGGACCCGCACCGCCCCGCCGCTGAACGCGCGTCGGCCTCTTGGCAGTTCCCGCAGAGCTACCTCTCGACCGTATGGGAGAAGGATGTTCCCGCTTCCTCGCCGCGTTCTGTTCGGCGCCGCCTACTACCACGAGTACCAGCCCCACGAGCGGCTGAAGGACGACCTCGACCTGATGGCCGAGGCGCGCTTCACGGTCATCCGGATCGGCGAATCGGTGTGGTCGACCTGGGAGCCGGAGAACGGACGGTTCGACCTGGACTGGCTCCAGCCGGTGCTCGACGGCGCGCACGAGCGGGGCATCTCGGTGATCCTGGGCACGCCGACGTACGCCGTGCCGCCGTGGCTGGCCCGCCAGTACCCGGAGATCACCGGGGAGGCCCGCACGGGTGAGCGCATCGGCTGGGGGGCCCGGCAGGAGGTCGACATCACGCATCCGGCGTTCCGTTTCCACGCCGAGCGGATCATCCGGAAGGTCGTCGCCCGGTACGCCGACCACCCGGCCGTGATCGGCTTCCAGGTCGACAACGAACCGGGCCTGCATCTCCTGCACAACCATGGGGTGTTCCAGCGCTTCACCGACGAACTCCGCGCGCGGTACGGCGATGTGGAGACCCTCAACCGGGAATGGGGGCTCGTCTACTGGTCGCACCGGCTGTCCACCTGGGCCGACCTGTGGCGGCCGGACGGCAACGCCCAGCCGCAGTACGACCTCGCCTGGCGCCGGTTCCAGGCCCGTCTGGTCACGGAGTTCATCGCCTGGCAGGCCGACATCGTGCGCGAGTACGCCGGCCCGGCCAGTTCGTCACCACCTGCATCTCCTACGACCGTCCGGGCGTGGAGGACGACCGGCTCACCGAACGTCTCGACGTCACGGCGGGCAACCCCTACTACACGATGCAGGACGCCCTCGCCCTGCCCGACCGGGGCAGCTCCGCCCAGGACTGGACGACCAACGGCACCTGGGCGCTGTACCGCAGCGCCGACCGCATGTACTCCTCCCGCCAGGAGCCGTTCCTGGTGACGGAGACCAACGCGCAGGCGATCGGCTTCTCCTGGAACAACCGGCCCGCCTACGACGGCCAGTGGCGCCAGGCCGCCTGGGCGCTGGTCTCGCGCGGTGCCTCGATGATCGAGTACTGGCACTGGCACACCCTGCACTTCGGCGCTGAGACCTACTGGGGCGGCATCCTCCCTCACAACGGCCGGCCGGGCCGCGTCTACCGCGAACTGGCCGCTCTCGGGGCCGAGTTGGAGAAGGCCGGGGACCTGGTGGCCCAGCTGACCCCGGACGCCGACGTGGCGTTCCTCTACGACGGCCCCAGCAAGTGGGCCTTGCAGGGGCAGCCGCCCCTCGCCGACGCGGACGGCGGTCCGGACGCCCGCTCGTACGAGAGGATCTTCGACGCCTTCTACCGGGGCGCCTTCGACGCGGGCCTGCAGTCCCGCATCCTGCACCCGCGCCAACTCCCCGACGCCGACCTCCCTCCCGTCCTGGTGGTCCCCGCCTACTACGCGGCCGACAACGCGGTCCTCGACCGGCTCAAGGCCCACGCCGAGCGGGGCGGCCACCTCGTCCTCGGTCCGCGCACCGCTTACGGCGATCACGAGGCCCGGGCCCGCACGGACGCCCAGCCGGCGCGACTGGCGGAGGCGGCCGGGGTGACGTACGACGAGTTCAGCAACCTCGACGGGCCCCTGCCGGTCAGCGGCACCGCCGCTCTCGCCCTCCCGCCGGAGGCGCACGCCCTGTACTGGGCGGACGGGCTGCGCCCGCAGGGTGCCGAGGAACTGGCCGGGTACGTCCACCCGCACTTCGGCCGGTGGCCGGCGGTCACCACGCACCCGTACGGCAAGGGCCGTGTCACCCATGTCGGCACGGTCCCCGACCCGGCCTTCGCCCGCGCCCTGTTCGACTGGACCGCCCCGGTCGACTCCTGGCGCCCGGCCCACCCGAGCGTCACCTCGACCACGGCCACCGCCCCGGACGGCCGCCGGGTCCGCTTCCTGCACAACTGGTCGTGGGAGCCGGTGTCCGTGCCCGTGCCCGAGCCCCTGCGGGACGTGCTGTCGGACACCGTGTACGACGAGGGTGTGCCACTGGGGCCGTGGGACGTGAAGGTGCTCGAGGAGTGAGCGCGGCACCGGTCCGAGTCAGCTGTCCGGCTGCGGCACCGGACAGGTCGCAACCGTCCTGCCGCAGCCACTGCTCGTGGGCGGCGACTGCGGCACCCAGGCAGGCGTGGGCGATCGCATGGGGGAGGAGGTCGTCCACCGCCCGCTCCAGCCGGTCCGCCGCGAACTCCGCGACGACTGCCGCCATTCGCCGTGCATCAGCGTGGTCCACGACCCCCTGGCGCTGGGAACGGATCGCCGGGCTGCCGAGGCAGGCGGCGGAGAGCACCGAACGCGTCCGCAACACGCATCTGGAACGTGCGGTGCTCGCCACCCTCGACTACGCCACGAGCGCCGAGGAACAGTCCTTCCAGACCGACGACTTCCGCGACACGCCGGCCCGGCTCACCGGGAAGTGAGCTTCCACAGGTGGTCCGCCGTGCCGTTGTCGTCCCACTGCAGGACCTGGGCGCCGGAGGACGTGCTCATGTTGTTCACGCCGAGCAGCAGTCCGCTGTTGTAGTTGGCGATCTTGTAATAGCCGCCGCCGTCCGGGACGAGCTGCCAGAGGTGGTCGGCGGTTCCGTTGTCGCCCCAGATCAGGGCGGTGCCGCCGTCGCTGGTGCTCATGGCGTTGATGCCGAGCAGCAGCCCGCTCGCCTGCTGCTGGATCTTGTACAGGCCGTTCCCTGCGGCCACGAGGGTCCAGTTCTGGTCGGTGCCCGTGGTGGACGTGGCCTGCACGACCGAGGTGCCCTGGGCGGTGCCCGCGCCGCTGGTGTCGAGGGCGAGACCGCTGTTCTTGTTGGTGATCTGGTACCGGCCGGCCAGTGAGGTGCTGGTGCCGCTCGGGGTGACGACCAGGTGGTAGCCGTCGGAGGCGTTCATCGTGACGGGCACGGTGATGGAGCCGTTGCTGACCGGGAAGTCGGTGTCCGAGACGGTGACCGGGCCGGAGACCGCCGTGGTACGGCCCTTGGAGGGGGTGTACTCCAGCTTGACGTGCACCGTGCTGCCGAAGGCCGACAGCGAGGACAGGCCGCTCACGGTGACGGCGCAGGAGCCGGTGCAGCCGCCGGCGACGACGCTGATCTGGTTGCCGGCCCCGTTCCGGGCGGCGAAGCCGTCGATGCCGGTCTGCGCCGGAGGAGTGGTGACGACCATGTTCCCGGACATGTCGCCGTACCACTTGTAGAGCCAGTACGCGCCGTTCGGTGAGCCTCCGGTGTCGGTCAGGGTGTCGCCGAGGGTGCCGTAGTGGTTCCAGAACGCCAGCTCGGCGTCGTGCACACCGGCCCGCTCGAACTTGGCGACATAGCCGACGAGCGGTCCTGGCACGCCGACTTCGCTCGTGGTGCCGTACTCCTCGATGGCGATGGGGCGCGGGCTGATGCCCAGGCTGCTCTCCAGCGAGCGGTAGGCGGAGACATGCGCGGCGATGTTCTGCGAACCCTGCAGCTCGTGCCAGGAGATGATGTCCGGCACGGTGCCGCTCGCCTTGGCGTCGGTGAGGAACGTGCTCATCCAGGACTGGTTCCAGGCCGAGTAACTCGGCCCCTGGATCGGCGTCCTGGTGTCCTTCGCGCGGACCTCCTGGTAAGTGCGCGCCCATCCCGCGTCGAAGGCGCCCGCGTTGGTGGTGTCCCACGTCCAGTCGGGCTCGTTCCACAGTTCGTACGCGGCGATGTTCGTGGCGCCGGAGGACTGCACGGACGCGACCTGCTTGTCCACGGCGGACAGCCAGTCGCTCCAGCTCACCCACTTGTAGGGGAAGTTCGGGTACCAGTCCGGCATGCGTACGACGACCTTGGCGCCGGCGTTCGCCGCCTTGGCGGCGACCACCAGGGCGTCGCCCGCCGGCTTGGGCTCTCCGTTGGGCAACTGGGAGCCGCCCGGGGCCATCTGGACGAAGGTGTTCGGCTTGAGCGGGGTGACCAGGCTGTCGGCCGGGGTGCTCGCGTCGGCGAGGCCGTAGAGGCTGCCGGTCGCCACATGGGTGACGGAGCGGAGGGTCTGGTCGGCGTTGACGACCAGGGTGGTCGAGGACGTGGGGGCCGCCTGGGCCGGTGCGGCGGTGGCGAGGGCGGCCGCGGTGAGGGCGGCGGCGCCGAGGGCGGCCGTCAGGCGCGCGGGAACGGGGGGTCTTGTGCGGCTCATGACAGAGGTCTCCTCAGGGAGGAAGGGGGAGAGGGGAATCGCGGGTGGTGTCAGTCCTTCACGGCGCCCGCGGTGACACCCGCGGCCACATAGCGCTGGGCGAGGACCAGCAGGACCGCTGCGGGGACGGACGCGACGACGGCGGTGGCCATGATCGCGTTCCACTCCTGGTTGTTGTTGCCGATGTACTTGTAGATGCCGAGGGTGATCGGCCTCAGATCGCCGCCGCCGTCCAGGGTGTTGGCGAAGACGAAGTCGGACCAGGCCCACAGGAAGCTGAACAGCGAGACGGTGACCAGGGCGTTGCGGCTCACCGGCAGCACCACCGACCAGAAGGTGCGGAAGGTGCCGGCACCGTCGATCCGGGACGCGGCGATGAGCTCGCCGGGGATGCCCGACATGAACGCGGTGAAGATCATGACGCCGAACGGCACGGCGATGGTGGAGTCCGCGATGATCAGCCCCCACCAGGAGTTGAGCAGACCGAGGTCGAGGAAGATGCCGTAGAAGCCCATCGCCATGACGATCCCGGGGATCATCTGCGCGACCAGCAGGACGAGTCCGAGCGCGCCGCCCCCGCGCGGGCGGAGCTTCGCCAGGGAGTAGCCGGCCGGGGCGGCGAGCAGCAGGGTCAGCGCGACCGTGCCGAGGCCGATGAGCAGGCTGGTGCCGAGGTAGGGCAACTGGTCGTCCAGGACGGCCCGGTAGCCCTCGAAGGTGGGGTGCAGCGGGAACAGGTCGGGCGGGTCCTTGCGCATGTCCTGCTGCGGGGTGAGCGACACGTTGAGCATCCAGTACACCGGAAACAGCATCAACGCGGTGAGGACGAGGCCGACGACGGTGTGACGGCGGCTTCTGGAGCGGGACTTCACGCTTCCTGCCTCCTCTGCACGCGGATGTACAGCAGCCCGAAGACGAGCGCGATGAGGATGAGGATGTTGCCGACCGCGGCCCCGGGGCCGAACTTGGGCAGCAGCGTGCCGAAGCCCAGCTGGTACGACCAGGTCGCCAGGGTCGAGGAGGAGTCACCCGGACCGCCCTTGGTCATGATCCAGATCAGGTCGAACACCTTGAGGGTGTAGACGAGACCGAGGAGCAGGGTGATCGCGGACACCGGCCGCAGCAGCGGGAAGGTGATCCGCCGGAACTGCTGCCAGGCGCTCGCCCCGTCCAGGGCCGCCGCCTCGTACAGCTCGGCCGGGATGTTCTGCAGACCGCTGTAGAGGATCACCAGGTTGAACGGGATGCCGATCCAGATGTTGGCGACGATCACCGACGTCAGCGCCCAGTCCGGCGAGGTCAGCCAGCCGACCGGGCCGGCCCCGAGGAAGTGCAGGAAGTAGTTCACCACTCCCGACTCGCTGTTGAACATCCACGACCAGGTCGACGCCGACACGATCAGCGGCAGCAGCCACGGGATGAGGAACAGGGCACGCAGGGTGGGCGCGAGACGAAAGTGCCGGTTGAAGAAGACCGCGAGGGCGAGCCCGATGACGTACTGGAAGGCGATGGACACGAAGGTGAAGACCATCGTGTGCCGTATCGCCGGGCCGAACGTCGGATCGTCCAGCACCTTCCGGAAGTTGGCCCAGCCGGAGAACGGCGCGTCCCCGGCCACGAAGGAGCGGACGGTGTAGTCGCGCAGGCTCAGGTCGAGGTTGCGGTAGAGCGGATAGAGGTAGAAGGCGGCGAGGTAGGCGAGCAGGGGAAGGACGTAGGCGAGCGCGGTCAGCCGACGCCGAAGGGCGGGGGACAGGCGGGCCCTGTGCTGTGCGGCGTCCCGGTCGGGGCGCCGCGCCTCGCCGGTGTGCGGCTTCGCCGCCGGGCGCGGCGGGCCCCCGCGGACCCGCAGACTCACGGCCACCGGTCAGCCCTTCCCCGCCGCGGCCTGCGCGGCGTCCAGCGCGTCCTTGGGGCTCTTGCCGCCCGACAGCGCCGCCTGGACCGCGGTCCACATCGGCTGCGAGATGGTCGGGTACTTCGTGCCCAGACCGCCGCTGGTGCGGCCGCGGGCGGCCGCGACCGCGTCCACCCAGGGCTTGAGCTTCGGGTTCTGCTTCACCTGTTCGGCCTGGACCGAGGCCGTGGGAGCGACGTACATCAGTGTGGTGTCGGTGGGCAGCAGGTTCGCGTCGCTGGTCAGACATGTGACGATCTTCTTGCTGGCGGCGTAGCGCCCGGTGTCCTTCTGCACGGGCACCGTCACGAACTCGCCGCCCGTCGGCACGGGTGCCGAACCGCCGTTCTGCGCGGGGATGTTGACGATGCCGTAGTCGAAGCCGGCCTTGTCCGCGTTGCCCAGCTGCCAGGTGCCGTTCTCGCTGAACGCGTAGTCGCCGGTGGCGAACTCCTGCCAGCTGGTGGTCTGGGTGTTCTGCAGGACGTCCTTGGGCGCGTAGCCGGCGTCCACCCACTGCTTCCAGAGCGTGAGGGCGGCAACGCCCTTGTCGGAGTCGAGCTTTGTGAGATCGCCTCCCGCGCCCCAGAACCAGGGCAGGAACTGGAAGCTGCCCTCCTCCGTGTTGATCGCGGAGAACGTGATGCCCTTCTTCCCGGCCGCCTTGACCTTCTTCAGCGCGGCGGTGAGCGAGTTCCAGTCCTTGACGGAGGCCGGGTCGACGCCGGCCGCGGTGAGGACCTTCTTGTTGTAGTAGAGCGCGAGGGTGTTGGCGCCGATCGGCACCCCGTAGGAGGCGCCGTCGATGGTGCCCGCGCCGATGATGTTCTTCTGGATCGACGACGTGTTCAGGCCCAGGTCGCTCGTCTTGTTGAGGATCCCCGCCTCCACCAGCGTGGAGACGACCGGGTTGTCGACGAGCATGACGTCGGGAGCGTTGCCCTGCTGCGCGGCCAGCAGCGCCTTGTTGCCCAGGTCCGTGGTGTCGTACGCGGTGCGCTTGAGCTTCACCCCGGCCTTGGTGCCGCACGAGGTCACGAGCTTGCCCCAGGCCGAGGAGGCGTCGAACTGCGGGTAGGGGTCCCAGAAGGTGTACGTCCCGCCGGTCGAGCCGGAGGAGCCGGAGGAACCGGAGCTTCCTCCGCAGGCGGTGAGGGAGGCGAGCGTGCCGACGGCGGCGACCGCGGCCAGGAGAGTGCGGCGGGTGGATATCACGGGTGACCTCGTTGTCGTGGAGAAGGGGCTCAGGAGGTGGGCAGCCAGACGCGCATCGCGCCGTCCCGGCGGTTGGCCCAGGCGTAGTAGGGGATCGCGGTGAGCTCGACGGGGTCGCCGTCCTGCCGCGCGGGTTCGTCGGCGGTGGTGTACGGCCACCAGCCGGCGTCCGGGATGTGCCGGCGCCGGCCGGCCGCCACGACCGTGGTGACGCCGCCCAGCAGGTCGGGGCGGTGCTTCACGGCGAGTGGACGTGTGGTGTCGATGACGATGTCGTCCAGGCCGCCCCCGGGGTGGTCGACCTGTTCCAGGCAGTGGACGAGCGGCCCGCGTTCGATGGCCACGCAGCCGCGCACGGCGTCCACGCGCGGATCGGCCGCGGTGAGCCGGGGTTCCATGACCAGCTCCAGCACGACCCGGTCCCCGGGCGCCCAGGTCCGCTCCAGCCGCAGCCAGCCGTCCCGCGCGGGGGAGTCGTACGTCTCCTCCCCGCACCGCACCCGGAAGTCGCGGCACCAGCGCGGGATGCGCAGGGACAGTGTCCAGGGCCGGTCGGCCGGGGTGTCCTCGACGGTGAGGGCGATCGTGCCGTGCCAGGGGTAGTCGGTCTCGGCGCGTACGGCGATCGGGCCGGCGGAGTAGCGGCCGGTGACGTACTGGTGGATCTGCAGACCCTCGTCGTCGCTCGTGGCGAGGTAGTGCTCCAGGGCGGCCAGCAGCCGCATCACGTTCGGCGGGCAGCAGGCGCAGCGGAACCAGCGGGTGCGGCGCGCCGACTGGTCGCCGCCGGGGTCGGTGTGGCCGTCGCGGACCTGGAGCGGGTTGACGTACAGCCAGGACTCGCCGTCGAGGGAGACGCCGGCCAGGAAGCCGTTGAACAAGGTGCGTTCGACCAGGTCGGAATAGCGGGCCTCGCCGGTGAGCAGGGCCATGCGCCAGCTCCACTGCACGGAGGCGATGGCGGCGCAGGTCTCGCAGTAGGCGCGCTCGTTGGGCAGTTCGTACGGGTCGCCGAAGTCCTCCCACTCGTGGTGGGCGCCGAGCCCGCCGGTGAGATGAGTCTTGGTGGTGGTCATGGCCTGCCACAACCGCTCGGCGGCGGACCGGAGTTCGGCCTCCCCGGTCTCGGTGGCCAGGTCGGCGACCGCGGCCAGCAGATACAACTGCCGTACGGCGTGGCCCTCGACGTTCGTCGCCTCGCGCACCGGCACCCGGTCCTGGCAGTAGGCCTCCCCGCCGAGCAGGCCGTGGCCGTGCCGGTCGACGAAGTAGCCGGCGAGGTCGAGGTAGCGGCGCTCGCCTGTCTCCCGGTACAGCTCCACCAGGGCGGTCTCCACCTCGGGGTGGCCGTCGATGCCGTCGATCTTCTTGCCGCTGCCGGGCGGACCGAACACCGCGTCGAGGTGGTCGGCGAACCTGCGTGCCACATCGAGGAGTTCGGTGCGGCCGGTGGTCCGGTGGTGGGCCACGGCGGCCTGGATGAGATGGCCGGCGCAGTACAACTCGTGGCCCCAGCGCAGGTCCTGGTAGCGCTCGCCGCCCTTGACCAGCTGGAACCAGGTGTTCAGGTACCCGTCGGGCTGCTGGGCGGCGGCGACGAGCGAGACGATCCGGTCGACGTCCGACTCCAGCTGTGCCGACGGTCCCTGGGCCAGCTGCCAGGCGGCGGCCTCCAGCCACTTGTAGACGTCCGTGTCCACGAACGGGTAGGCGCCCCGGAACTCGCCGTCGGCCGTGCCGGCCGCCAGCCGGAGGTTGTGCAGATTGCCCGCGGACTCCAGCAGGCCGGGGCCCTGGGGGATGGATGTGCGGGCGTTGACCTCGCGGCGGGCGTGCCAGAAGCCGTCGGCCACGTCGACCGCGACGGGGCGCAGGGCCGAGTGGGAGCCGGGGCCGAGACGGACCGGGCCGGTGGGGGACGGCTGGGCGGAGTGGGTGCGGGGCATGGCTCTCCGAGAGGTCGAAGGCGGGGGAGCGACCGGGACTGGGCAACGGTGTGCGCAACCGTTTTCCTCGCCGATGAGTAGAGGGCAGTCAGGGGATCGCGGTCAAGAGGTCTGCACAGTGTTTCTCTGGTTGCTCAAGGACTGGCACTCCAGCGGGCCGCCTGACACCATGGACGGCGCCGAACCCGCGAGGGACGACGATTGAGAAAAGGATTGCTCGTGACCGAAGCCGCTCCGCGTTCCCCCTCTGCCGCCCGGGCGAAGCTCGCCGACGTCGCCGCGCTCGCCGGTGTCAGCGTGGGCACGGCCTCCAAGGCGCTCAGCGGCAGCGGACGGATGCGCCCGGAGACCCGGCAGCGGGTGCTCGACGCCGTGGAGGAGCTCGGCTTCCGGCCCAACCAGCACGCGCAGAGCCTGCACACCGGGCGCAGCTGGACGGTCGGCCTGATGACGACGGACGGCATCGGGCGCTTCAGCACGCCCGTGCTGCTGGGCGCCGAGGACGCGCTCGGCGCCGGGAAGATCTCCGTGCTCCTGTGCGACACCCGGGGCGACACCATCCGGGAACAGCACCATCTGCGCAATCTCATGGACCGGCGGGTGGACGGCATCATCGTCACCGGCCGCCGCACCGACCCGCGGCCGTCCCTGCAGGGCGTCGACGGCATCCCGATCGTCTACGCGCTCTCCCCGTCCACCGACCCCGCCGACACCTCCGTCGCCTCCGACGACCGGGGCGGCGCGCGTCTCGCCGTCGAGCACCTGACAGCCACCGGGCGCACCCGTATCGCCCATGTCACCGGCCCGGAGCACCATGCCGCCGCCCGTGACCGCGCCCGTCACGCCCTCGACCTGCTCGCCCACTCCTCGCTGGAGCTCGCCGGCGGGCGCGTCCACTTCGGCGAGTGGAGCGAGGCGTGGGGGCGCCGCGCCGCCGACGCGGTCCTGCGTACGGCACCCGACACCGACGCCTTCTTCTGCGGCAACGACCAGATCGCGCGCGGGGTGGCGGACGCGCTGCGCGAGCGCGGCATCGAGGTGCCCGGGCGGATCGCCGTCGTCGGCTACGACAACTGGGACACCATGGCGCTGGCCTGCCGCCCGCCGCTCACCACGATCGACATGGACCTCACGGAGATCGGCCGGATCGCCGCGCTGAAGCTGCTGGAGGCCATCGACTCGGGTCCGGTGCCGGGCGTGCACACGGTGCCGTGCCGGCTGGTCGTACGGGAGTCCACGTGAGGCTGCCGAGGGAGTTCGCGTGAGGTCTCGGGGGCGGTGATCGTGGGACGGCGTGTGACTTCGGTGAGGTTGTGGAGGCGGGCTTTGCATGACCATGCGAGTTGATGCATACTCTTGCTATGTCCAAGGTCCTCACCTCCCTTCCCGCCGGCGAGCGCGTCGGCATCGCCTTCTCCGGCGGCCTCGACACCTCCGTCGCGGTCGCGTGGATGCGCGACAAGGGCGCCGTCCCCTGCACCTACACCGCCGACATCGGTCAGTACGACGAACCCGACATCGCCTCGGTGCCCGGGCGTGCGAAGACCTACGGTGCCGAGATCGCGCGCCTGGTCGACTGCCGCGCCGCGCTGGTCGAGGAGGGCCTGGCCGCGCTGACCTGCGGCGCGTTCCACATCCGCTCCGGCGGGCGCGCCTACTTCAACACCACGCCGCTCGGCCGCGCCGTCACCGGCACGCTGCTGGTGCGGGCGATGCTCGAGGACAACGTCCAGATCTGGGGCGACGGCTCGACCTACAAGGGCAATGACATCGAGCGGTTCTACCGCTACGGCCTGCTCGCCAACCCGAACCTGCGGATCTACAAGCCGTGGCTCGACGCGGACTTCGTGACCGAGCTCGGCGGCCGCAAGGAGATGTCGGAGTGGCTGCTCGCCCATGAGCTGCCCTACCGGGCGAGCACCGAGAAGGCCTACTCCACCGACGCCAACATCTGGGGCGCCACCCACGAGGCCAAGACCCTGGAGCACCTGGACACCGGCGTCGAGACCGTCGAGCCCATCATGGGTGTCCGGTTCTGGGACCCCGCCGTCGAGATCGCCACCGAGGACGTGACGATCGGCTTCGACCAGGGCCGTCCGGTGACGATCAACGGCAAGGAGTTCGCCACCGCCGTCGACCTGGTGATGGAGGCCAACGCCATCGGCGGCCGCCACGGCCTGGGCATGTCCGACCAGATCGAGAACCGGATCATCGAGGCCAAGAGCCGCGGCATCTACGAGGCCCCCGGCATGGCCCTGCTGCACGCCGCCTACGAGCGCCTGGTCAACGCCATCCACAACGAGGACACCCTCGCCCAGTACCACAACGAAGGCCGTCGCCTCGGCCGGCTGATGTACGAGGGCCGCTGGCTGGACCCGCAGGCGCTGATGATCCGTGAGTCGCTGCAGCGCTGGGTCGGCTCGGCGATCACCGGCGAGGTCACCCTGCGGCTGCGGCGCGGCGAGGACTACTCGATCCTCGACACCACGGGCCCGGCGTTCAGCTACCACCCCGACAAGCTGTCGATGGAGCGCACCGAGGACTCCGCGTTCGGCCCGGTCGACCGGATCGGCCAGCTGACCATGCGCAACCTCGACATCGCCGACTCGCGCGCCAAGCTGGAGCAGTACGTCGGCCTCGGCCTGATCGGCACCGGCAGCCCCACCATCGGCGCCTCCCAGGCCGCCGCGACCGGGCTCATCGGCACCATGCCCGAGCTGCCCGAGGGCGGCGCCGAGGCCATCGCCTCCCGCGGTGCGGTCTCGGAGGAGGACGCGCTGCTGGACCGCGCGGCCATGGAGTCCGGCACGGACTGAGCCGGGAAGCAGGAGAGGCCGGGTCGTCACCGACCCGGCCTCCGCCTTTACGGGGACTCACTGCTGACAGTGCCAGGATGTCCTCGATGTCCCGGGGCTGTTGCGCCGGTACGGGCTGCACTTCTCAGGATGAGTAGGCGTCCACCGTGAAACCGTTCGAACAGTAGTCCCAGATCTCCTCCGCGGTGATCGGATGCGCGCCCTCCTGGCCGCTGGACCGGGCGTTGAACATGACCGTCTGCATGGTCAGCGCCGCTACCCGCCTCGCCGTGAAACCCGAGCGCAGCAGGTCCGCCTCCTCCAGCTCCTCCATCAGCTCGGTGAACAGGGCGAGCAGCGGCGCGTTGGCGACCCGCATCTCGGCCGGGTGCGAAACGAGCAGGCGCATGGCGAAGTCGCTGAACAGCGGCCGCTGCCGGGCGGAGAGGTCGGGGCGGGAGATCTCGAACAACTCCTGGACGACGACCCGGATCCGGTCCAGCGGAGCGGACTGCTGGGCCGCGAGCGCCCGCAGCTCGTCGGCCGACTTGCTCATCGCGTCCTCGAACAGCGCCAGCAGCAGCTCGTGTTTGCCGTCGAAGTGCTGGTAGAAGCTGCGCAGCGACTGCTTCGAGCGGTCCACGACCTCCTGGACCGTGAAGTCGGTGGTCCCCTTCTCGGCCGTGATCGCCTGGGCCGCGTCGAGGAACCGCTCCACGCGCTGCTCGGCCCGACGTTTCGCCGCCTGCGTGGAGCGCTCGACCGCGCGCTGCTTCCAGGCAGGTTCCTCGGCCGGGGTGCTCACGGGCTGGTCTGCCTTTGGTGCCATGGGGAGAACATTACTGCAGTTTAACGACAAGCGTCCTTCGACGGAGATGGACAGCTCGGGTGACGTTAGGGAGACTGCGGATTCGGAAATTGGAGAATGTCACTCTCGCACATCGACGCTGGTGCGCGCCGTCGCCAGGAATTGACGGAGCCGCCGACGCGGTCGAACTGGCCGTCGTCCTGGAAGACCCGTCTTCGACCCCCTGCTGCACATCGCCGAGGTCACCTTCCCCGACGTCCGGGTCGCCGAGAGCGACCGCGGCCGGGCCGATCCGGAGGCCGCCCGGCACATCGTCCTCACCGGCCTCGCCCTGACCGTCGTCGGCGCCTGTCGGCGCGCGTCGACCTGGTCCTCGACCACGTCCGCGACCGCCACCAGTTCGACGCCCCGATCGGCTCCTTCCAGGCCGTCCAGCACAAGGCGGCCGACATGCACGTGGCCGTCGAACACGCCCGCGCCCTCACCTACTTCGCGGTCCTCGCCATCGCCGAGGACGACCCACGGCGTGGCCTGGCCGCCTCCCTGGCCAAGGCTGCGGCCGGCGAGTGCCAGGCGCTCCAGGCGCGCCGTCAACCAGACGCAGGACGTGCAGGGCTTGCACGCCGCCGTCCAGTCCGTGTTCGACATCCACCAGACCGGGCACGGCAACGCCCTCAGCGTCTGCGGCTACCCGCTTCTGGCCAAGTTGGACGAGATGAAGGAGAGGCTGCGACAAGCATCGGTGTCCGGGCGTCGTCGCACCGCCGGAGGTTAGTGCCTCTCGACCAGGTTCTGGGTGCCGAGGACCGAGATCAGACGCAGCTTCTCGGCCGCCTCGGTGCCCGGTTCGGCCGAGTAGACGAGGATGTGGAGGTCGTTCGCCTCCACCCTGAGCAGATCGCAGTCCAGCGTCAGCAGACCCACCTCAGGATGGTCGATCGTCTTGTGGGAGGCTTCCAGCCGGCCCACCACCCCCGCGTCCCACAGCTCGGCGAACCGCTCGCTCCGGCCACGCAACTCGGCGATCATCCGCCGCAGTTGACGGTCGGCAGGGTAACGCGCTGAGGTCGCCCGCAACTCGGCGACCATGCCGACCTCGAACGCGCGGTGTTCTTCCGGGGTGTGCCGCACCCGGGTCGGCATCCCGGTGAAGGCGCGCCACACGCCGTTGCGTTCGAAGCCCCGCAGGGCGGACTGATCGCCCATCAGCGCCGCATACATCGGGTTGGCCACCAGCAGGTTCATCGCCGCGTCGGAGACACCTACAGGGGTGTCCCCCAGCCGGTCCAACAGACGTTGCACGCTCGGGGTGAGGAACGCCGGCACCACCTCCGGACCCGGCGGCACCAGCTCCGCCAGCCGGAACAGATACGCCCGCTCGTCCGCCGACAGCCTCAGCGCCCGGGCCAGCGCCTCGACGACCTGCGCGGAGGGACTGGTCGCACGGCCCTGTTCGAGACGCGTGATGTAGTCCGCCGAGATCCCGGCCAGCAGGGCCAGCTCCTCGCGTCGCAGCCCGGCCGCGCGCCGGTGCCCGCCGGTGGGCAGCCCGGCCGCGTCCGGGGCGACGCGGTCACGCCAGCGCCTGAGCGCCTGTCCGAGTTCCGTCGCCGTCATGCCACCCAGTGAACACCGTCGGCCGTGTATGTGCCTGGTACCGGCAGTCCCAGGAAGAAGGGTCTTCTGGCTGACCTCGCCGTGCTGCCGGAAGGTGGACGGCATGACGACAACACTCATCACCGGAGCGAACAAGGGTCTCGGCTTCGAGACCGCCCGTCGGCTCGTCGCCGCGGGCCACACCGTGTACGTCGGCGCCCGCGACCCCGAGCGCGGACGTCGGGCCGCCGAGCGGCTCGGCGCCCGGTTCGTACGGCTCGACGTCACCGACGACGCCTCCGTGGACGCCGCCGCCAAGACGATCGAGGCCGACGGCGGACTCGACGTGCTGATCAACAACGCCGGCATGGAGACCCGGACCGAGGACAACAGCGTGCCGGTCGCGGCGACCGTCACCGCCGACCACATGCGCACCACGTTCGAGACCAACGTCTTCGGCGTGGTCCGCGTCCTGCACGCGTTCCTGCCCCTGCTGGAACGCTCGGCCGCGCCGGTCGTGGTCAACGTGAGCAGCGGACTGGCGTCGCTGACCCACCTCTCCGACCCGGAACACCCAGCCCACTTCTATCCCGGCATCGCCTACCCGACCTCCAAGACCGCGGTCAACATGCTCACCGTGCAGTTCGCGAAGGCGTATCCGACGATGCGGATCAACTCCGTGGAACCGGGCTTCACCAAGACGGACCTGAACGGCAACACGGGCACGCAGACCGTCGAGGAGGGCGCCGAGATCATCGTGCGGATGGCGCAGATCGGCCCCGACGGCCCGACCGGTGGCTACTTCGACGTCAACGGGCGCCTGCCCTGGTGACTCACAGCTGAACCAGCCGGGGCGCCGACCGCTCCGCGCGCACATGCGCTCCGGCCCAACGAGACCTTCATCGACGGCCTGCGCGTCCCGGCGAGCGCCCGCATCGGCGGGGAGGGCGAGTGCTCCTGCGACTCGCGCCGATCAGCCAGGAGATGGTGCTGAACTACGTGTCCCAGCACGTGCTGGGGCTGCCCAGGTCGTATTGACGCCACCGGCCCGGGCAGCCCCTGAAAGCACTCAGCCCTTGCGGGTGTTGATCTCCTCGGTGAGCTGGGGGACGACGTCGAAGAGGTCGCCGACCACGCCGTAGTCGACCAGGTCGAAGATCGGGG
>NZ_JBSFDB010000024.1:0-176515 GCF_053593695.1 Streptomyces sp. NPDC002144
CCACCGGTACTGGTCCCGGGGCGGTCGGCCAGGAGCAGCGCGAGCCTGCGGGCCGCCGCGGGCGGCAGCGGGGGGCGAGGGTCCTCGGGGGCGGGCGCGGGACGCTCGGCCGCCGCGGCGGGGCGCAGGCCGGCCCGCCGTCGTACGGTCTCCAGGGCCGCCGCGTCCAGCAGGGCGACCGGTGCCTCGCGGCCCGCGGTGCCGCCGGGCGGTGTACGGCGCTCCGTCCCGAGCAGGGCGGCCGTGACGAGCTCCTCCCAGACGCCCGGAGCGGGCGCATCCACAGGTGTGGACGTCCTGTTCATGCGGTTCCTTTCCCTGGGGTGCCCGGGAGTGGTTGAAGGCTCAGTCGGTTGCGGGTTTCCTGTGGGACGGGATGTATCCATGGAAGAGATGAGGAAGCGGTCGGCGGGTTTCTCCGCGGACGCCACCCGGGCGGGCCGTGCGCGGTGGTCGTGGCCGCCGCTCAGCACAGCCGGACCGCCTCGCCCTCGCCCTCGCCCTCCGGCCAGGCCGTCAGCGGGGTGAAGCCCCGGTGACCGCACTCGCCGAAGACCTTGACGGGGGCGCCCCCCGAAAGGGCGACCAGACGCCAGAGGCCGGGCCGGGACCGGGCACTCGGGGTCAGGGGCAGTGCCGTGTCGCCGTCGGCGTCCGCGAGCTGCCAGGAGTCGCCGGCCGGGGTCGGTATGACGCGGTTCAGCGTGACGGGGACGGAGTCCAGCCACGGGTCGCCACGCAGGGCCGTGCCGTAGTGGGCGGCGGCCTCGGCCGTCGTCATGCCCGGCGGCCGTAGCGGTGTCGGTGCCGGTGGTGCGAACTGCTCGCCCAGGGAGGCCCTTGGCTGGCCGCTCGGGTATGCGGACACCTCCGCGTCCAGGGCCAGGCCCACCGGCAGCGCCAGTTCGGGAGCGCGGCCAGCCGCTCCGTAGGACAGGATCAGCGCCGTGCGCTGCGAGTCGGCGCCGTGGAGCCAGATGCGGCGGGTCGTCAGACGGGCGTCCGCCGTGTCGTACTGGGCCAGGACCAGCCAGTGGTCCCGCAGCGGCGGGCCGTCCGCCGTGCCGGGAAGGCCGATGCGGGAGCGGACCGTCGCCGCCAGGCCGTCCGGCAACCGCTCGCGCCGCAGCCAGCCCTGGTCGAGGAGGTGCAGCAGCGCGCACTCCTCCAGCAGACGCACGGGCCAGCCCGGTCCGGACCCCGGGATCGCCCCCAACTCGCGCACCCGCGCCGCCAGTCCGGGTGCCTGGGCGTCGACCATGCGGGCCGCCGTCTCCTCCCACTGCCCGTACCCCGCCCCTTCCGCGCCGGCCAGGCCGCCGCGCAGCAGGTCCGCCAGGCGCTGCTCCAGCTCCGTCGCGCCCGCGGTGACCCGCTCGGCCCGTCGCTCCGCCCGGCGCCGGGCCGCCTCCGGATCAGCGGAGGCCGAAGCGGCACCGGAGGCGTCCGCCGCCCGTTTCTCCTCCGTCCGCTTCCTTCTCCCCTCAATCCACTGCGCCGCCCACTCCGGCGGACTGCCCGCCGGCACCGCGGCGTCCTCGCCCGCCCAGAGCAGCAGCAGGCCGAGCGCGTGCTTGCACGGGAACTTGCGGCTCGGACAACTGCACTTGTACGCGGGCCCCGTCGCGTCCGCGATGTCGACGACCGTCTGATACGGCTTGCTGCCACTGCCCTTGCACAGCCCCCACACCGTCCCCTCGTCACAGCTCCCCGCCTCGGACCACGGCCCCGCCGTGCCGAGTTTGCTTCCCGCTTTGCGTGACGCGGCGTCAGGCGCCAGTGCCAGCACCTGCTCCGCGCTCCAGCGCACCCCCTGATGAGTCATGTCTCCGACGGTAGATCCCGCCACTGACAATCGGCCCCGCGAGGGCGTTTGCGCAGGTCACATCGCATTGTCAGTGGCGTGGTGCACGGTGGGTGACAGATCCGAACCGGCCGAGCTGGAGGGGGCCTCAGCCATGTCTGTGTCCGTGGAACCGACGACTGTCGAAGCAGCCGAAGTACAGGTGGAGGACCCGGCCGAGGCGTTGCGGCCGCACGCCGAGGACGCCTTCGCCGGTGAACTCGCCGCGCTGGCGGCGCAGGACGACCGGCCGCGCCCGGCCCGCTGGAAGCTGTCGCCGTGGGCGGTGGCCACGTATCTGCTCGGCGGCACGCTGCCGGACGGCACTGTGATCACACCGAAGTACGTGGGCCCGCGCCGCATCGTCGAGGTCGCCGTCACCACCCTCGCCACCGACCGCGCCCTGCTCCTGCTGGGCGTGCCCGGCACCGCCAAGACCTGGGTGTCCGAGCATCTGGCCGCGGCGGTCAGCGGCGACTCCACCCTGCTCGTGCAGGGCACCGCGGGCACGCCGGAGGAGGCGATCCGGTACGGCTGGAACTACGCGCAGTTGCTCGCCCACGGCCCGAGCCGGGACGCCCTGGTGCCGAGCCCCGTCATGCGGGCCATGGCGGAGGGGATGACGGCGCGGGTCGAGGAGCTGACCCGTATCCCGGCGGACGTCCAGGACACGCTGATCACGATCCTCTCCGAGAAGACGCTGCCGATACCGGAGCTGGGGCAGGAGGTCCAGGCGGTCCGCGGCTTCAACCTGATCGCCACCGCCAACGACCGCGACCGCGGGGTCAACGACCTCTCCAGCGCCCTGCGCCGCCGCTTCAACACGGTGGTGCTGCCGCTGCCGGAGACCGTCGAGGCCGAGGTCGACATCGTCTCCCGGCGCGTCGACCAGATCGGCCGTTCCCTGGAGCTGCCGGCCGTGCCCGACGGCGTCGACGAGATCCGCCGGGTCGTGACGGTCTTCCGTGAACTGCGTGACGGGGTCACCGCCGACGGGCGGACGAAGATCAAGTCGCCCAGCGGCACGCTGTCGACGGCCGAGGCGATCTCCGTCGTCACCAACGGGCTCGCCCTGGCCGCCCACTTCGGGGACGGCGTGCTGCGGGCCGGTGACGTCGCCGCCGGCATCCTCGGCGCCGTCGTCCGCGACCCTGCGGCCGACCGGGTGATCTGGCAGGAGTACCTGGAGGCGGTCGTCCGCGAGCGTGACGGCTGGACGGACTTCTACCGGGCCTGCCGGGAGGTGAGCGCGTGACGGGTCAGGGGGACGGCCGGCCGTTGCTGCTCGGGGTGCGGCATCACGGGCCCGGATCGGCGCGGGCGGTGTGCGCGGCGCTGGACGCGGCCCGGCCGGACGTCGTGCTGATCGAGGGGCCGCCCGAGGCCGACGCCCTCATCCCGCTGGCCGCCGAGGAGGACATGCGGCCGCCGGTCGCACTCCTCGCCCACGCCGTGGACGAGCCCGGCCGCTCGGCCTTCTGGCCGCTCGCCGAGTTCTCCCCGGAGTGGGTGGCGATCCGCTGGGCCCTGGCCCACGAGGTCCCGGCCCGCTTCATCGACCTGCCGGCGACCCACACGCTGGCGTGGGGGCAGGACGGGACCGAGGGGCCGACGGAGCGGAAAGCCGACGGGGACGGAGGAGAGGGAGCGGAGGGCTCCGAAGTCGACGTCCGGATCGACCCGTTGGCCGTGCTCGCGGACGCTGCCGGATATGACGACCCCGAGCGGTGGTGGGAGGACGTCGTCGAGCACCGGGGAGTGGGCGAGAGGGACGCGTTCGCGCCGTTCGCCGTGCTCGAAGAGGCGATGGGGGCGCTGCGGGAGACGTACGGCGTCGGCGGGCGCGACCGGGACCTCGTGCGCGAGGCCCATATGCGGCTCCAGCTGCGGGCGGCCGAGCGGGAGTTCGGCGACGGGGTGGCCGTGGTGTGCGGGGCCTGCCATGTGCCCGCGCTGCGGGAGAGGACGACCGTCGCGGCCGACCGGGCGCTGCTGAAGGGCCTGCCGAAGGTCAAGACGGACATGACTTGGGTGCCGTGGACGCACCGGCGGCTGTCCCGGGTCAGCGGATACGGCGCGGGCATCGAGTCGCCGGGCTGGTACGGGCATCTGTTCGGCGCCCAGGACCGGCCGATCGAGCGGTGGATGACCAAGGTGGCCGGACTGCTCCGGGAGGAGGACCGGCTCGTCTCCTCCGCGCATGTCATCGAGGCGGTACGACTGGCCGAGACGCTCGCGGCGATGCGGGGACGCCCCTTGCCGGGGCTCGGTGAGACGACCGACGCCGTGCGCGCGGTGATGTGCGAGGGCTCGGACGTGCCGCTGGGGCTGGTGCACGACCGGCTGGTCGTCGGGGACGTCCTGGGGGAGGTGCCGCGGACGGCGCCGGCGGTGCCGTTGCAGCGGGACCTCGACCGGACCCAGCGGCGGCTGCGGCTCAAACCCGAGGCGCTGGAGCGGGAGTTGGAGCTCGACCTGCGCAAGGAGACCGACGCCGGGCGCAGCAGGCTGCTGCACCGGCTGCGGCTGCTGGGCATCGGCTGGGGCGAGCCGGCCGCCTCCCGGGGGAGCACGGGGACCTTCCGGGAGACCTGGCGGCTGCGCTGGGAGCCGGAGCTGTCGGTGCGGGTGGCGGAGGCCGGGGTGTGGGGGACGACCGTGCTCGGCGCCGCGACCGCCAAGGCGGAGGCGGACGCGCTGGCCGCGCAGGGGCTCGCCGACGTCACCGGGCTCGCCGAGCACTGTCTGCTGGCCGAACTGCCGCAGGCGCTCCCCGTGGTGATGCGGGTCCTCGCCGACCGGGCCGCCCTCGACGCGGATGTCGGCCATCTCGCCCAGGCCCTGCCCGCCCTGGTCCGCTCCCTGCGGTACGGCGACGTACGGGGCACCGACACCCGCGCCCTGGCCGAGGTCGCGGCGGGCCTGGCCGAGCGAGTTTTCGTGGGCCTCCCTCCCGCGTGCGCATCCCTCGACCAGGACGGGGCCGAGGAGATGCGCCGGCATGTGGACGCCGTGCACGGGGCGGTGGGGCTCCTGGCGGACGTACCCGCCCTGCCCCACCCGTCGACGGAACCAGAGGTGGAAGCGCCCGCCCTGATACGTCCATCCGCGGAACCCGTGGGGGAGGGGCAGGCGCAGACGGGGACCGTTGTGGACGACGCGGGTGGGCATCGTGGTCTGCGCGGGCGTTGGCGGGCCGTGCTGCGGGTGCTGGGGCTGCGGGACACCGTGCCGGGGGTCGTGCGGGGGCGGGCCGTGCGGTTGCTGCTGGACGAGGGGGCGCTCGAGCAGGACGAGGCGGCACGGCTCATGGGGCTCGTGCTGTCGCCGGGGACGGCGCCCGGGGACGCGGCCGCGTGGATCGAGGGCTTCGTCGGCGGCGGCTCGGGCGGCGGGATGCTGCTCGTGCACGACGAGCGGCTGCTGGGTCTGGTCGACGCCTGGCTGACCGGGGTGCCGGCGGAGGCCTTCACGGACGTACTGCCACTGCTCAGGCGGACGTTCTCCGCGTACGAACCGGGAGTCCGGCGCACCCTCGGCGAGCTGGTCCGCCGGGGACCCGGGCGGCAGGGGAGCACCAGGGCGGCCGGGTCCGGCATACCGGGCTTCGGCCCGGAGCCGGACGCGGAACGCGCCGACGCCGTGGTGCCGGTGGTGCGGCTGCTGCTGGGGCTGGACGGGACGCGACAGGACGTGGCGGGGCGGGACGTGGACAACGGCCTTGTGGGGGTGGCGGGATGACGCACGACGGACCGAGGGAAACGGACGGGGGAGTAATGGTGATGGATGCCGTCGAGCGCGGGTGCCGAGAGGGGCGGCGGCTCAGCAGGCCTTCCGCCCGAGGTGGCCCGGCGGGCGTCGCGGTGGCCGACCGTCCGACCGCCGCCGTCGTGGTCGTCCCGCTCTGGGACCGCCCGCACGCGGGGGTGTCCCGATGACCGTGGAGGCGACGGACCCGGCGCAGGAGCGGTTGCGGCGCTGGCGGTTGGTGCTCGGGGGCGAGGCGGCCGATGGCACCGGATGTGTGCTGGCGGGTCAGGACGCGGCGATGGACGGGGCGTTGACCGCGCTGTACGGGAAGGGGGACCGGCAGGGGCAGGCGGGGCGGGACCGTTCGGCGGGGCTCGGGGCGTCGGCGCCCTCGGTGGCGCGGTGGCTGGGGGACATCCGGACGTACTTCCCGTCCTCCGTCGTCCAGGTGATGCAGCGCGACGCCATCGACCGGCTCGGGCTGTCCACGCTGCTGCTGGAGCCGGAGATGCTGGAGGCGGTGGAGGCGGACGTGCACCTCGTCGGCACGCTGCTGTCCCTCAACAAGGCCATGCCGGAGACGACGAAGGAGACGGCGCGGGCGGTCGTGCGCAAGGTCGTCGAGGATCTGGAGAAGCGGCTCGCGACCCGCACCAGGGCCACGCTCAGCGGCGCCCTCGACCGCAGCGCCCGGATCAACCGGCCGCGCCACCACGACATCGACTGGAACCGCACCATCGCGGCCAATCTCAAGCACTACCTCCCCGAGTACCGCACGATCGTGCCCGAGCGGCTCATCGGATACGGGCGGGCGTCGCAGTCGGTGAAGAAGGAGGTCGTCCTCTGCATCGACCAGTCCGGCTCGATGGCGGCGTCGGTGGTCTACGCGTCGGTGTTCGGGGCGGTGCTCGCGTCCATGCGGTCGATCGACACACGGCTCGTCGTCTTCGACACGGCCGTCGTCGACCTCACCGACCAACTCGACGACCCGGTGGACGTCCTGTTCGGCACCCAGCTCGGCGGCGGTACGGACATCAACCGGGCGCTCGCCTACTGCCAGTCGCAGATCACCCGGCCCGCCGAGACGGTCGTCGTGCTGATCAGCGACCTGTACGAGGGCGGGATACGCGACGAGATGCTCAAGCGGGTCGCCGCGATGAAGGCGTCCGGGGTGCAGTTCGTGGCGCTGCTCGCGCTGTCGGACGAAGGGGCGCCGGCGTACGACAGGGAGCACGCGGCCGCGCTCGCCGCGCTGGGAGCACCGGCGTTCGCCTGCACGCCTGATCTCTTCCCCGAGGTGATGGCGGCCGCGATCGAGAAGCGGCCCCTGCCGATACCGGAGGCGGGGTGACAGGGGGCCGGGCGTCGGGGTGTTCGCTGACGATTTGTCGACCAGTCGTCGCCCGACCCGGAGCAGCAAAAGGGACATGACTACCCATCGGTAACGGAGGGCTTGCGCAACCTCCGGAGGGGCGTGCAAGGATCGACGCCTTCTCGACCGAGACCGTTCCGCAGCACGGGAGGATCGACCCCCTCTTGACCCGGCCAGCAGCCCTGCCCGGTGCCGCTCTGCGTGTGATGCGCACGGCGGTTGCCCGGCGTGCGCTGCAAGTGGCGCTGCTGGCGGGCGGGTTGATCGCACTCGGGTTCCTCTGCGGGGAGCGGGCGCACGCGGCGGAGGGGGTACCGGTGACGTCCGCACGGACGGCCGGGCCGCTCGCTGCGGTGAATGGCGTGCGGGCGGATGGACTGCGGACGGGCGGCTTGCGAGCGGATGGCTTGCGGGCGGATGGACTGCGGTTGGGCGGCGTCGGGGCGGTGGCGGGGCGCGCGGTCGGCCGGATCGTCCAGGCACCGGCGGCGTTCGTCGACGACCGGCCGGTGGTCCCTGGGCCGCCCCCGGCCCCCCGGGCCGAATCCCCGGCCCCGCCTCAGCCGGAGACTCCGGCCAAGCCCTGGCCGCCGACGGCCCCCGGGCAACCATCCTCACCGTCCCCGAGGCCCACGCACCCGGCCGACCCGAAGCCGTCACGCCCAAACCCGAACCCGGACCCGCAGCCGACCGGAGCCACCCCCGATGCCCGGTCGGGCCGCCCGGCACCATTGCCCCCGGCCGCTCCCCTCACGCTCCCGGGCGCCGGTGACCAGATCCTCGGGTCCGCCGTCGACGGCCTCGTGCAGGGTGTCGGCGGGCACGTCCTGCAGCCGGTCGGTGGACTCGTCGTGGCGGTGACCGACGCACTCGGCGACGTGACCGCGCAGATACCGCCGCTGTCGTCGTTGCCGGCGCTGCCGGTCGTCCCGGCCCAGCCCGGCGCACCGTCGTTGCCCGGTCTGCCCGGCCTGCCCTCGCTCCCCTCGGTGCCCGGACTTCCGGCCGGCCCGGGGCAGACGCTGCCGGCGCCGGTTCCGCAGCCGGGTGACGGCGTGGGACGGTCGGCGTCGGGCGCGGGTTCCGCCGACGGCCGTTCCGGAGTGGCGGTGCGCGGGACGACGTACGGGCCGAAACCGGGCCTGGACACCGGTGCGGCGCATGCCTCGGGCCATGGCGGCGGACAGCGGAGCGACGTCACCGGGTACGTCCCGGTGCACCAGGCTCCGGGCGGTGACCCGACCGGTGAGCTGAGCGGCCGTAACGCCGTCGACAGCGGCACCTCGCGGCACGGCGACGCGTACGCCGTCGCGCTCGACCAGCGGGCGCCGCTGCGGCTTCTGGCCGGCGCCGCGGCCCGCGCCGACGTGGACTCCACCCGGGACAGCCACCGGGACGTTCCGGTTTCCCCAGCCTAGGAACCCCGGGGCGGAACAGGTCGATCGCCCGTCCGGATCTCCGAAATCTCCGGACGGGGCCCGCCGACCCTTCGGCCCGCCGGTCCCACTCGGCGCCGTACGCCCCCCTCGACCACAGACCGGTCACTCACTGCCGCCCTGTGCGCGCTCGCGCCCCCGGCATCCGAAGCATCAGCCCCGGCGTCGCGGGACGCCCCGGCATACGACCGGCCTACCACCGGCGTCGTAAGACGCCCCCCTCCGGCGCGTGAGCAGCGCGTCGGGTCGCTGACTCCGTGAGGTGCGGGACACGGACGGCCGAAATCCGTCGGTCCGTCCGGTCGTGGCCGCGCGGAACGGGGCGGGTGGTTCCCATTGGGGTGGGAACCACCCGCCCCAGCCCCCAGGGGGTGGCCCATTCGTGCCCCCGCGGGGCTGTTCAGTGGGCCTCACCGGGTCAACCCCAGCCCGGTGAGGCCCTTCCCCAGCCCTTCCCCGGCCCCTCCCCGTGGCCTTCGCGCGCTCCCCCTCCGCCCTCACGCCCGGCACCCCGTGCCACAGATACCGGCATCATGTGACAGGTATCACCGCTCAGGTGTGACCCTCGATTTAGGGCACCCCCGCAAGCGGAGATAACCTGCGAGACGGACATGCCGCGCGCTCGGACACCGTGTGCGCTTCCCCTGTGACCCATGCGGACGTCACGTTGCCCTTCGCGGCACGCCCACGCATCCAACGAACCGCGAGATCACTGATAGGGACGGAAGCGCGTGGACCTGTTCGAGTACCAGGCGAGGGACCTCTTCGCCAAGCACGATGTACCGGTGCTGGCCGGTGAAGTCATCGACACGCCTGAGGCGGCGCGCGAGATCACCGAGCGTCTGGGCGGCAAGTCCGTCGTCAAGGCGCAGGTGAAGGTCGGTGGTCGCGGCAAGGCCGGTGGCGTCAAGCTGGCCGCCTCCGCGGACGAGGCCGTCGCCCGTGCGACGGACATCCTCGGCATGGACATCAAGGGCCACACGGTCCACAAGGTGATGATCGCCGAGACCGCGCCCGAGATCGTCGAGGAGTACTACGTCTCCTTCCTCCTCGACCGCGCCAACCGCACCTTCCTCTCCATCGCCTCCGTCGAGGGCGGCATGGAGATCGAGGAGGTGGCGGCCACCCGTCCGGAGGCCGTCGCGCAGACCCCGATCAACCCCATTGACGGGGTGGACGAGGCCAAGGCGCGCGAGATCGTCGCGGCCGCCAAGTTCCCGGCCGAGGTCGCCGACAAGGTCGCGAACGTCCTGGTCAAGCTGTGGGACACCTTCATCAAGGAGGACGCCCTCCTGGTCGAGGTCAACCCGCTGGCCAAGGTCGCCTCCGGTGATGTGATCGCCCTCGACGGCAAGGTGTCGCTCGACGACAACGCCGAGTTCCGTCACCCCGACTTCGAGGAGCTCCACGACAAGGCCGCGGCCAACCCGCTCGAGGCCGCCGCCAAGGAGAAGAACCTCAACTACGTCAAGCTCGACGGCGAGGTCGGCATCATCGGCAACGGCGCCGGTCTCGTGATGAGCACCCTGGACGTCGTCGCCTACGCCGGTGAGAAGCACGGTGGCGTCAAGCCCGCCAACTTCCTGGACATCGGCGGTGGCGCCTCCGCCCAGGTCATGGCGAACGGCCTGGAGATCATCCTCGGCGACCCGGACGTCAAGTCCGTCTTCGTCAACGTCTTCGGTGGCATCACCGCCTGCGACGAGGTCGCCAACGGCATCGTGCAGGCCCTCAAGCTCCTCGAGGAGCGCGGCGAGGACGTCACCAAGCCGCTGGTCGTCCGTCTCGACGGCAACAACGCCGAGCTGGGCCGACAGATCCTCACCGACGCCGCGCACCCGCTGGTGCAGCGCGTCGACACCATGGACGGCGCGGCCGACAAGGCCGCCGAGCTGGCCCACGCCGCCAAGTAAGCACTCAGGACGAGGACACAACACACCATGGCTATCTGGCTCGACAAGGACAGCAAGGTCATCGTCCAGGGCATGACCGGTGCCACGGGCATGAAGCACACCAAGCTCATGCTGGGCGACGGCACCAACGTCGTGGGCGGCGTGAACCCGCGCAAGGCGGGCACCACCGTGGACTTCGAGGGCACCGAGGTACCGGTCTTCGGCACCGTCAAGGAGGCCATCGAGGCCACCGGCGCCAACGTCTCGGTCATCTTCGTCCCGGAGAAGTTCACCAAGTCCGCGGTGGACGAGGCGATCGACGCCGAGATCCCGCTGGCCGTCGTCATCACCGAGGGCATCGCCGTGCACGACACGGCCGCCTTCTGGGCGTACGCCGGCAAGAAGGGCAACAAGACCCGCATCATCGGCCCGAACTGCCCCGGCATCATCACCCCGGGCCAGTCGAACGTCGGCATCATCCCGGGCGACATCACCAAGCCGGGCCGCATCGGCCTGGTCTCGAAGTCCGGCACGCTGACGTACCAGATGATGTACGAGCTGCGTGACATCGGCTTCTCCACCGCCGTCGGCATCGGTGGCGACCCGATCATCGGCACCACGCACATCGACGCGCTGGCCGCCTTCCAGGACGACCCCGACACCGACCTGATCGTGATGATCGGTGAGATCGGCGGCGACGCCGAGGAGCGGGCCGCGGCCTTCATCAAGGAGAACGTGACCAAGCCGGTCGTCGGCTACGTCGCGGGCTTCACCGCGCCCGAGGGCAAGACGATGGGCCACGCCGGCGCCATCGTCTCCGGTTCCTCCGGTACGGCGCAGGCGAAGAAGGAGGCTCTCGAGGCCGCGGGCGTCAAGGTCGGCAAGACCCCGACCGAGACCGCGAAGCTGGCCCGGGAGATCCTCAGCGCCTGAGGTTCCTCCGGCACGACCGATGGGCCCGTTCCCAGGATGGGGGCGGGCCCATCGGCCTGCCTGCCACCGGGTTGCTCACCGGGCCGGTTCCCTCACCGGGCCGGTTCCCTCACCGGGCCGGTTCCCTCGCCGGGCCGGTTGCCTCACCGGCCCAGCGGTACGAGCCTGTCCCGCCCCGGCACCATCTCCGCGCGCAGCTTCTTGCGCAGGTCGGCCTCCTCCTCCGACAGCGGCCCCTGTGCCACCCGGGGCGGAAGCCCCCGCACCTGCATGCCGGGCGGTACCGGTGGCTCGTAGTGCGTCGGAGCCGTCCGCACGGTGAACGTCGTCGTGCCGATCAGGGCGACCGTGCACGCGATGGCGGCCCGGGTCCACAAGCGCGTCCTGCGCTCGCCCCCGATCCGCACCCGCGTCGGCTTGGCCGCGCGCAGCCGTTCCGTGGAGGCGAGCCGCGCGAGGCGGTGGTGGAGTTCGGTCGGGTCCACGAGGTCCGGGACGTGCGCGGCGACGGCCTCGCGGGCGTGCAGCAGACGGCCCACGGCCGCCGGTGTGCTGGCCTCCGTCTCCGCCGCGGTCTCCGGGAGACCGAGCCCCACACCGTCGCACAGCACGAGCGTGCGGCGGTACGGCGGTGGGAGCTCGAGGAGCGCGGACAGCAGCGCGCGGTCGGGGGCGTCCGCCGGTGGGGGCTCGGGGTGGCGGTAGCGGGGGCGGAAGCGGTGCCAGGGGGAGAGCGCGCAGTCGTACGCCGCCGCGCGCACCCAGCCTCCCGGGTCCCGGTCGCGGGCCACCTCCGGCCAGCGCTGCCAGGCGAGTTGGAAGGCCCGCTCCACCGACTCACGGGCGAGTTCGCGCCGGCCGGTGAGCAGGTAGGTCTGCCGTACGAGGGCCGGGCCGCAGAACGCGTACAGCGCGTCGAAGGCCTGAGCGGGCGTCAGGGGCGCTGTCTGTTCCGGTTCCTGAGGCTGCGTCACTGGTCGCCCCTTCGTACGAAAAAGTACATAAACATATATTGAGCGACACAGCGGAGGTTCGCCTGTTACGACGGGAAAGCGCGTGTCGTTGGGAGCATGACGGTCGTGACCCAGCTGACCGCTCGCCGCATGTCGTTGTCGTCCCTGCTCATCCGTCTGCGCGACCGATCGCCCGGGCTGGGCGCCAGCCTTCTGGGTGGCGCGGTCGCCGCCGGGCTGGGGCTCGGGGTGTTCGCGGTGCTCGTGATCATGCTGTGGATCAGTTCGCCGTATCCCGACAGCGGGCCCGGGGGCGCGCTGCACGTGGCGGCGGCGCTGTGGCTGCTCGCGCACGGCGTGGAACTGGTCCGGACCGACACGCTCTCCGGCGCCCCTGCGCCCGTCGGTGTGACGCCGTTGCTGCTGCTCGCCCTGCCGGTGTGGCTGGTGCACCGCGCGGCCCGGGACGCGGTGGAGGGGGAGCAGACGGAAGGGCCGGTGCCGCTGCTTCTGGGCCGGACGGCATGGACGGGCGTCGTCCTCGGCTACCTCGGCGTCGGAGCGGCGGCGGCCCTGTACGCGTCCGGGGGCGATCTGCGGCCGTCGTGGACGTGGACGGGGATCTGCTTGCCGCTCGTCGTGGCGGGGGCGGCGGGGGCCGGGGTCTGGACTGCCTACGGCCGTCCCCGGGAGCCCGTTGACGGGGTGCTGTTGCTGTTGCCCGCGGGAGTACGTCGGCTGGTGTTCGGGGCGCGGGCGCGTGAGCGGTGGGGTGGCGCGGCGCGGGCCGCGGCGGCCGGGGTGATGGTCCTCGTCGGGGGCGGGGCGCTGCTGGTGGGAGCCTCGCTGCTGTGGCACGGCGAGGCGACGCGCGCGTCCTTTCTGCACGTGACGGAGGGCTGGTCGGGGCGGTTCGCGGTACTGCTGCTGTGCCTGACCCTGCTGCCCAACGCGGCCGTGTGGGGCGCCTCGTACGCCCTCGGCCCGGGGTTCGTGCTGAGCGTCGGGCATGCGGTGACCCCGCTGTCCTCGGCACCGGCACGGCTGCTCCCGCCGTTTCCGCTGCTGGCCGCCGTGCCGGGGGCGGGGCAGGGGGGATGGGCCGACTGGGCGACGGGGGTGGTGCCGGTGGTGGCCGGGCTGGTCGTGGGGTGGTTCGTGGGTGCGGCGGCTGCCCCGCGGGGGGCGGCGGGCGGGGGAGACGGCGCCGAGGCCTGGTCCGGCGGCAGGACCGCCGGTACGGCCGTGCTGGCCACGGTGCTCTGTGCGGCGGGCGTCGCCGTGCTCACCGCGCTGGCGGGCGGACGGCTCGGAGTCGCGGCGCTGGCGCGGTTCGGGCCGGTGTGGTGGGAGACGGGGGGCGCGGCGCTGGCATGGATCCTGGCGGTGGCCGTACCGGTGGCGCTCGGGGTGCGGGGCTGGCGGCGCGGGGGTGGTGGGCGGGAGGAGAGCGGAGGGGAGGAGAGCGGGCGGGAGGGGAGCCGACGGGAGGTCGCTGAGCCGAGGAACGCCGAGTCGAAGATCACTGGGCCGAGGATCACTGAACCGTGGCGCGCCGGGACAAGGGTGGCCGCGCCGAGATCGGAGACGGACGAAGCCGAGGGCCGGCGGGGGGCCTTGGCCGCCTTCGGGGCGTGGCTCAGCTTCCAGAAGGCGGCTCCTGGTGCGGTGCCGGAGGGTGGCGGGGCGTACGACGGGGACGAGTTCTACGGCGTCGTACGCGACCAGGCCGACACGGCGTTCGACCTCCTGCCCACCGACCCCCGGCCGGAACCCCCGCTCGCTCCACGGGAGGACGACGCCTCACGGGAGGCACGATGGACGGCGCTCAAAGAGGCCGGCGACGAGTCGCAGGCACCGGAAACGGAGTGAACCGCCGACCTACCGCGATGGCAGCCGGCAGTCGTGCCGCAGTCACCGGACGTGCAGTGCCCCGCCGGCATCCTTCAGCCGCCGGACGCGCGTGTACCCCCGGCGAGCAGCCGCCGGACGGGCAGGAAGCCTCCGCCATTCCGCAGGCGCCGGACGCACGACGGACCGCCTACGTGCCCCAGCCCCCGCCCCCCAGTGACCGCCCCGACCGCCGGGCCGCTCGAAGGAGAAGCCAACCCCCTTCCCGCCGCTGTCCGCCGCGTCAGCTGTTCGTGCCCAGCAATCCCCGTAGTTCCTTGGGGAGATGGTCCGTGCAGGCCTGCTTCGCCTCGTTCGTGAGGGCGTCGTTCGTGCAGGTGTAGTAGTCGCGGTAGACCAGCTGGGCCGTGAAGGCCGCGGCGACCAGGGTGATCGCCAGGGAGGCGGTGACCAGGCCCGTCACCGCCGCCGTCATCTGGGGGCGGCCCTGGTCGGCGGGGGAGGTGCCGGGGTTCTCGCGGGGCTTGCTGCGCAGTGCGCTGATGCCCCAGTACAGGGCGAGCGCGCCCAGCAGCAGGGCCACGTACGGCCAGCTGAAGAGGGCGAAGAAGAAGGCCCACATGCCGCACAGCAGGGCGTACCGCGCGCGGCGCTGGGCGGGGTCGGTCGGGTCCCAGCGCATGCCCTGGTCGGGGGTGTTGCCGCCGGGACCCTCCGGGCCGGGGGCGCCGGGGCGCTCGCCGAAGCCGCCGGAGGAGCGGCCCGGCTGACGGTCGCTCCACTGGCTGCCCCACGGGGAGTGGGAGTTCTCGTCGCCCTGGGAGTCGTCGCCGCCGGCCGGCCGGCGCGGCTGCCAGGGGCGGTCGGGGGTGCCCTCCGGTGGCGGGGCGAACGGGTTGTCCTCCTGGCGGTCGCCGTCCCGGTCGCCGCCCTGTCCGCCCTCCGACGGCGCGTCCGGCGGCGAGGACGGCCGCTCCCGCAGCAGCACGGCGTCCCGCTCCCCTCCCTGTGCCGGGAGCGGGGAGAGCGTAAGGAGGCGCAGACTGCGGTCCGACATCAAGAGAGCGTCTTCCCCTTGGTGACTTCGTGAACTGGGCGAACCCAGCGAACTGGGCGATTTCGGCTGGTCCTGCAGGAGGCTTCACCCCATGAACGCGCCGCACGGCGAGCGCGTTCCCGGCAGGCTCCTCCCAGACGCTACCTTCCGGCCACGCCCCCGTCCCGTGGGGGCCGCCGCATGTGCCGGTATCGTTGCTGACGGTCGGCCGCTTCGTAGACTTCCCCGTATCCCGGGGCGCGAAGCATTCGTACGAATGTACAAAGCCCGTGCTCGTCCAGCGTGCGAACCGGCCGCGCGAAGAACGCACCCGACGTACCCCCGAGAAAGGGCCCCATCGTGGCCGCCAAGCCCGTGGTCAAGCGCCTCGTCGTGCTGGTCTCCGGATCCGGCACCAATCTCCAGGCGCTCCTCGACGAGATCGCGGCCACCGGTGTCGATGCCTACGGTGCCGAGATCGTGGCCGTCGGCGCGGACCGCGAGGGCATCGAGGGGCTCGCGCGGGCCGAGCGCGCCGGACTGCCCACCTTCGTGCGCAAGGTGAAGGACTACGGCACGCGCGAGGAGTGGGACGCCGCCCTCGCCGAGGCCGTCGCCGCCCATGAACCCGACCTCGTGGTCTCCGCCGGGTTCATGAAGATCGTGGGCAAGGAGTTCCTCGCACGCTTCGGCGGGCGGTTCGTCAACACCCACCCGGCCCTGCTGCCCAGTTTCCCGGGAGCCCACGGTGTGCGCGACGCGCTCGCGTACGGCGCCAGGGTCACCGGATGCACCGTCCACTTCGTCGACGACGGCGTCGACACCGGACCGATCATCGCTCAGGGCGTGGTGGAGGTCCGGGACGAGGACGACGAGAGCGCTCTGCACGAGCGCATCAAGGAAGTCGAGCGAAGGCTGCTCGTCGATGTCGTGGGGCGGCTCGCCCGCAACGGCTATCGCATTGAGGGACGAAAGGTAGTTATCCAGTGACCGCCACCGCCGAGACCAACAAGCGGCCGATCCGCCGGGCGCTCGTCAGCGTCTACGACAAGACGGGCCTCGAAGACCTCGCGCGCGGCCTGCACGAGGCGGGCGTCGAGCTCGTCTCCACCGGGTCCACCGCCGGCCGTATCGCCGCCGCGGGCGTCCCCGTCACCAAGGTCGAGGAGCTGACCGGCTTCCCCGAGTGCCTCGACGGCCGCGTCAAGACCCTGCACCCCCGGGTGCACGCGGGCATCCTGGCCGACCTGCGGCTGGAGAGCCACCGCGAGCAGCTGGCGGAGCTGGGTGTCGAGCCCTTCGACCTGGTCGTCGTCAACCTCTACCCCTTCCGCGAGACCGTCGCCTCCGGCGCCACCCCGGACGAGTGCGTCGAGCAGATCGACATCGGCGGCCCGTCGATGGTCCGTGCCGCCGCCAAGAACCACCCCTCCGTCGCGGTCGTCACCAGCCCGGCTCGTTACGCCGACGTCCTGTCCGCGGTCCGCGAGGGCGGCTTCGACCTCAACACCCGCAAGCGTCTGGCCGCGGAGGCCTTCCAGCACACGGCCGCGTACGACGTGGCGGTGGCCAGCTGGTTCGCGTCGTCCTACGCCCCCGTCGACGACTCCCAGTTCCCCGACTTCCTCGGCGGCACCTGGGAGCGCGCGCACACCCTGCGCTACGGCGAGAACCCGCACCAGCCGGCCGCGCTGTACGTCTCCGGCACCGGCGGTCTCGCGCAGGCCGAGCAGCTGCACGGCAAGGAGATGTCGTACAACAACTACACCGACACGGACGCCGCGCGCCGTGCCGCGTACGACCACGACGAGCCCTGCGTCGCGATCATCAAGCACGCCAACCCCTGTGGCATCGCGATCGGTTCGGACGTGGCCGAGGCGCACCGCAAGGCGCACGCCTGCGACCCGCTGTCGGCGTTCGGCGGGGTCATCGCCGTCAACCGCCCGGTGTCGAAGGAGATGGCCGAGCAGGTCGCCGAGATCTTCACCGAGGTCATCGTCGCGCCGGACTACGAGGAGGGGGCCCTCGAAGCCCTCGCCAAGAAGAAGAACATCCGGGTCCTGAAGGCCGCGGGCGCGCCCTCGAACCCCGTCGAGCTGAAGCCGGTCGACGGCGGCGCGCTCCTCCAGGTGACGGACCGCCTCCAGGCGGACGGCGACGACCCCGCCAACTGGACGCTGGCCACCGGCGAGGCACTGTCCCCTGCGGAACTCGCCGAACTGGCCTTCGCCTGGAAGGCCTGCCGCGCCGTCAAGTCCAACGCCATCCTGCTCGCCAAGGACGGCGCCTCGGTCGGCGTCGGCATGGGCCAGGTCAACCGCGTCGACTCCGCGAAGCTGGCGGTCGAGCGGGCCGGCGAGGAGCGTGCCCGCGGCTCCTACGCCGCCTCCGACGCGTTCTTCCCCTTCCCCGACGGCCTGGAGATCCTCACCGCGGCCGGCGTCAAGGCCGTGGTCCAGCCCGGCGGTTCGGTCCGCGACGAACTGGTCGTGGAGGCCGCGAAGAAGGCGGGCGTGACGATGTACTTCACGGGAACGCGACACTTCTTCCACTGACCCCGGCCTGCCCGGAACTGACGGCGCCCCCGCACCTGTTGAGCGGTGCGGGGGCGCCGTGTGCGCAGTGCCTCGGCTCAGAGCTTGGACAGGTCGAACAGTTCGCTGATGGTGCTGTAGCCGTCCGTGGTGAGATTGACGTGGTCACCGGCGTCGAAGTCCGCAGGCGCCGCGGCGCTGCTCAACTTCAACGGCTGCGGATCCACGTCACTGGTCGGGTCCACGGGCACCCCGACCGCCGACTCGGCGTCCACGTTGCTCACCGTGGGCGCACTGAAGTCGGACTGGTCAGTGATCCAGGTATTGGTGTCGATGCGGTTCTGGTCGATGTCCGCCGTGCAGGCGCTGTAGCCGTTGCAGGGGGTGAGCGTCGTGAAGACGACCTTGATACCCCAGCCTCTGAGTTGGTCCCGCAGCAGTGTGAGCGCGCTGTCGACGTCGACGTCGTCGTGTCCGGCGACTATGTCTTCCAGGCCTTGGGTGACGATGACGGTGCGGATGCCGGGGACGGAGAGCACGTCGCGGTCCAGGCGAGTGAGGGCCGCGCGGCCGCCGGCACCTGCGCCCTGGTCAACCCCTAGATAGTTGTTCTCGATGCCGGATGCCACTACTCCATAGACGGGGATGCCGTTCGTGTTGGCACGCAGTCTTGCGGAGAGGTCGTTACTGAAGCGCGGAGTGTTGTAACCGGCAGTGATTCCAGTCGTGTCGGTGTTGATCAGGCCGTCACCGAGCACGGCGACGGCCGGGCGTTTGTCGGCCGCGATGACATCGACCCCGGTGAGGATGTCGCTGAAGCGTCCCCACACCGTCCCGGTGCCGGTGAAGGCCGCGTCGGTGGCATCGGCGGTGTGGTCGCCACTGCCCACTGCGCTGACGTAGCCCAGCGTGTCCCGTGCCGCCCAGGGGTGCATCACCAGGTAGGTCACCTTGTTGACCAGATGGACGCTCGTCAACAGGGAGTCCCCGGCATTGACTCGGATCGTGATCGGGTCGCTGTACAGCTCGCCGCCCTCCGGGATGATCACCGATTTACTGCCGCCGAAGGTCACGTCCGAGGGTGTTTGCTGTGGCACCGCGCCCTGGCTCTGCTTCGCGACCGTGATGTGGTCGATGGTGAGCGGATCGGTGCCCAGGGCGTTGGAGAACCGCAGTCGTACCGTGTCGCCGGAGACACTCGCCGCTGTGGCCATCCGAATGGTCTGATTGCTGAAGGCTCCCATGCTGGAGAACTGGAAGCGCTCTTCCGTCGGCGCACTCCACGCGCCGGTCCAGCTCTTGTCCGCGGACACCGTGGTGGTGTCACGGACGGACATACCGATGATGTGCAGTCCGGGCACGTATTTGCGGGCCGCGTTCGCCACGTCGGGAAGCGTCACCGAATCGACGGTGACACCGGCCCTCAACGGGACGGCGAAGGCGTAGATGTTGATGTTGCGGGGATCCTTCGCGCTGGTGGTGTTGCGGTAGGGAAGGGTGACTGCCGCCAGGGTGTCCGAACCGTAGAGCCAGTCGGGCATGGTGAGGTAGTAGCGGTCTGTGCTGCCGTCGCCGTACGCGATGGACCCGGTCGGTGTGATGCAGTCCTCGTAAGTACCGTTGCCAAGAGCGCAATTGGTGGCCGAGGTGTTGGTGTCGTCAGGTACGACGGGGCTGCTGAAGTCCTTGGCCTGGTGCTGGGACGCGACAGAGCCATAGGTGGAGAAGCCGAGGAAGACGAGGGCCTGGCCGCCGGCGCTGTTCATTTTGATGGTCTGGTTGGCGGCCAAGACGTTGTCGCCGCTGGAGGAGCCCCAGTTGGGCAGGGTGAAGGTCGCACCGTCCACGGTGACCTTGGCTCCGGGTTGCCAGCCCGCAGCCTTGAGCGCTTGGAGGGAGAGCGAGGCACCAACCCCGTCGGCGTCCGCGGTGGTGCGGTTGCTGTCGTCGGTGGTCGCGGTGTTGTTGAAGGCTTTCTGCAGACTCTCGTACGGCGTGGTCGTGGCGTGCCCGAGCGCGGTGAACTCGTACTGCTGCTGGGAGGAGACGTTGCCGCCCGAGTCCACGGCGTAGACGTACAGGGTGTGCGTTCCGGGTGCCACCGGAGTGACCTTGATCGTCGCAGCGTTGTTGGTGGCCGCCTTGGTCTGTGAAGCCGGAGTGTTGGAGGTTGGCGGCGCGGCGTCCAGGCCGTAGAGGAACTTGGCGGCGTTGTTGCCGTTACTGCCCGGGTTCACGGAGACGTTGAAGGAGCCCTCGGTTCCTGCGGCGGTGAGGCCCGCGGAGTCCTCCGGGTACAGGTTGTCCGCCGACTTGACGGTCGGCTGGGCCGGACTGTGCAGGTCGACGGTGAAGTGGCAGGTAGCCGATGTCGCGGAGGTGTCCTCGCCGTCGCTTGAGGAGACCTTCCAACTGACCACGCTGCCGTCGGCCAACCCGGTCATGAATGACGAGGACAGCTGTTTGGGCGCGTTGGCACCGCTGGCCACGGTGGCGCTGGTGGTCGTGGTCACCGTCCCGCTGCCGACCCAGTACGAGTATGTGGCTGCGAGCGCGTCCTTGTCGGTGTCACTGACAGTGGCATTCAGAGTTGGTGGGGTGGTGGCCAGAGTCTTGCCGACGATGGGGTAGGGAGTGCTGGTACCGCAGCCGAGCGACGTAGAACCGGCCTTGGTGGCAAGAGTGCCCGGCTTGTTGGGCACATGGTTGTACTCGATCGACATCGACGGGTTGTTGTCGAACCGCTTGAAGTAGTTGCCGTCACCGCTGCCGCTCTGGCTGTTGACGAGAGCGAAGGTCCAGCTCTTCCAGTGGGCGGCGGCTCCCTTGGCGATCGTGGAGGTCACCGAGAAGCCACCGGACGGCTCACTGCTGCAGGCTGGGCCGAAGCTCTTGGTCGCCAGCTTGCCGGTCAGGGACGGCTTGGCGTTCCAGGTGGTGGAGGAACTGATCGCGCCGGACCAGTAGAGGTAGACGTCGGAGGAGAGGCTGCAGCTCGCGGAGTAGTTCTCTTTGGCGTCCACCGTGGCCGACACGATGTGTGCGCCGTAGATGCTTGAGGGGACCCCGAGCTGGAAGTAGGAGCGCTCGCCGCCGATGCAGCCGGACCAGCTGTTGTAGCCGACCCCGGGGTCGCCGTACTGGGTGGAGTCGTAGTTCTTCGCGGCCGGGCAGCCCTGCTGGGTCTCGACGTAGTGCTGCTTGCCGCCGGAGGCGTAGTGCGGGTTCCAGGTCGGGTCGATGAACACCGGGAACCTGGTGTGTGGGCTGGTCAGTAGTCCGGTGTCGGGGATGAGGGACAGAGTCCGACCGCTCAAGCGACCTCGGACGCGGGCTACTTGAGCCTTGGGGGCAGGACCTGCCTCGGGAGCGGTGTGGGTGGCGCCGATGCCGCTGGAGTCCCACATCGCCGGCTGCGGGGCGCTGAAGAGGACGTTCCCGTCCGGAGCAGTGGCGGAAAGGTTGCCGTGTCCGTCGTCGGTGACGGTCACGCCCCTGGTCGCCGTGGTGAGGGACAGGCGGGCGAGGGCGGGGTCGGCTGCGGCTTGGGCCGTCTTGACCACGAGCACCTGGGACCAGCCGCCCTGGGTGTCCGCGGTGACCCGGAGGTCGACGCCGGGCAGCACGGCCGGGTAGGTCAGGCTCGCTCCGAAGACGTGCGGGGTCGGCAGACGGTGGGGCCAGGAGAGGGCGAGAGACGCCTTGCCCTTGCTCATCGTGGCCAACGGTGTGCTGCCGCCGCCTGAGAAGACGAGAGACTCGGCTGCGGCCTTGGGGCTCCATGTGCCGTCGGAGTTCCGCGCGAGGGTGGCGTCCACCGGGACCCAGCGGTGGGCTTTGCGCACCCGGACCGGGAGCAGGCTGGAGTGGTAGGTGACGGTGCCCGACGGGTTGGCCGTGGTGGTGGCGGTCTCGGTCGTCAGGGCGCCGACCTGGACCGCTTCGCCGCTCGACTTGGCTCGCTTCTGCGCAGTGGCCAGCGCGGACTGCTGCGCTGCCGTCGGGTCGCCGTCGTCGGACGGGCGCAGCGAACCGGTCGGCTCCGGCGGCTTCGTGTCGTCCCTCGGCGCGGGAGTGAGGTCCGGCGGCTGATCGGAAGTGACATCCGCGACCGAGTCGGCCGCGGAGTCCGCGGCGTCCGCCTGCGCGGTGAGTGGCGTCAGGCAGAGTGCGCCGACGGCGGTGACTATCAGGAACCGGCTGGGTATTCGCGGTTTTCTTTTGAACAGAACACCGCGGGAACGCCTGCGGAAACGGCCGGACATCTGCCCCCCCATTTTGAGTCCGAGCGGAAAATACCGATGGGCGCGAGGGAGGCTACCGGGATTAGTGCGATGGAACAACTGCCTATGGAAATTACCTTTACCGCCCGGTGTGTTGGATGAGGTCGTTGTTGAGTGGTTGGCCCAACTCGTAGGCAAGTTTGGGTATTTGGCATCGATTTTTTGTCGAACACGGAGGACTGGATTGCGATTTCTATACCTTTTGAACATGTGAAGGGCCTGTGAGCGGCGTCAGAAATCTGTTCCAATAACACCTCGGCAGCCGTGCTGGAATTGGGGGGTCCGGAGTGCGTCGTAATTCGCTGTGGCGGTTCTGCAGGTTCTACAGAAAGACCATGGGGATACGTAGAACGCCTGCTCTGTGGATCGTCTCGATCACAGCGATGGGGTTACTGGTCGGATTACTCACGCCAACTGGTGCCCTCGCTGCCGGAAACCGCGGTGACTACCTAGTCAAAGCCGAGAAGCAGCGGTCCGTACCCGTCTCGCCGGTCCGGGGCAAGGCCGCCAAGGTGCCGCACATGGGCCGCTGGAGCGCCGCCCAGGCACACAAGGCCTGGCCCGGAGGGGGCGCGGCCGACGTGTCCGTGCCCGCACGCGGCGTCGCCGCCGAGCACGCCCACGGCATCCCGGTCACCGTCGCCGCGTCCAAGGGGGCTCATCGGGCGGACACCGGCACTCGCGTCCATGTGACGCTGGCCGGGCAGAAGGCGGCCCAGAACCTCGGTCTGCCCGGCGTGGTCTTCAGCGTACGGCCGGACCAGAGTACGTCCGCCGGTACGACCCGAATCGGTCTCGACTACTCGGCTTTCAAGGACGCCTACGGCGGCGACTGGGCCGGCCGGCTGCGCCTCGTACAACTGCCGGCCTGCGCGCTGACCACCCCGCAAGCAGCTGCCTGCCGCAAGCAGACCCCCCTCGTCTCGACCAACGACGCCAAGAAGCAGACGGTCTCGGCAGAGGTCCGACTGCCGTCCGGTGCGCAGCCGGTGGTGCTGGCCGCTGCGGCGACCGGCTCCGGCGGCGGCGGTAGCTACGGAGCCACATCCCTCGCCCCGTCCGGCCAGTGGTCGGCCGGCAGCTCGAGTGGTGCTTTCAGCTACTCGTACCCCATCTCCGTTCCGGATGTCCCCGGCAGCCTGTCCCCGAGCGTGTCGCTCGACTACAACTCGCAGAGCGTGGACGGGCGCACATCGACCACCAACGCCCAGTCCTCCTGGATCGGCGACGGCTGGGACTACTCGCCCGGTTTCGTCGAGCGCAGCTACGCGTCCTGCTCCGACGACGCGGCGAACGGTACCCCCAAGACCTCGGACGAGTGCTGGTCGGACGCGGTCGACACGCTCACCCTCTCGCTCAACGGTTCGTCCAACACGCTGGTCCACGACGACGCCTCGAACACCTGGCACCCGCAGGGCGACAATGGCGAGAAGATCCAGGTCAAGAACGACACCGTCAACGGCGACAACGACAACGAGTACTTCGTCGTCACCACCGCCGACGGCACCGCCTACTACTTCGGCCTCAACCGCCTGCCTGGCTGGGCGTCGGGGAACGCGACGACCAACTCCGTTTTCACCGCGCCGGTCTACGGCAACGACGCGAACGAGCCCTGCCACGCCTCGACCTTCGCCAACTCCTGGTGTCAGCAGGCGTATCGGTGGAACCTCGACTACGTCACGGATCCGCACGGCGACGCCATCAGCTACTGGTACACGCCTGAGACGGGCTATTACGGCCGGAACAACGCAACAACACCGACCACGTACACCCGGGGCGGCTACCTCTCCAAGATCCAGTACGGCCAGCTCGCCGGCAAGGTCTACGACACCACGGCCCCGGCCGCCGCCCAGGTCTTCTTCGACACGTCCGAGCGCTGCCTGCCCGACTCCGGCTTCGACTGCGCCACCTCGAAGATGACCGCGGCCAACGCCTCGCACTGGCCGGACGTCCCCGTCGACCAGGTCTGCCCCGCCTCGGGCACCTGCAACAACCACGGACCGTCCTTCTTCACCACTCAGCGTTTGACCGGCATACGGACCCAGGTCCTGGTCGGCACGGCATACCAGAACGTGGACGCCTGGTCGCTGACTCACACCTTCCCGCCGACCGGTGACACCACCACCCCGTCGTTGTGGCTGAGCCAGATCGTTCACACCGGCAAGGACGGCGGCAGTCTGGATCTGCCACCCGTGAAGTTCGCCGGACAGGCTCTTGCCAACCGGGTGGACGGCCTGGACGGCTACCAGCCGATCACCCGCTACCGCCTGACCACGATCACTACCGAATCCGGTGAAGTGATCACGGTCAACTACACGGGCCCGCAGTGCCATCGAGCGGGGACCCAGGTCCTGCCGTCCAGCCAGGACGGCAATGCCTACAGGTGCTACCCGCAGTACTGGACTCCTCCGGGCCAGACCTCGCCCCAGCTCGACTGGTTCAACAAGTTCGTCGTGAACTCGGTGACGACCCAGGACCCGACAGCCGGCGGTCTCCCCGTCCAGACCTCCTACAAGTACGTCGGTGACCCCGCCTGGCACTTCAACGACGACCCGCTGACCCAGGCCAAGTACCGCACCTGGAACCAGTGGCGCGGCTACGGCACCGTCGAGACCCGTACCGGCACTTCCCCCGAGAAGATCACGCTGTCGAGGGCCACCTACTTCCGCGGCATGGACGGCGACAAGACGTCCACCGGCACCCGCAGCATCACGCTCGACGACAGCGCGGGCGACGACTCGCAGAGGGACTCCGACTGGCTGGCCGGCCAGACCTTCGAGACGCAGTCCTACAACGGCGACGGCGGAGCGCTGCTGCAGGACAGCGTCACCGACCCGTGGAGTTCGGCGGCGACGGCCACTCAATCCCGTACGAAGGCGAGCCTGGACCCGCTGGTCGCGCGCCGCACCAACGTCCAGCGGGCCCGCACCACAACCACCAAGGCGGACGGGACCAAGCTCACCACCGAGGCCGATTACACGATCGACGACGCCACCGGTCTGCCCAAGACCATGGACGACAAGGGTGACGTCTCGACCGCCGCGGACGACAAGTGCACCCGCACCTGGTACGCGCAGGACGCCTCCGGCAACCTGCTGCCGACCCCACGCCGGGTTCAGGAGGTCTCGGTCTCCTGCGCCAAGTCCCCGGACTACACGAAGGACCTGCTCAGCGACGACCTGACGTTCTTCGACAACTCCACGGACAACGCCGCGACGCCCACCAAGGGCGACGTCACGATGGTCCAGAAGGCCGACTCGGTCGCCGCCGACGGCACCATCCACCACATCACCGCGCTGCAGAACACCTACGACTCCTACGGCCGCGAACTGACGGAGACCGACGCCGACGGCCGTACGACCACCACCGTCTACACCCCCACCACCGGGGCGGCTCCCACCTCCATCAAGGTCACCCGCCCCAAGGTCACAGGCCAGACGGCGGGCTTCGCCACCACGACGACACTGGACCCGGCCCGCGGGCTGGACCTGAAGACCACGGACGCGGCCGGCTATTCCACCACCAGCGCCTACGACCCGCTGGGGCGCCTGACCGCCGTCTGGAACCCGGGCTTCTCCACCAGCAACAACGCCAACACCAAGTACAGCTACAACCTTTCTCCGTCGGCACCGTCCACCGTCACCACCCAGACCCTCCAGGGCAACAACGCCTACCGCACCTCGATCTCGATCTACGATGCGATGCTGCGACCGAGAGAGACGCAGACGGCGACGGTGGACGGCGGCCGGGTTATCACCGACACGGTCTACGACACGCACGGCTGGGCGGTCAGCAGCTCTGACCCGTACTACAACTCAGGCGCTCCGTCGGGGACTCCGGTCGACGCGCCGGACAACAAGACCCCGTCCCAGACAGGCACGGTCTACGACGGCGCGGGCCGGGTGACCGCGTCAATCGCCTATCATTTCGCCTCGGAGACCTGGCGCACCACTACGGCCTACCCCGGCTCCGACCGTGTCGACGTCATACCGTCCGCCGGTGCCGCACCAGCCGGTGCCACGCCGACCTCCACCTACACAGACGCACGCGGTCAGACGGTCAAGCTGCTGCGCTATCACGGCACTTCGGCTACCGGTGCCGCCGACGCCGTCACCTACTCCTACGACCCGGCGGGCCACCAGACGGGCCAGGACGACGGGCAGGGCCACGCATGGACCAGCCATTTCGACCTCCTCGGCCGCCGCACGTCCCAGACCGACCCGGACACCGGCAGCTCCAGTTCGACGTACGACAACGCCGGTCAGCTCCTCACCACCACCGACAACCGCGGCAAGACCATCAGTTACGCGTATGACGAGATGGGGCGCAAGACCGCCGAGTACGACACCACTGGTGCTGCGGCGCCTTCAGCGGGCAACGAGCTGGCCTCCTGGACGTACGACACCCTGAAGAAGGGCAAGCCCACAGCCTCCACCCGGTACGTGGGAGGCACGGGCGGCACCGCCTACACCAACACGGTCCTCGGCTATGACAGTCACGGTTGGACACAAGCCACCGAACTGGTCGTCCCGTCCTCCGAAGGCGCGCTGGCGGGGACCTACCTCCACCAGAACCAGTACAACCTGACCGGCACCCTGAGCAATTACACCGACCAGGACCCCAGCACCGTCAAGCTTCCTGAGGAGTCAGTCGGTTACACCTATGACGCTTTCGACCGACCCATATCTGTCGGCGGCAACAACTGGAGCTACGTCAACAAGCTCTCCTACACGGAATTCGACGAGCCGTACCAGTTCACCTACGGCACGTCGGGCAACTTCGCCCAGCAGACCCTGAACTACGACGACCAGACTCACCGCCTGGCGAGCTCCACCACGATCACCCAGTCCGGCGCGGTGATCGCCGACAAGACCACCTACGCATACCAGCCGTTCGGCAACGTCACGAAGATCACAGACAAGCTGGAGACCGGGGCCACCGACACCCAGTGCTTTGACTACGACTGGGCCCAGCGCCTGAAGACGGCATGGACGGCGACCGACGACTGCGCGGCCACCCCGTCGCCGGGCGCGTCCACCACTGTGGGGGGCCCCTCGCCGTACTGGCAGAGCTGGAGCTATGACGCCACGGGCGCCCGCTCACAGCAGATCGACCACGATCCGTCGGGCGACACCTCCCACGACACGACCGCCACCTACACTCCGTATGCGGCGGGCAAGGGTCCGGCCCACGCCGTCGCCCAGGTGGACAAGGTGACCCCGGGCGACGCTGCCTCCAACACCACGAACGCCTACACGTACGACGATGACGGCAACGTCCACACGCGTACCACTCGCGCCGGCACCGACACCTTCACCTACGACGTCGAGGACAACCTGTCGGAACTGTCCTCGACGGGCACGGCCGGTGACACGAAGTACCTGTACGACGCCGACGGCAACCTATTGCTCCGCCGAGCCCCGGACGCCACAACCCTCTTCACGGGCGACGAGGAGATCACCCTCAAGAAGGGCGCGGCGACCGCCGACGGCGTGCGCTACATCTCCATCGCCGGTGAGACCGTGGCCACACACTCGTCTGACGGCAAGTTCACGTACCTGATCCCGGACCGTCAGGGCACCGGCACCCTGGCCATCGACTCGCAGACCCAACAGGTGGTTCGCCGTCAGTACAAGCCTTTCGGAGAGGCACGCGATCAGTCCGGAACCTGGACCGCGGGACAACGCGGCTTCGTCGGTGGAACCCAGGACGACAACACGGGCCTGACCAACCTCGGGGCGCGTGAGTACGACCCGTCGATCGGCCGTTTCCTCAGTCCGGACCCCTTGCTGGACGCCGGCGCCCCGCAGTCCTGGAACGGGTACGACTACGCGGACGACTCTCCGGTCACGACGTCCGACCCCTCCGGGGCCTGCGCAGAGGCAGACTGCAACACTCGCAACTGCCCGGCCTGCCTGAACCGCACCCCCACCGACAAGAACCCCAACTCGAAGGCCCTGCACGACTACCCGGGCTCGGGCAGCACGCCCACCAACACCAAGGCCTACGCCAAGAAGTACAAGGCCGACATCAGCAACAGTGCGGCGAACACGCGAGCGCAGGAGCGCGCGCTGGAGCGGCAGAAGGCGACAGCGGACGCGGCCGTCGCGGCTGCAAGAAAGCAAGCGTCGGGCTTCAAACACCGCTTGCTCAGCATGGTCGCGGACGTCATCGGCCTCACCGACGCCTACAACTGCTTCACCAAGGGCGATGTGATGGGCTGCATCAGCACGGCCCTGAACTTCGTGCCGTGGGGCAAGGTCTTCAAGGCGATCAAGGTCGGCGTCGAGGCCTTCAAGGTCTGGCGCGCACTGGACAGGGCCTACACCGCGGTCAAGGACGCGGAGGAGGCCGCGAAGGTCGCCGAGGACGCGGTGGCGGCGGAACGCTTCGTCGTGGAGGCGGAAGGTGCGGGGGCCGAGGCGGCCGAAGCATGCGCGGTGCACAGCTTCGTCCCCGACACCGGTGTCCGCCTGGCCGACGGCTCCTCGAAACCGATCAGCAAGGTCAAGGTCGGCGACACGGTCCTCGCGACGGATCCGCAGACGGGGGTCACGGCGCCGGAGAAGGTCCAGGCCGTGATCGTCACGAAGACGGACAGAGACTTCACGACGCTGACCCTGGACACGGCACCGACTCGGGGGCCGCCGCACAAGACGAGGACCGACAAGTCCGCCCAGGGAACCCTCACCACCACCTGGCACCATCCCTTCTGGGATGTCACCCGCCACCGCTGGACCGACGCCCACGACCTGACGCCGGGCACGAAGCTGCGCCAGGCCGACGGCACGACGGTCACGGTGGCTGGCGTTCACAACTTCCATCAGCAGCGGGTCACGTATGACCTTACGGTCCAGGAATTTCACACCTACTACGTGCGTGCGGGCGTCGCATCTCTGCTCGTGCACAACTGCTCCACCACCATCACCGCACGACAGGCCAGCCTGATACGTCCAGGACCGCACGCGGATGAGTCCGTCGCTGCAACCGGAGCCGATGTCACCGCCGAACAGTCCGAGGCGATGCAGGGCCTGCCGTGCCACTCCTGCGGGAGTACGGCTGAGGGCGAGACCATGGTCGGAGACCACCAACCTGCTACCGGGCTAAACCCTGAAGCCGGGCAACGACTTTATCCGCAGTGTCCGGCCTGCAGTAGTGACCAGTCCAGGGCGGTACTCAGGGCGCAGAAACTCATGCGTGATCACTTCAACATGCCGGATCCGAGGGCGGAGGGCTACTACGATAAACTTATGTCGATCCTCGACAGTCATATCAGCGGTTAGTCACGATCCGGAGTCGGTCATGCAAATAGGGGCGGTACAGTTCCTTTTGAGTCACCCATTGGTGATGATCGGTCCCGTGGGGGAGGTCGAGGATTTCGCAGAGATCCCTCTGGTCGGGCCGATGCCGCCAGGAATGTCACATCTTGCCGTCCCGGCCCGCTCTCAGATTGCTATGGTTCAGGTTCGTATGTGGAGCGGCGCGCATCCTGATGTAGGAGCGGTCGTGTTCAATACTTCATTGCACCTTCCGGATGGCGCCATCGCGGTGTTCGATGTCGACAGGACCAGCCGATTCGAACGAGTAGTCGGGAAGGCGGGAAAACAGCATCTGATGGTTCGAGTGGACGATTCCCGTCACGCATCGATGGTCGACGTCGTGGTCAATCCCGGGTCTGACAAGGTAAGTCTCAGCAGAGTCGAAGGTTACGCCGTTGCAGGAGTGGACGGTGTTTCGGGAAACATCACCCCAGCCGAGGAGTTGAGTTTGATTCTTGCTGGGAACAGTATCCCGGAGGCACGCTTGGTGAACGCGCTCAATCTCATTATAGCGGAATGGAACAGGGGTGCTGATGATCGGCAATCCCGCGTGAATCATCATCGAATCCTGCGGATTGTTGAATGGCTAAAAGGGGTGTATCCGGAAGTGCACTTCGAGCGCTGGGTGGATATTTCTCGTTTCATTGAAGGGCAGGTCTTGTGTGCAAATGGTCTTGTCGTCGAAGGGGATTCGGTTTCGCTTGCAAAGGCGGTAATTCGCAGAGTTGAAGAGTTTTACAAGGTATCTTCGTGATGCAGTGCGCTCTGTTCGCGTTGATCGTAAGTGGGGAATAGCGTGAACTAGGATCCAGTTCTTCCTCAAAGGAAGGCGCTGGGCACACAAAGAAGATTGTTGTCATTGCCGGCCTGCTGCTGGCCATTGTGTCGGCCGTCGGCTGCACTCTCAGCGGAGGCAAGGGCGATGCAGCGCACGTCACTTCGGCGGCTGTCGTGGCGTCTGCCAGCAGTGCGGAGGCCACGTCGGCTTCTGATTCCGCGCAGAAGTTGACCGCCCTTGATGGGACTGGTCGGCCCGCCGCGCAGTATCAGCAGGTTCTTGATGCGTTGGCTCCGCGCTGCAAGGAAGACCGCTCCGGGCTTGCGGACGTCGTCAACGCCGCGCTGCGGAACCTGCGGAAGCGTGGAGTCGGTGACCTGGACGCGTTCGGTGTTCTGCAGCAGTTGGAGCGGTCTGTGCCGACTGGGAACCCGCGGGTCACGTGCGCGGCGGCTGCTTCGGCTTACGTGAAGACGAGGGGAGAAGGTTAGGTTCGGGGCGCTTGATCCTGGGGCTGGGTCTTCAGGGCTTCGATGAAGGTGGTGAAGGCCGTCCACGGGAAGGTGAGGATGCCGGCGGGCGGGGACTTTGAGTCGCGGATGGCTGTGTGGGTGGGGGAAGTGGATATCTCCACGCAGGCGTCGCCGTCGCCGGGACCGGAGTAGGAGGACTTGCGCCAGTCGCCGGGGGTGTCCATGGGTGCCTCACAACTCTTTCGCCAGTCGGTGGATGAAGTCGCGCGACCGGTCAGGGGCGAGCGACACGGCCTCCACTCTATGAAAGAGCGTTCGAAAAGCGCTGAGCTGGGCCTCGGAGTCGATGAAGGCAGCGCCGTGCGGGCCGTCGCGTACGACGGTGTCGAGTTTGGGTAGGGCGCCCTCCGCGTACGTCATCGCACTCGTGGCGCCGGCGAAGTCCTCCAAGTCGAACGGGATGACTCGGACGGTGATGTGATCCGCTTCGGAGAGTTCGGCCAAGCGGGCGAGCTGGGTGCGGGAGGCGGCTCGGTCGCTCACCATGATGCGGAGTGCCGCCTCGTGGATGACGGCCTCGTAGGGCGTGGGGGCTGGGCCGTCGAGGATAACCTTGCGCCGCATTCTGTGGCGTACGCGCAGCTCAAGGTCCTCGCTGGGGAGTTCGGGGACCCGGTAGCCGTAGACCGCGCGAGCGTACTCCTCTGTCTGGAGCAAGCCGGGGATGTACAGGAACTGCACCTCCCGGAGTGACGTGGCGTGGTGCTCCAGCTCCGCGAGGTCGAGGAACGGTGTGGGAAGCAGCTCTCGGTACTCCTCCCACCAGCCGCGCGTACGGTCGGTCGCCATCACCGAGAGCGCTTCGATCAACTCGTCATCGGCGCATGAGTAGTTGGCGGCCAGCAGGCGCAGTCTCTTCTCACTCACGCCCGCGAGTCCGGATTCGATGTGCGTGATCTGCGCGGGGCTCACACCGAGCATTGCCGCCGCTTCGCGGGCGCTGAGGTCTGCCGCTTCGCGGAGTCTGCGCAGTTCGGTCGCCAGCCGAGCCTGGCGTGCTGTCGGTTCGCGCCTCAAGGGTCTCGACCGCTCCTAGGTCCAACGCGCCTGCTGGCGCTACTCGGTCGGCGTCAGATTACGCGCTCGGCTTGCTTTGTCTATATATTTAGATTTACTGTCTGTGGCGCGACGAACACACTGCGGCACCGCGGGACCCCGGAAGCGCACCGCCCCGTCATGCCATGACGGTTGCGGCACTGCCACCGCCCGACTGCCGTAACCCCCCACCATTTGAGCGGAGTTGACGTATGTCTGAGGACAAGTCCGAAGCCTGGGAGTACTGCCTCCATATTCCGAACGACCTTCGTGCGGTCACCGTCAGTCGCCGTACCCTCCGCCTGATCCTCACCCTGCATGGGCTCATCGGGCTTGTGGATGTTGCCGAGCTGCTCGCAGCGGAGCTGGTGTCGAATGCCGTGCGGCATACGAAGGGGCCCGCTGATCTGCGGGTGTCCTGGGCCGCGGGGGTGTTGTGGATCGGGGCGTGGGACGCGGATCCCGAACCGCCTGAGCCGCCGGGGGAGTTGGAGCGGCTTGAAGAGGCGGAGGAGGGGCGGGGGCTGGGGTTGGTGCGGGCCTGTTCCCGTGTGTGGGGGTGGCAGCCTTCGGCCAGGGGTGGCCGGCGGGGCAAGGTTGTGTGGTGTGAGGTGACCGCGGCGATGGGGGCAGTGGCTTCCTGATGGCCGCCTTCAGGTGACGCACCAGGGCCGTGCCCCCCTCTGGTGGGTGGGCACGGCCCTTGGTGTTCGGTGGGGTGGGGTCAGTTCTGGATGACCATCGTGCTCGCGGCCTTGTCGTGCCAGCCCTGCTGGCGGCCGGACTTGTCCCAGAACGGGGACAGGTAGACCAGGAGCGAGCCGATGCCGCACAGGAGGCTGCCGACCTGGGGGATGACCCAGCGGATGAAGGACGAGCCGACGCCGGGCTTCTCGCCGGTCTCGGCCTTCACCACGCGCAGGCCGACGGCCATCTTGCCGAGCGTCGCGCCGAGGAGGCCGATCATCAGCACCTCGTAGAGGAGGCTGGCGACGATGATGATGCCGAAGACCGCGCCGAACTTGGCCAGGAAGTCCGAGCCGGCGTTGTTGATGCAGGTGTTGTAGTCGGCGGCGTTCGGGTCGCAGTCCTTGACCGAGTTCGCCGCGCCCGCGATGCCGGCGAAGGTGAGGACGATGTAGACCACGCCGATGATCAGCCCGTCGATCAGCCGGGCGCCGAAGCGGCGGCCCATCGAGGCGACGTTGGGGACGGGGCCGCCGGGGTAGCCGCCGCCCTGGGGATAGCTCGGCTGCTGGGGGTAGCCGTACCCCGGCTGGCCTGGCTGCTGCGGGTAGCCGTAACCGGGCTGACCCGGCTGCTGGGGATAGCCGTAACCCTGCTGCGGCGGGACTCCCTGCGGGGGCTGCTGCGGGTAGCCGTAACCGGGCTGCTGCGGGTTCTGCGGCTGACCGTAGGGATTGTTGGGCGAGCCGAAACTCATGGCCGGTCTTCCTCCGTTGCGCTCTGCGGGGACGATGCGGATTGCGCGGAGGAATCACACGATGTGAGCGGTTTGCCCCCCGAACATGAACCGCGATACTGCGCCGTTCATGCTTCTTCACCCCTGTGTGGCTTGTCCAGCCGGAAATCAGATGTGTTGTGCAAGTGCAATCCGGCTGATCATGGGCGTGGGGGCAGGGCGTGGGCGCTGGTGGCACCCGGATTGGAACCGGGGGGCGGTCATCCGCGAGGATGGGGTCATGACCGCCCAGATTCTCGATGGCAAGGCCACCGCAGCCGCGATCAAGTCCGATCTGACCGCCCGCGTGGCGGCGCTGAAGGAGAAGGGCGTCACGCCCGGCCTCGGCACGATCCTCGTCGGCGACGATCCCGGCAGCCAGAAGTACGTCGCGGGCAAGCACCGCGACTGCGCCCAGGTCGGCATCGCCTCCATCCAGCGCGAACTGCCGGACACCGCCACGCAGGAGGAGATCGAGGCGGTCGTACGGGAGCTCAACGAGGACCCGGCGTGCACCGGTTACATCGTGCAGCTGCCGCTGCCGAAGGGCATCGACGAGAACCGGATCCTGGAGCTCATGGACCCGGACAAGGACGCGGACGGGCTGCACCCGATGAACCTCGGGCGGCTGGTCCTGAACGAGCCGGCGCCGCTGCCCTGCACCCCGAACGGTGTCCTCACCCTCCTCCGTCAGTACGGCGTCGAGATCAAGGGCGCCGAGGTCGTGGTCGTCGGCCGCGGTGTCACCATCGGCCGGCCGATGCCGCTGCTGCTCACGCGGCGCAGCGAGAACGCGACCGTCACCCAGTGCCACACCGGCACCCGGGACCTGTCGGCCCACCTCAAGCGCGCGGACATCATCGTCGCGGCCGCCGGTTCCGCCCATCTGATCCGGCCCGAGGACGTCAAGCCGGGCGCCGCCGTCCTGGACGTCGGTGTCTCGCGCAGCGCCGAGGGCAAGATCGTGGGCGACGTCCACCCCGGGGTCGCCGAGGTGGCCGGCTGGATCTCCCCGAACCCGGGCGGCGTCGGCCCGATGACCCGCGCCCAGCTGCTCGTCAACGTGGTCGAGGCGGCGGAGCGCAGTGTCGGCTGACGCCCGGGACGCCCGGCGCCGGCGCGTGCCGCAGGACCCGGAGAAGCAGGCGGAGGCGGCGGTCCGCGAGGCGATCAACGCGACGACCGGCACCAAGGGCACGCCGGGCGGCGAGGCCGACCGGCCCGGCGGCGACGCGAGCGAGCCCGAGGGCACGCAGCGGCGCAGGGCCGCCGGGGAGACGGGCCGGGACGCGCGGGACGCGCGGGACACCGAGGGCCCGCCCGGTCGCGGGTCGGGTGGATCGGGCGTCGGCGGCATGTCGCAGGGCGCCGCGAAGGCCGACAGTGGTGCGTCGGGCGCCGGGGGCATGTCGCAGGGCGTCGCGAAGGCCGATCGGGGTGCGTCAGGTGCCGGGGGCACCTCGCGTGGCGTCGCGAAGACCGACCGTGGTGCGTCAGGTGCCGGGGGCACCTCGCGTGGCGTCGCGAAGGCCGATCGGGGTGCGTCGGGCGCCGGGGGCGCCTCGCGGCGCGACCCCAGGGCCGGCCGGGACATGTCCGGGGGCGGCACTCCGCATCGCGGGGGCGAGAGCGAGGCGGAGGACGTCGTGGAGGAGACCGTGCGGGATGCCATCAGTGCTCCCGATGCCGAAGGTGTGCCGCGGGGTACCACCCGGCGCTTTCCGCTGTTCACGCGGGACACCGCGCGTCCCGAGGGCGGTGGCCGGGCCGCGCCCGGTGACGCTCCCGCGCCCGCGCGGCAGTGGCCGATCCTCGCCGTGCTCGGCGTCGTCGGGCTGGGGCTGTTGCTGACCGCGTTCGACGCCTTCCGCTACGGCACCCTGCTGATCGGCTGCGCCCTGGTGGCCGGTGCCGTGCTGCGCTGGGTCCTGCCCGACGTCGGCATGCTCGCGGTCCGCTCCCGCTTCACCGACATCGTCACCTACGGCGGCCTCGGCCTGGCGATCGTGCTGCTGGCGCTGATGGTGCAGCCCAACCCCTGGCTGCAGATCCCGTTCCTCAAGGACACGCTGCACTTCACGGTGAGCAGCAGTTAGTCGGTAAGGAACCCGGCACGACGACGGCCCGTCCTCTCCCCCGAGCAAGGACGGGCCGCCGCGGGAACCACCCTCCTGCACGGCGAAGGGCCTGTTCAACGGCTGTCGGCGCGCTGTGGCACGGAAGTGACCGTTCCGGTACGCGCACGGCACGCGGGAACCATCGGTGAACCGGCGTCGTCACCTGCTCAGAACGATGCGGGAGGTGTGCGATGGGCGGCTGGCAGCCGCTGGCGGGGGACATGCCGCCGGAGGTGCGGCACTTCGTGGAGCAGTTGCGGCTCCTCAAGGACCGGACGGGGCTCAGTCTCGTCGCGCTCGGCTCCAAAACCGCCTACAGCAAGTCCTCCTGGCACCGCTATCTCAACGGCACCCAGCCTCCGCCCCGCCAGGCCGTGGCCGCGCTGTGCCGGATCGCGGGCCTGCCCGAGACGGACGCCGAGCGCTTCGTCGTCCGCTGGGAACTGGCGGTCCAGGCCTGGCCCCGGCCGGCGAGACCCGCGGAGGATCAGGGGACGGGCGAGTACGAGGACGACCCCACGCTGCCCTGGTGGGACACCCCGGAACCGGCACCGTCCTCGGACGGGGGGCGGCTGCTGCGGTACGCGGTGCTGCTGCTCGTCCTCACCGCGCTGATCGCGGTCGTGGGCGTGGTCGCTCTGGGGTGAGATGGCTCCGTATTAACAAGTTTGCGTATCTGACACGGGATTGTTCGAGGGGAGGGCTAGCGTGGGCGAGTCGACCGCGAATGCACCCGTGCGCCCCCACTCCGGAAACTGAGATCCTGGGCGGGCGGGAAGACGCGAGGAGACCAGCACCGAGCAGGGGGGAAGAGGGGGGAAGCAATGCCTCGTTGGAGGGCCTTGCCGGATGAACTCGATCCGCAGGTCAGGGAGTTCGCGAGCCAGTTGCGCCGGCTCGTGGACCGCAGCGGCCTGAGCATCGCGTCGGTGGCCGACCGTACGGGCTACAGCAAGACGTCCTGGGAGCGGTATCTGAACGGCCGGCTGCTCGCACCCAAGGGCGCGATCGTGGCGCTGGCCGAGGTCACGGGGACCAACCCGGTCCATCTGACGACCATGTGGGAGCTCGCCGAGCGTGCCTGGAGCAAGTCGGAGATGCGCCACGACATGACCATGGAGGCCATCCGCATCTCCCAGGCGCGCGCCGCGCTCGGGGAGTTCGGGGCGCCCGCCGTGACGAGCGCCAAGGGCGGCAAGGCGGCCGCCATGAGCGGCAGCGCGACGGTGACGCCGGGGATCGCGGGACCAGCGGGAGTGGCGCCGACGGTGCCGCCGCAGCCCGTCACCTCCGAGGCACCGGACGGCGGCGGCGCGGGGGCGTCCGAGGCCGCGTCCTCGGAGGGCTCCTCCGGCGCCAACTCCTGGCGGCTGGCGGGCTACCAGGGCCCCTCGCCGGCCGGCGGACGCTCACCGGTGCTCGGCGCACCCGTGCAGGGATCCGCGTCCGACGGCCCCGTCCGGACACCGGAGACACCCAGTGGATACGGCGAGGCTCCCCGGCCCGGCGGAGGTTCCTCCTCCGGTGCCGGCCGCCGGCGGCTGACGATGTTCCTCGCGGGCCTGGTCGGCGTGCTGGTGGTGATGGCGGCGGTGTTCTTCCTGACCGACCGCGGCGGCGGCGGTGGCAAGCACGGGAGCGCGAAGGCCTCGCCGTCGCCCTCGGTCAGCTCCGTCGACCTCCCGGCCGGCGTGAAGTGCGCCGGCGCCTCCTGCACCGGCAAGGACGCCGAGGCCATGGGCTGCACCAAGGACGCCGCCGCAGTGACGACCGCCAAGACCGCCACCGTCGGCACGGTCACCCTGGAGGTGCGCTACAGCAAGACGTGCGGCGCCGCGTGGGGCCGTATCACCGCCGCCGCGCCGGGCGACTCGGTGCAGGTCACCGCGGGCACCGCCAAGGAGAACGACAGCATCACCCAGGCCGGCGACACGATCGCCTACACGCCGATGGTCGCCGTGAAGGACGCGGGCGAGGCGAAGGCCTGCGCGACGCTGGCGTCCGGGCAGAAGGGGTGCACCCCCTAGCGGCACAGCGGCACATGCACGGCGGCACAAGGGGGCGGCCGCCCGTCCGGGAGAGGGGGGACTGGGCGGCCGCCTGGTGGGGGGTACCGACTGTGCCGGACTCCCGTGGGGGTACGGTTCGCGTGCCCGGGATGGGCAGGCCCATGCGTGCCGCCCCGAATTTTTCGGCGCGGCTTTACTCTGTGGGGTGGGCCACACGGGCCCGGCGGTGCGGGATCCCGGATGCGCGATAGCCTGACCGGTGGATCTCTCTTGATACCAAGAGATCGATCATTTGTACGTCCCACCCGGACGACCACCGCCAGCTGTCCTACGGAGAACGCCATGACCCGCACTCCCGTGAACGTCACCGTCACCGGCGCGGCCGGCCAGATCGGTTACGCCCTCCTCTTCCGCATCGCCTCCGGCCAGCTGCTCGGCGCGGACGTGCCGGTCAAGCTGCGCCTCCTGGAGATCACGCCCGCGCTGAAGGCCGCCGAGGGTACGGCCATGGAGCTGGACGACTGCGCGTTCCCGCTGCTCCAGGGCATCGACATCAGCGACGACCCGAACGTCGCCTTCGACGGCGCCAACGTCGCCCTTCTCGTCGGCGCCCGCCCGCGCACCAAGGGCATGGAGCGCGGTGACCTCCTCGAGGCCAACGGCGGCATCTTCAAGCCGCAGGGCAAGGCCATCAACGACCACGCGGCGGACGACATCAAGGTCCTCGTCGTCGGCAACCCGGCCAACACCAACGCGCTCATCGCGCAGGCCGCCGCGCCGGACGTACCGGCCGAGCGCTTCACCGCGATGACCCGCCTCGACCACAACCGCGCGCTGACCCAGCTCGCGAAGAAGACGGGTTCGACGGTCGCCGACATCAAGCGCCTGACCATCTGGGGCAACCACTCCGCCACCCAGTACCCGGACATCTTCCACGCCACCATCGCCGGCAAGAACGCCGCCGAGGTGGTCAACGACGAGAAGTGGCTCGCCGAGGACTTCATCCCGACCGTCGCCAAGCGCGGCGCCGCGATCATCGAGGCCCGTGGCGCCTCCTCCGCCGCGTCCGCCGCCAACGCCGCCATCGACCACGTGCACACCTGGGTCAACGGCACCGCCGACGGTGACTGGGTCTCCATGGGCATCCCGTCGGACGGCTCCTACGGCGTCCCGGAGGGCCTGATCTCCTCCTTCCCGGTCACCACGAAGGACGGCCAGTACGAGATCGTCCAGGGCCTGGACATCAACGAGTTCTCCCGCGCCCGCATCGACGCCTCCGTCAAGGAGCTCGAGGAGGAGCGCGAGGCGGTCCGCGGTCTCGGCCTCATCTGACGGTCGCCGTCTGACGGTCGCCGTTTCCTCGGTTTCGTCACGAGCCCGCACGGGCCCTGTTCCGGTTTCGGTCGGAACGGGGCCCGCGCCCGTTTTCGCCGCTACCGTCTAAGGCGGTACCCACCAGGGGTGATTCGGGGGGTTCGCGATGAGCGGATGGGACGAGTACGACGCCGGATCGGGCTCCGGACCGGAGCGGGAACCGAGCGAGGAGAGAGGCCGGGCCGCCTGGTCCGACGGGCAGACGGGGGCCACCCCGCCGTGGGCGTCCGCCGAGACGCAGACGGGCGGCGCCTTCCCGCCGCCTTGGACGACACCGCCGCCGGGACCCGCGACACCGCCGGGCCCCGCGTACATGGCGTCCCCCCTGCCGCCCGGCCCGGCCTACACCGGGGCTCCCACACCGCCGTACACCCTGCCTCCCGTCCCGCCGCCTGCGCCCCGGCGCCGCGTCGGACGGGTGCTCGCCGTCATCGCGCTGGTCGTCGCGGTCGGCGCGGGGACCGGTGCCGGGACCTGGTACCTGATCCGGGATCACCGCTCCGGCACCGGCGCCGGCCCCGTGACCGGGAGCTCCGTCAGCGTCTCGGCCTCGACCAGTCCGAGTCCGGGCCGGAGTTCCGAGCCGCCGAGCAGCCCGTCGGCCACGCCCACCACGACCCCGCCGGCCTCGCCGCTGAACTCGCCCTCGGCCGGCTACCGCCGCGCCGAGGACCCGGTCGGCTACGCGGTCGACGTCCCGCAGGGCTGGACCCGCCGCGAGAAGCAGGGCAAGCTCGCGCCGATCGTCTACTACGACTCCCCGGCCGACGGCCGCCAGCTGCAGATCTTCCGGGTCATGGAGTCCACGCCCTACGAGTCGCTGACCCTGGCCGAGACCGACCCCGGCTTCGGCTTCGCCAAGCAGCCCGGCTACCAGGTGATCCAGCGGGACCACGGCGACACCTGGGCGGAGCTGACCTACCGCTACACGGACCAGGACAAGGGCGCCCGCCAGGTCATCGACCACCGCTTCGAGGCCGCCGACGGCACCCTGTACGCGATCCGCGCCAGCGGCCCCGCGAGCCTGACGCCCGAGCAGGTGCGGGAGCCGCTGAGGACCGCGGTGCGGTACTTCTGCCCGACCGGCGCCCAGTGCACCTAGGCTCCCTACTCCAGTCCCTTCTTGCCCGGCGCCCAGAACGGCTTGGTGAGGACCGCCCGCCGGTCCCAGCCGGCCTCCCGCACGAGCACCTGCCGCACCCGCTGCACGGCCCGCGCCTCGCCGGCGACGTACGCGACCCCACCGGGCGCGGGCGCCAGCTCCCGTACGGCGTCGACCAGCGAACCGCCGTCGCGGAGAACCCAGGTGAGCCGGTCGCCGTGGGGGAGGGGGAGCCGGTCGCCCTCGGTCTCGGTCTCCACGCAGCCGGAGATCCGGGCCCCCTCCGGCAGCGCGTCCAGCATCGCGGCGAAGGCCACGGACGCCGTCTCGTCACCGACGAACACATGGTGCGGGGCGTCCGGCCGGAGCACGAACGACCCCTCCGGCCTGCGCAGTCGCACCCGCTCGCCCACTCCGACCCCGCGCGCCCATCGTGCCCCGGGGCCGTCTCCGGGATGGTCCAGCACGCACAACTCGACGGCGCCGGCGGGGTCGTAGCTCCGGATCGAGTACGTGCGCAGGGTCAGCCCGCCGCCGACCAGTACGCGCACCTGCTGCCCCGGCCGGACGGTGAGTCCGGTGAGCGCCTCACCCTCGATGCGCAGCCGGCGCATCCGGTCGGCGACGGGTTCGGCCTCGGTGATGGTGCCCTGGAGCGTCAGCAGGTCCAGGACCGGGGAGAGCAGAGCGGGCATGGGGCGGCTCCTGGGAACTCGCGGGCGGAGGAGGGGAGTTGGAGGTCAAGGTCGAGCTGAACGCGATAGTACGCGTTTATCGCTCGACGCGATAGTGCGTGTTGCGCCGCGCTTGCCGTACCCGGCCACGACCGCCGCAGTCGCCGCCAGGACCAGGAGGGCGGCCGTGCGCAGGGCCGGGCCCATGCCGTGGGCGAAGTCCGGATGGGCGGCCAGGACCGTGCCGGCGGTGGCGACACCGAGGGCCGCGCCGATCTCACGGGCCGAGGTGCCGAGCCCGGAGCCGAGACCCGCCTGGTGGGCCGGGAGGGAGGTGACCACCCCCAGCGTCAGCGCGGGCATGCTCAGACCGGCGCCCGCCGAGATCACCAACAGCCAGCAGGCGTACACCGGATAGGGCGTGCCCGCACCCGCGGTGGACGCGCCGAGCAGCCCCAGACCGATGAGCGCGAGGCCGGTGCCGACGACCGGTCGGGGGTACGACGTCCAGCGCGTCGCCAGCCGCTGCGTGAGCGCCATGCCGACGATCAGCGGCACGATCGCGACGCCGGTCAGGGCGGGGCCGTACCCCTTCACGCCTTGCAGGTACTGCGAGTTGACGTAGAAGAGGGCGAACAGGCCGAAGAAGCCGGTGGCCATGCCGAGGGAGGCGGCGCGCAGCCGGGGCGACCTGAAGACGCGCGGGTCGAGGAGGGGGGTGCGGGAGCGGAGGGCGTGGGCGGTGAAGGCGGCCGCCAGAAGGGCGCCGGCCGCGAAGACGCCCAGGATGCGGGGGGAGGCCCAGCCGTGCGTGGGGCCCTCGATGATGCCGAAGAGGAGGGCGACCAGAGCGGCGGTGAGCAGGAGGGTGCCGAGGGGGTCGGGGTGGTTGCCGGGGGAGCGTTCCGTGCGGGGCGTGGTGAGCGCCACGGCGAGAGCGAGGAGTGCGGCGAGCGGGACCATGGCGAGGAACAGGGCGCGCCAGGTGAGGAACTGGCCCACCAGACCGCCGCCGAGGTTGCCGGCCATGCCGCCGATGCCCAGTGCCAGCGTCCAGGCCGTCAGGGCCCGGGCGCGGTGTTCGGGACCGGCGAGGCGCATCAGGATCGACAGGGTCGACGGCGTGATCAGCGCGGCGCCCGCGCCGGAGATCCCCCGGCCGGTGACGAGCAGTGCCGGGCCCGTGGCGAGCGCGCTGGTGGCGGCCCCCGCCGCGAACACGCCCAGCCCCGTGAGCAGGGCGCCCTTGCGGCCGTACCGGTCGCCGAGGGCGCCCGCCGGGATGAGCAGCGAGGCGAAGACGATGACGTACGCGTCGACCGTCCACAGCAGCTCGGTGTGCGAGGGGTGCAGGGCGGACGAACTCAGCTGCGGGATCAGCAGGTTGACGGCGGCGACCATGGACTGCGCGACCAGGACGCAGGCGCACATCGCGAGGAGGGTGGACCGTTTCGGGGCGTGCGGGGGCATGGCTCCTCCTGGGGAGCTCGGCGGCTGGTTCGGGATGCCCTGTCACCGTAGGCTCGGGTCCGTCCTGCACTCCAGTGCAACTTTCGCAAGGGATACCTGCACGTGACGCAATCCGCGCACCTCGACCTCAATCTGCTGGCCGCCCTGGACGTCCTCCTGGAGGAGCGCAGTGTGCGGGGCGCCGCACAGCGGCTGCACCTGTCCGAACCGGCGATGAGCCGGACCCTCGGCCGTATCCGCAAGGCGCTCGGCGACCCGATCCTGGTGCGGGCCGGGCGGCAGATGGTGCCGACCCCGCACGCGCTGGCCGTGCGTGCGGAGGTGAGCGCGGTGGTGGAGCGGGCCCGGGCGCTGTTCGCGCCGGGCCGGGACGCGGACGTACGGACCCTGCGCCGCACCCTCACGATCATCGGCCCCGACACCATCGGCGCCGCCCTCGCTCCCGCCCTCTTCGCCCGGGCCGCGGCCGAGGCGCCCGGCATCCGGGTGCGGTACCTGGCCGAGAGCCACGCGGACGAGCCGTACCTGCGTGCGGGCACCGCAGATCTGGAGGTCGGGGTCATCGACACGACCGCGCCCGAGGTGCACCGGGAGATGCTGTACCGGGACCGGATGCTCGGCGTCGTACGGGCCGGGCATCCGCTGCTGGAAGGGGAGTTGACGGCGGAGCGGTTCGCCACGGAGGCGGATCACCTGATCGTCTCGCGCCGGGGCAGGCTGCACGGACCGGTCGACGAGGCGCTCGCCGGACTCGGGCTGAAGCGGCGCGTGGCGGGCACGATCGGGACCCTTCCCGCCTCCCTGTTCGTCGTACGGGACAGCGACCTGGTCGGTCTGATCAGCTCCTGGGCGCTACCGCTCGCCGCGGCGCTGGACCTCGTGGCGTTCGAGGTGCCGCTGCGCCTGCCCCCGCTGGACCTGGGGCTGGCCTGGCATCCACGGCACGAGGCGGATCCGGCCCACGCATGGCTCAGGCGGACGGTCCGGGAGCTGCTCGCCGAACGGTCCGTTTAGCCGCTCGCCCGGTCGGCATTCCGCTTTCCCCGTACCACCTGCCCCTCTATGCTGATGGTTTGTCAACTGAACGTCTGACAACGGTCCATCCACGCATCGGGGGAGTAGCGTGAGTACCGCTTACGTGCCTCAGCAGCCGCAGCCCGTGGTCTCCACGGGGGCGCCGCCGACACCGCCCGTCCCACCGCACGCCAGCGAGGCGACCCGGCTGCTGTGCGCCGGCACCTATCTGGATTCCGGTTACCGCGACCGGGTCATCGAGGAACTGCAGCTCAACGAACAGCGGATCGTCGCGCCCTCGCTCGGCTTCGACGCCGCCCGCGTCCTCGCCCACGCCCTGCGCGCCCGCCGCTTCGAGCTGCTCTGGGCCGGGGCGATCCTCGGCCTGTGGATGGTCGGAGGGGTGCTCAGCGGCGGTCTGCTGGCCTTCTGTATCTGGCCCAGCGTGGCCCTCGCCCTCGCGCCCTGGATCAGGGGGCGGGCGGAGCAGCCTCCGCTGTGGCGGCTGGTCCCCGCGTTCCTGGCCCGCTGGGGGGGTCGGCTGGTCTTCGCGCTGGTACTGGTGTTCATCCTGATCGTGGCGTTCGGCGGCGGCTCGGACAGCGGTTCCTCCTCCCCCCGGTACGACCCCTACACCGGCTCCTACTCCGACTCGTCGAGCCTCACGGACGTGTTCTCGCCGAGTTCCATCACCGACCTGGTCGAGCCCTGGCGGGCCTGGCTGGGGCTGGGCGTGCTCGCGCTCATCGCCTGGTGCGGATACGCCCAGCGCAACCAGGTCAGCCGGGCGCTCGCCGCCGAACTCTCCCCACAGCGGTTCGGTGACGCGGCGAACGACCCCGCCGAGCAGGCCGACAACCCGCGCTTCCAGCGGCTGAAGCAGCGCATCCGGCTCGAGCAGCACGCGCCGCTGATCATGTACCACGAGGCGCGGCCGTTCTGCGGGGCGGGCGCCGCGTACGACACCTGGGTGCTGGCCGTCGAACTCCGCCCGGACGAGGAGCGCAAGCAGCAGCCGCTGAGCAACCGCACGGTCCTGGAGCGGATCCGTCCGCTGCTGGAACAGCTGCGTGTCCCGGCCGAGTTCGCGGGGCCCGGGGTCCGTGACCGGCTGCGCTGGCTGGAGATCGACGAGTGCGTGTTCCTGCCGGCCGAGGGGCTGCTCACCCGGGACCAGGCGCCGTACACCCCGCAGGCATTCGAGGAGCACCGGGCCCGGGCGGTCGAGGAGGGCGCCGAGAAGCGGCGGCACTTCCTGCGCATCCGGGTCGGCGGCTGGGAGGAGGAGCTGGTCGTCACGGTCTTCGTGCGCATCCACACGCAGGGACGGATGCTGATGCTGGAGATCGCGCCGCACGTGCTGACGCCGGTGCGCGCCGACTTCAAGGACGCCGACCGTGTGGCGCACCGGTTCAGGCACAACAACCTGGCGGGGAAGGTGGCGGGCGCGCTCGTCCTGGTGCCGTCGTCCGTCGGCCGCTCGCTGGGGCAGCTGGGCCGGGGGCTGGTGTACGTGTGGCGGCTGCTCACGGGCGGCTACGCGGGGGCGCTGCCCGACGGACCGGGGGCGTCGGTACGGGAGTTGGGGGCGGCGCCGACCGGTTCCACGTTCCAGGAGATGGACGTGGTGCGCTACCTGAAGAGCGTGCAGGACAGGGTGGCGAACGGGGTGCGGGCCGCGCTCGCCGAATCCGGTTACGAGACCGGGGAGTTCGTCCAGAAGGTCGTCAACATCAGCAACGGGGACGTGAACATCGGCCGGATCGAGGGGTCCACCTTCGCGGTCGGCAGCGGCTCGTCCGCCGCCTCCTCCAGTGTCTCGGGCGGTGCGGTGCCGCCGAAGGGAGCCGACACCAGTGGCAACTAACGAGCCGAGCGTCAACATCGGCGACATCTCGGGCAACAACACCTTCGCCATCGGCAGCCAGTCGCACGCCGAGAGCCACCACGTGCACCACGGCACGGGTCCGCAGCGCGACGAGGCGACCGAACAACTGCTCGCCGCCGTACGGGATTTGCGGGCCGACCTGGCCGAACGGGTGCGCGGTACCGAGCAGACGGCCGCGCTGGACGAGGCCCTCGCGGAGACGGAGGCGGAGATCGCGACCACGGGCCAGGCCGGCCCCACCCGCCGCGAACGCCTGAGGGAACTGCTGTCCGACTCCCAGGCCCTGGTCACCTTCCTGGCCTCCGCCGGCGCCCTGGCCGGCCTCCTGGGGATGTGAGAGTCAGCCGATGAGCGGGGGCGGACAGTACTGGAACGAGGACACCCAGCGCTGGGAGGACAGCACGGGGAGTCATGCGACGGCCGAGCCGCCGTCCGCGCCGCCGGGCTGGCCGGGGGCGGGGGGATCGGGGGCCGACGCCGGTGGCTCGGAGGTGGGGAGCGCGGCTGACACCGGGGCTGCGGGGGCCGTCGGCTCTGTACCGCCGGCTCCCGTCGTTCCGCCCCTGCCCGGTGGCTGGCCCGGTACGGGAGCCGGGAGCGGCTGGCACGGGCCCGGGGCCGGGGCCGGGGCCGGGGGGACTGTCGTGGATGCGGGCGGTGGGTCCGGCGCTTCCTGGGGGCCTCCTGCGCCCGAGGGGAGTTCCGGGGCCTCGTGGACGCCCCCGGAGCAGCAGGCCACGGGCGGTGGTGGGCTCAGCCGGCGGCTCGTGTGGTCCGTGGTGGTCGGGGCCGCCGTGGTCGGCGTCGCCGTCAGTCTCGTGATGACCCTGGTCGTGGGGAGGAGCGGCGGCGGACACAAGGAGCCCGTCGCCGCCGGGTCGTCCACGACGGCGAGCGAGTCGCCCACCCGGTCGCCGTCACCGCTCGCCGAGGACACCACGACATCCTCGCCCTCGCCCTCCGCACCGCCCGCGGGATACCAACTGCGCGACGACGAGGAGGGGTTCCGGATCGCCGTACCGGAGGGCTGGACCCGCACCACCGCGCCCTCGCTGTTCGGGATCGACGTGGTCAACTACCGCAGCGCCGACAGCACGCACCGGCTGCAGGTCTACCAGGTGCAGGAGGGGTCCCCGCAGGCCTCCTTCGACCTGTACCTGTCCGACCAGACCCCCAAGCCCGCCGGCTTCAAGAAGCTCAGGCTGCAGACCCTGGATGACGGGCAGTTCACCGGCTCCCGGCTGGAGTACCTCGCCGGCACCATCAAGGGCGAGCCCGACGTCGGTACCTGGCACGTCTACGACGAACGCTTCGTCGCCCAGGACGGCAACATCTACGCCATCGCCTCCTACGGCCCCGTCTCCGACGGCCGCGACGACGAACTCGCCAAACTCACCGCCGCGTTGGACTGGTTCTGCCCGCCGAACACCACCTGCGACCCCGACCCGGGCACCGACTGACTCAGCTGCTCTGCAACCGCTGCTGCAGCTTGCCGATGTCCACCGACCGGTCCGGCGACGGTGTGGCGGAGGGCACCGGCTTGTCGTAGTCCGAGAAGAGCTGGGCGACCGCGTCACCCTGCGGGCCGGGCACCTGCGCCTTCCAGACAGGTGGACGGACGTGGCGTCGAGCCCTGCCGTGCAGGGCCTCACCTCCGTGGTGCGCGTCACGGTTCAGCCTACGGTTCGCCCTATTTGCCCGCATGTTCAGTGACACAGCGCACTTTCGGCCATGGATTGCGCATGCAATCAAGGGTGGAGGGCAGGTGCTCACGGTCCCGGTGGGTGACACCGGTGTGACTCACGGGAGCTGAACAGGAACGGAAGGCAGTACCGAACATGGCGGACAGGGCGCAAGCACCGGAACTCGACGCGCAGGCGACCATCCACGTGGCGGGGGAATGGCGAGAAGCCGTCTCCGGAGCCACGCGAGAGATCCTCGACCCCGCGGACGGGCAGCCCTTCGCCCTGGTCGCGGAGGGTGACGAAAAGGACACGGATCTGGCGGTCGCGGCCGCCCGGGAGGCCTTCGACCACGGCGACTGGCCCCGCACCCCCGTGGCCGAACGCGCCGCGCTGCTGCGCCGCGTCGCCGATCTTCTCGTACGCGACCGCGAACGCCTCGGCCGGCTGGAGAGCCAGGACGCGGGCAAGACCGTGGAGGAGGGCCGGGTCGACATCGACTGTGTCGCCGACGCCTTCCGCTACTTCGCCGACCTGGTCGCCGGTGAGGCACCGGGCCGGGTCGTCGACGCGGGCTCGCCCGACGTGCACAGCGTCGTCGTGCACGAACCGGTCGGCGTCTGCGCCCTGATCACCCCCTGGAACTACCCCCTCCTCCAGGCCAGTTGGAAGATCGCCCCGGCCCTCGCGGCCGGCAACACCTTCGTCGTCAAGCCCAGCGAGATCACCCCGCTCACCACCGTCGCCCTCATCGACCTGCTCACCGAGGCCGGTCTGCCCGCGGGCGTCGCCGGCGTCGTCACCGGCCCCGGCCACTCCGTGGGTGCCCGGCTCGCCGAGCACCCGGACGTCGACCTGGTCTCCTTCACCGGCGGCCTGGTCAGCGGCACCAAGGTCGCCCAGGCGGCCGCCCCGAGCGTGAAGAAGGTCGCGCTCGAACTCGGCGGCAAGAACCCCAACGTCGTCTTCGCGGACGCCTGCGCCACCGAGGAGGGCTTCGACACCGCCGTCGACCAGGCCCTCAACGCCGCGTTCATCCACAGCGGCCAGGTCTGCTCGGCCGGCGCACGCCTCATCGTCGAGGAGTCGCTGCGCGAGCGCTTCGTCGCCGAACTCGCCCGCCGGGCAAGCCGCATACGCCTCGGCCGCGGCACCGAGGACGGCGTCGAGTGCGGCCCCCTCGTCTCCGAGCAGCAGCGCGCCAAGGTCGAGGCCTACGTCGCCTCCGCGCTGGACGAGGGCGCGGTGCTGCGTTCGGGCGGCCGGCGGCCCGTACCGGCGCCGGAGCGTCCCGCGTCCGGCTACTTCTACGAGCCGACCGTCCTCGACCAGTGCCACCGCCGGATGAAGGTCGTCCGCGAGGAGGTCTTCGGACCGGTGCTGACGGTGGAGACCTTCCGCACCGAGGACGAGGCCGTCGCCCTCGCCAACGACACCGAGTACGGCCTCGCCGGCGCCGTCTGGACCTCCGACGCGGGCCGCGCCCGCCGGGTCGCCGGCCGGCTGCGGCACGGCACCGTCTGGATCAACGACTTCCACCCCTATCTCCCGCAGGCGGAGTGGGGCGGCTTCGGCAAGAGCGGCGTCGGCCGCGAGCTGGGGCCGGCCGGCCTCGCCGAGTACCGCGAGACCAAGCACGTGTACCAGAACCTGGCGCCGAAGCCGGTTCGCTGGTTCGCGGGCTGAATCCCGACTTCCGTACGTCCCCCGCCCCTTGGAGCAACCCCCTCATGCCCGAGACCCCCCATCTCTACGACTACGTCGTCATCGGCGGCGGAACCGCAGGCTCCGTCATAGCCTCCCGCCTGACCGAGAACCCCGACGTCACCGTCGCCGTCATCGAGGGCGGCCCCAGCGACGTCGGCCGAGAGGACGTCCTGACGCTGCGCCGCTGGATGGGCCTGCTCGGCGGCGAACTCGACTACGACTACCCCACCACCGAGCAGTCACGCGGGAATTCGCGCATCCGGCACAGCCGGGCCCGCGTCCTCGGCGGCTGTTCCTCCCACAACACGCTGATCGCCTTCAAGCCGCTGCCCTCCGACTGGGACGAGTGGGAGGCGGCCGGCGCCAAGGGCTGGGGCGCGGTGCCGATGGAGGCGTACTTCGCGCGCCTGAAGAACAACATCGTCCCGGTCGACGAGAAGGACCGGAACGCCATCGCCCGCGACTTCGTCGACGCCGCCCACAAGGCGCTGGACGTCCCCCGCGTCGAGGGCTTCAACAACAAGCCGTTCGACGACGGCGTCGGCTTCTTCGACCTGGCCTACCACCCCGAGACCAACAAGCGCTCCAGCGCGTCGGTCGCGTACCTCCACCCGGTGATGGACGAGCGGCCCAACCTGACGATCCTGCTGGAGACATGGGCGTACCGGCTTCAGTTCGACGGCACGCGCGCGGAAGGCGTGCACGTCCGCACCAAGGACGGCGAGGAGATCCTCGTACGCGCCCGCGACGAGGTCGTCCTGTGCGCCGGGGCCGTCGACTCCCCGCGGCTGCTGCTGCACTCCGGCATCGGCCCGCGCGCGGACCTCGAAGCCCTCGGCATCCCCGTCGTGCACGACCTGCCCGGCGTCGGCGAGAACCTCCTCGACCACCCGGAGTCGGTGATCGTCTGGGAGACGAACGGCCCCATCCCGGACAACTCCGCGATGGACAGCGACGCCGGCCTGTTCGTGCGCCGCGACCCCGGACACCCGGGCCCGGACCTGATGTTCCACTTCTACCAGATCCCCTTCACGGACAACCCTGAGCGGCTGGGCTACGAACGCCCCGCGTACGGCGTCTCGATGACGCCCAACATCCCCAAGCCGAGGAGCCGCGGCCGTCTGTACCTGACGAGCGCTGACCCGTCGGTCAAACCGGCCCTCGACTTCCGCTACTTCACCGACGAGGACGACTACGACGCCCGCACCCTCGTCGACGGCGTCCGCGTCGCCCGCGAGATCGCGAGCACCGAACCGCTGGCGGGCTGGCTCAAGCGTGAAGTGTGTCCGGGGCCGGAGGTGACCGGCGACGAGGAGCTGAGCGAGTACGCCCGCAAGGTCGCGCACACCGTCTACCACCCCGCCGGCACCTGCAGGATGGGCGCCACGGACGACGAACTCGCCGTGGTCGACCCCGAGCTGCGGATCCGCGGCCTGGAGGGCATCCGGATCGCGGACGCCTCGGTCTTCCCGACGATGACCGCCGTGAACCCGATGATCGGGGTGCTCATGGTCGGTGAGAGGGCCGTCGACCTGATCGGGGGTGGTGTGCGATGAGCACGGCCATCGAAAAGCCCGTCTTCTCCGTCGACAACCTGTGGAAGGTGTTCGGCCCGAAGGCGGACAGGGTGCCCGGCGACGCCGAACTGTCCGCGCTGGCGCCCTCCGAGCTCCGGGCCCGCACCGGCTGCACGGCCGCCGTCCACAACGTCTCCTTCGACGTCCGCAAGGGCGAGGTCTTCGTGGTGATGGGCCTGTCGGGCTCCGGCAAGTCCACCCTCGTCCGCTGCCTCACCCGACTCATCGAGCCGACCGCCGGCACGATCGCCATCGACGGCGAGGACGTCCGCGCCATGGACAGGTCCCGGCTGCGCGAACTGCGCCGGCACCGGGCCGCCATGGTCTTCCAGCACTTCGGCCTCCTCCCGCACCGCACCGTCCTCGACAACGTCGCCTACGGCCTGGAGATCCAGGGCGTCGGCAAGGCGGAGCGTCGGGCGCGCGCCCAGCAGGTCGTCGCCAAGGTCGGCCTGGAGGGCATGGAACAGCGGCGCCCCGGCCAGCTCTCCGGCGGTCAGCGCCAACGGGTGGGCCTGGCCCGGGCGTTGGCCGTCGACCCGGAGGTCCTGCTGTTCGACGAGCCCTTCAGCGCCCTCGACCCCCTCATCCGGCGTGACATGCAGGAGGAGGTCGTGCGCCTGCACCGGGAGGAGGGCCGCACGATGGTCTTCATCACGCACGACCTGAGCGAGGCGTTGAAGCTCGGCGACCGCATCGCGCTGATGCGCGACGGCCGGGTGGTCCAGCTGGGCACCCCGGAGGAGATCGTGGGCAGCCCCGCGGACGACTACGTCCGCGAGTTCGTCCGGGACGTGTCGCGGGAGCAGGTCATGACCGTCCGTACGGCCATGCGGCCCGGCCGCTGCGAGGGCCCGGAGCACCCGGGCGCGCTCGCCCCGGACGAGCTCGTCGCCGACGCCATCAAGGTCGTCGCCACGAGCGGCAGGCCGGCCTGTGTGGTGGAGAACGGCCGCTGTCTGGGCGTCGTCGACCACGAGAGGCTCCTCGGTGTGGTCGCCGGGACCGAGCCGCAGAGGGAGGCCGCCTGATGGCCACCCTCACCGCGCCCGTCCCGCTGTCCGCGGGCTTCCTCAAACACCGGGCCGTCCAAAAACTCCTGCTGCTCGCCCTCGCCGCCGCGGTCCTCGTCCCGCTCGCCAACGCCCAGTGGGCGAGCGGAAGCTGGCCCGCCGCCCTCACGGTCGACCTGTCCAAGCCGCTCACCGGCGCCAGCAACTGGATCATCGACAACCGCGACAGCCACCCTCTGTTCCTCTACGGCTTCGGCTACGTCAGCAACGCGGTCGTCCTCTCCGTACGCGCCGTCTACCTGGTCCTCCTCGCCGCGGGCTGGGCCGGGGTGACGGCCATCGGCGCCCTCGTCGCCTGGCGGGTCGCCGGTCTCCGGCTGGCCCTCGGCACGGCCGTCGCGTTCCTCGCCTGCGGGCTGCTCGGCATGTGGATCCCCACGATGCAGACGCTCGCCCTGATGGTGGTCGCCGTTCTCGCGTCGGTGGCCGTCGGCGTCCTCCTGGGCCTCGCCGCCGGTCTCTCCGACCGCCTCGACCGCGCCCTGCGCCCGGTCCTGGACACCATGCAGGTGCTGCCGGCCTTCGCCTACCTCCTCCCGGTCGTCCTGGTCTTCGGCATCGGCGTCCCCGCCGCCGTCCTGGCCACCGTCGTCTACGCCGCTCCGCCGATGGCCCGCCTCACCTCCCTCGGCCTGCGCGGCGCAGACAAGGAGGTCCTCGAAGCCGTCGACTCGCTCGGCGCCACCGCCCGCCAGCGGCTGCTGACCGCGCGCATCCCGCTGGCCCGCAAGGAACTCCTCCTCGGCCTCAACCAGACGATCATGATGGCCCTGTCGATGGCGGTCATCGCGTCCGTCATCGGCGCCGCCGGCCTCGGTGACCGCGTCTACCAGGCGCTGGCCTCCGTCGACGTGGGCGCCGCCCTCGCGGCCGGCATCCCGATCGTGCTGCTGGCCGTCGTCCTGGACCGGGTCACCTGCGCCGCGGGCGAGAACGCCGGCGAGGAGCCGGCGGGCGTGCGCCCCTGGCTGTACGCGGCCGCCGGTGCCGTCGCCGTGGCGCTCGCCGGACGTCTCGCCGGGCGACTCGACTGGCCCGAGTCCTGGACCCTGAACATCGCCGACCCGGTCAACAGCGCCGTCGACTGGATGACCGCCCACCTCTACTCGGGCGTCCCGGTCGTCGGCGGCACCGCCGACTGGGCGGGCCACTTCACCACCTGGGTCCTGGACCCGGTCCGCGGCGGTCTGCAGTGGCTGCCCTGGTGGTCCGTGCTGCTCCTGGTCGCCGCCCTGGCCTGGCTGATCGGCACCTGGCGCACCGCGCTCACCGCGGTCCTCGCCATGGCCGCGATCGGCGTGCTCGGCGTGTGGAAACCCTCCCTCGACACGCTCTCCCAGGTCCTGGCCGCCGTCGCCGTCACCCTCGTCCTCGGTTTCGCGACGGGCATCGCGGCGGCCCGCAGCGACCGCTTCGAACGCCTGCTCAGGCCCGTCCTGGACGTCTTCCAGACGATGCCGCAGTTCGTGTACCTGATCCCGGTGGTGGCCCTGTTCGGCGTCGGCCGTGCCCCCGCCGTCGCGGCGGCCGTGGTCTACGCCCTGCCCGCCGTCGTCCGGATCACCACCCAGGGGCTGCGCCAGGTCGACCCGGCCGCCCTGGAGTCGGCCCGCTCCCTCGGCGCGACCCCCGCCCAGCAGCTGCGCCAGGTCCAACTTCCGCTCGCCCGGCCCGCGTTGCTGCTCGCCGTCAACCAGGGCGTGGTCCTCGTCCTCGCCGTCGTCATCATCGGCGGCCTGGTCGGCGGCGGTGCGCTCGGCTACGACGTCGTGTTCGGCCTCGCGCAGGGCGATCTGGCGACGGGTCTGGTGGCCGGTGCGGCGATCGTGTGTCTGGGGTTGATGCTCGACCGGGTGACCCAGCCGACGCAGCGCCGCGCGAAGGGTGGTGTGTGACATGGCACTGGGCAAACGCACAGCGCTGATCGTCTCCTCGGCCGCCTCCCTGGCCCTCCTCACCGGCTGCGGTGCCGCCGACATGACCAAGCAGGCGTCGCCCTTCGCCAACGCGGGGGGCACCAGGAGCGTGACCCTCTCCGTGCAGTCCTGGGTCGGCGCGCAGGCCAACGTCGCCGTCGCCCAGTACCTGCTGGAGCACAAGCTCGGCTACCGCGTCGACACCGTGCAGGTCGACGAGGTCCCCGCCTGGGACGCGCTCAGCCAGGGCCGGGTCGACGCGATCCTGGAGGACTGGGGCCACCCCGACCAGGAGAAGCGGTACGTCGACGACAAGAAGACCATCGCGCGCGGCGGCGGTCTCGGGGTGACCGGGCACATCGGCTGGTTCGTGCCGACGTACCTGGTCAAGCAGCACCCGGACATCACCGACTGGAAGAACCTCAACAAGTACGCCTCCCTCTTCCGCACCGCGGAGAGCGGCGGCAAGGGTCAGCTGATGGACGGCTCGCCGTCGTACGTCACCAACGACAAGGCGCTGGTGAAGAACCTGAAGCTGAACTACCAGGTGGTGTTCGCCGGTTCGGAGGCCGCCCAGATCACGCAGATGAAACAGTTCGCCAAGGAGAAGAAGCCCTTCCTGACGTACTGGTACGCCCCGCAGTGGCTGTTCAAGAGGGTCCCCATGACCGAGGTGAAGCTGCCGCCGTACAAGGAGGGCTGCGACGCGGACCCGGCCAAGGTCGCCTGCGCCTATCCGCACACCCCGCTGCAGAAGTACCTCAACGCCGACTTCGCGAAGAAGGGCGGCAAGGCGGCCGCCTTCCTGAGGAAGTTCAGGTGGACGACCGAGGACCAGAACGAGGTCTCCCTGATGATCGCCGACCAGAAGCTGTCGCCCGAACAGGCGGCGAAGAAGTGGGTGGACGGCCACGCGTCCACGTGGCAGGCGTGGCTGTCGTGATCACCAGCGTTTCCTCAGCTCGTCCGTCATCCCCTTGAACGCGAGCGCGGCCCAGCGCTGCAGGGTCGGCCCGAAGGTGACGCGCGTGGCCCCGAGTTCGCCGAGTTCGGAGGGGTCGGGGCCGCCCTCCGGCTTGGCGTTCACGTTGATCGGGCCCTGGATGCCGGACCGCAGGAGGGGCAGTACGTTCGTCGGGGCGCCGATCGGATAGACGCAGTCGGCGCCCGCGGCGACGTACAACGCGGCCCGCTCGATGGCCCGTGCGGGATCGCCGTCGCCGTACGCGAAGGTGTCGACCCGGGCGTTGACGAACAGCTGGTCACCGGCCGCGAACCGCACCTGGGCCAGCCAGTCGGCGTGCTCGTGCGGGTCCTTGAGGACGCCCCGGTGCGAGTCCTCCAGGTTGCAGCCGACGGCACCGGCCTCCAGCAGCCGCTCCACCAGCTCCGTCGGCGCGAGCCCGTATCCTCCCTCGACGTCGGCCGACACGGGCACGTCCACCGCCCGGCAGATGCGCGCCACCGCGGCGAACATCTCGTCGGCCGGGGTCGCCCCGTCCGCGTACCCGAGCGAGGCCGCGATCCCCGCGCTGGGCGTGGCGAGCGCCGGGAACCCGGCCTCCTCCAGCGTCCGCGCGCTGACCGCGTCCCACGGTCCTGGCAGCACGAGGGGGTCGACGGGGAGGCGGCCGCGGTGCAGGGCGCGGAAGACATCGATCTTGCTCATGGTGTGTGCCCTCCCGGCGGGATCCGGCGGCCGACGCTCACTGGTGCTGCCCCGGCGTGTAGTGGCCCGGTGCCATCCGGGTGGTCACGCCGAACCGGTTCCACGCGTTGATCACGGTGATCGCGGCGATCAGCTGGGCCAGCTCGGCCTCCTCGAAGTGCTTGGCCGCGTGGTCGTACACCTCGTCGGGCACGAATCCGTCGGTCAGGACGGTGACCGCCTCGGTCAGCTCGATCGCCGCGAGCTCCTTCTCCGTGTAGAAGTGCCTCGACTCCTCCCAGGCGCTCAGCTGGACGATCCGCTCCACGCTCTCCCCGGCCGCGAGCGCGTCCTTGGTGTGCATGTCCAGGCAGAAGGCGCAGTGGTTGATCTGCGAGGCCCGGATCTTCACCAGCTCGTACAACCCGGGGTCCAGGCCCTGAGCGGCGGCGGTCTCGAGGCGGAGCATCGCCTTGTAGACCTCGGGCGCGTGCTGGGCCCAGCGCAGTCGGGCAGGCCGCTCGGGCGCGTACTCGGTGGTCTCCTCTGTGGTCATGTCCTCGACCCTAGAAGCGAGGCAGCCCAGGGGTATGGTCCATTTCCATGCCGAAATCATGGGCCACTTTGGGTGTCGACCTGCATCTGGAGCCGACGGGACCGGGTGTGCGCCGGGGCCTGACCGACGCCCTGCGCGAGGCGGTCCGCACCGGCCGCCTGGCTCCCGGCACCCGGCTGCCCTCCTCCCGCAGCCTCGCCGCCGACCTGGGCGTCGCCCGCAACACGGTCGCCGAGGCCTACGCCGACCTGGTCGCCGAGGGCTGGCTCACCGCACGGCAGGGCTCCGGCACGCGGGTGGCCGACCGCCCGGTCAGTCCGCCCTCCGCGTCCCCGCCCCACCCGCGCGCCCCCAGCAGCCCCGCCTACGACCTGGTCCCGGGCCTGCCCGACCTCGCCTCCTTCCCGCGCGCCGAATGGCTCAAGGCCGCCCGCCGCGCCCTGGCCGTCGCCCCCCACCAGGCCCTGGACTACGGCGACCCGCGCGGCCGCGCCGAACTGCGCACCGCCCTCGCGCACTACCTCGCCCGCGCCCGGGGCGTGCGCGCCGACCCCGACCACATCCTGATCTGCGCCGGCATCTCCCACGGACTGCGGATCCTCGCCGCCGTCCTGCGCGCACGCGGCGCCGGCACGGTCGCCGTCGAGTCGTACGGCCTCTACGTCCACTGGGACCTGCTCGCCGAGGCCGGCCTGCGCACGGTCCCGCTGCCCTTCGACGAACGGGGCACGGACCCGGGCGAGTTGGCGGACCAGGGCGCCGTCCTGCTCACCCCCGCCCACCAGTTCCCGATGGGCGTCACCCTGCACCGGGACCGGCGGGCGGCCGTCGTCGACTGGGCCCGGCGCACCGGGGGCCTGGTGATCGAGGACGACTACGACGGCGAGTTCCGCTACGACCGCCAGCCCGTCGGCGCCCTCCAGGGTCTCGATCCCGAACACGTCGTCTACGCCGGCACGGCCAGCAAGTCCCTCGCCCCCGGCCTCCGGCTGGCCTGGCTGGTCCTGCCCCCGGGTTGGGTGCGGGAGGCTGTGAAGGCCAAGGGCGGGGTGGACAGCTGCGGGGCGCTGGACCAGCTGACCCTCGCCGAGTTCCTCACCTCCGGCGCCTACGACCGCCATGTACGCGCCGCCCGGCTGCGCTATCGGCGGCGCCGCGACGCTCTGGTGGCCCAGCTCGCCCGCAGCGCCCCGCAGGTTCGCGCCACGGGCATCGCGGCAGGGTTGCACGTCGTTGTGCGGCTTCCGCCGGGCACGGAGCGGGAGGTGCTGCGGGCGGCGGCCTGGCAGGGGCTCGCGGTGCACGGGCTGCACCGCTACCGGCACCCCGAGGCGAGCGTCGAGCGGCGCGACGCGCTGGTCGTCGGCTACGGGACACCGCCGGACCACGCCTGGTCGGGGGCACTGGAGGCCTTGTGCGCGGCACTGCCCGAATGACGCCGCCGTAATTGCAACTTCAGCATTCCCGAATGCGGTCGCGCGGATAGAGTCGCCCCATGAGCAACAGTGACGCGCTATCCCGTGTGGCCCTCAAGAAAATCACCCCCGACGTCTCCAAGGCGATGGGCTCCCTGCACGCCGCCGCCGTTTCCGCGGCCCAGGACGCCAAGGTCGAACCGGAACTCCTGGAACTGATCAGGATCCGCGCCTCGCAGATCAACGGCTGTGCGTTCTGCCTCGACATGCACACCAAGGACGCGCGGGCGGCGGGCGAGACGGAGCAGCGGATCTACGCACTGAACGCCTGGCGGGAGACCCCCTTCTTCACCGAACGCGAGCGCGCCGCCCTGGCGTTGACCGAGGCCGTGACCCTGGTCCACGACGGCCGGGTGCCGGACGCCGTCTACGCCGAGGCCGCCGAGGTCTTCGAGGAGGACCAGATCGCGGCACTCATCTGGGCGGCCACCGTCATCAACGCCTACAACCGCATCGCCATCGCCACCCGGATGGCGCCGGGCGGTTATCAGCCGGCCAGTAAATAACGCCGGCCCCAGGAACAGGGCCGGCCCCAGGAACAGGGCCGGTCCCAGGAATGGGGTCGGATTAAGGAATACCCGATACGGGCATCGGCTATCCGTGTCGATGCCCGTATTCCGTGGGCCCTTTCCTGCTTTTCCGGCTATTTCTCCGGCAGCGGCTCCATGATGTCGTCCAGCCAGGAGCGCCATTCCGGGGCGTGGGTCGCGGGGGCCGCCTGGATCGACCCGCCCATCCAGTCCGTCACCGGCCGGATCCCATGGAGCGCGTTGACGAGCCACACCTCGCGGCCGTCCAGTTCGGCCATGGTCCGGGTGCGATGGGCGAGCCGGACGCCTTCACGGTGGGCCCGTTCCTGGATGAGGGCGACGGTGACCCCGGGCAGGACGGGCAGCTGGGGCGGGGGCAGACACAGCGTGTCGTCCTCCCACCACAGCACGCTGGCCGTGGCCGCCTCCAGCACCACTCCTGACGGCGCGACGAGCACCGTCTCGTCGGCTCCCTCGCCCGAGGCGCGTCTGCGGACCCGGGCCAGCGTGTCCAGGTCCGGGCCCTTGCGGCGGGGCACGGTCCGCGGGTCGGACTGGCCCGTGGCCCAGACCCGCACACCGGTCCCGAGCGGTGGGGCGTGCCGCAGCAGCAGCCGCAACTCCGTGCCGCCCGGAGCCAGTTCGACGCGCGGGAACCACTCGCCCGTCCGCGGCAGCGCGTCGGTCACGTCCCGCCAGAACTCCAGCAGCCGTCTGAGCGGCGGCCCGCCGACCTCTCCGCAGGCCCGCAGGAACCGCTCCCGGTGCCGCTCGAACCCCCGCACCCTGCCCTCCCGCACCAGCCACGAGTCCGCGACGAGCAACCGCCCGCCGGGCTCGCCCGCCGGAGCCAGCCCACCGGCGGGCGTCCACGCCAACAGCCCCTCGGTGATGACGGGTTGCGTCACAGCTGCTCCTCCCTCAGTACTTGCCGCCGGCGACCACCGGGGCTCCGCTCCGCGGCCCGTACGGCGCGTGCTCCAGCCATGCCCCGCACCACGGCAGCATGGGCGCGAGGACCGCCGCCGCGCGCTGTCTGGCCCGGACGATCCGGCGCCGGGGCCGCAGATGGTCGAGCGCCCTCTGGGCGGCGGCGCTGTTGAACAGCCCCGCGGCCCGCCGCACTCGCGCGAACTCACCGACCGCGTCCGCCGTACCCGCAGCGACCGCCTCCGCGGCCGCCGCCGCGTCCGCGATCCCGCTGTTCATCCCGCGCGCCCCGAACGGCGGGAAGAGGTGCGCCGCCTCACCGACGAGCAGCACCCGCCGGTGCCGATCCGTGAAGGAGGCCGCCACCATCCGCAGGAAGCGGTACGTCGACACCCACAGGATCCGCTCGGCGCACCCGTCGCCCACGACCGCCGGCAGCCACCGCCGTACCGCCTCCCGGGTCCCGAAGTCCTCCTGCGCGTCGTCGTCCCGGCACTGCAGATCGACCTGGAACCCCCCGGCGAACGGCACCCGCATCACACTGCGCCCGCCGACGCCCGGATGCTCGTAGTGGAAGACCCGCTCGGACACCGGCTCGGCGTCCTCGGCCTCCGCCACGTCGACGACCACATGGAAGCCCTCGCCCCGCTCGCCCTCCATGGGAATGCCCAGCCCCCGCCGCACGGCCGAACGCGCGCCGTCCGCCGCCACGACGTACCCGGAGCTCCACTCCCGCCCGTCCGCGCAGGTCAGCACCGCCCCGTCCGGTGTCGTCCGCACGCCCGTGACCCGCGTGCCCCACACGAACTCCACCCCCGCCCGCTCGCAGGCCCCCCGGAGAAAGCGCTCGGTGTCCACCTGACGCAGGCTGGTGAAGGGCGGCGGCCCGGACGGGGGCGGGAAGGTGCGGGAGTACACTTCCCGCCCCCGGTACAGGGTCCGTTTCGTCTGCCAGGTACGGCCGTTCGCCGTGATCTCCCCGGCCAGCCCCGGCAGCATCCCGTCGAGCAGCGCGAGCGTCTCGCGGTGCACGAACAGGGCCCGGCTGCCCGGCCGTTCGCGGTCCTCGGCGTCCGCCTCCAGCAGCACGACCGGCAGCCCGCGCGCCCGCAGCCCGAGCGCCGCCGACAGCCCCACGGGCCCGGCTCCGACCACCACGACCGGATTCACGCGCGTGCGCCCTCCGTCAGCATCCGGCTGATCTCCACCCGCTTGACCTTCCAGGTCGCGGTCATCGGCAGTTCCTCGAACCGCCACTGCCGAGGCTCGGCCAACGCCGGCAGATCGGCGGTCGCCTCCCGCCAGCGCTCCGGGTCCAGTGGCCGCTCGCCCCGTACGCACACCACCGGCACCGGCTCCCGGTCCGCGCCCGGCACGATGACGACCTCACGCAACTCCTCCAGGCGGTCCATCAGCGCGTCCTCGACCTCCAGATTGCTGTGCACGGAGTCGATCCGGTCGATCTCCCGGTCGATCAGGTGCAGGGCGCCCAGGCGGCTGCGGTGCCCCATGTCGCCCATCTCCCACCAGCCGTCGTGCAGCTGCCGGTCGTAGCGGTCCTGCATGCCGAGATACGTGAGGATGCGTCCCCGGGTGCGCGCCTCGATCCGTCCGGGCGTGCCCGGAGCGACGGGCCGCCCGTCGGGCCCGGTGACCCGTACCCGGGTGAACCCCGGTATCCCGATCCCGACGCGCCGTCCGTCCGCGCGCGCGGCACTGCGCCGGGTGAACCACTGGACGGCGACCGGCCCCGTCTCGCTCTGCCCGTACAGCTGGATCAGCCAGGGCGTACGGCGCCTGGAGGCGTCCAGCAGCCGCCGTACCGTGCGCGGATGGATCGCGTCGAACGTCGAGCCGTACGACTTCACCCGCGACAGTGGCGCGCCCGGTGCGTCCGCCAACTCCTCCCACAGCACGAAGGTGTTGGGGTGGGTCTCGACGATGCCGGGCCGGTGCCGGGTGAGGAGGGGGCCCACGGAGGCCGGGTCCGGGTCGGTGATCAGCACCAGGGGACTGCCGAAGTGCAGCAGCACGCCGAGCAGATGGTAGAAGCGCGAGTGCACGAACGACATGTGCAACGCGGCCGTCTCGCCGCGCGTCGGCCAGCCCATCGCCTTCTGCGGCACCAGCCGGTTCCACATGGTGTTCGCGCAGTGCACGGCGAGCTTGGGCAGGCCGGTCGTGCCCGAACTGTGGGTGATGAGCGACGGTTCGCGCGGATGCAGACGGACCGGGGCCGGGCGTTCGGCGCCCGCGTGCTTGGCCAGGGGCTCGGCGCCCGGAGCGTCGTCCACGGACAGCACGCACCGCACGGCCGGCTTCAGCCCCTTCAGCGGCCCCTCCAGCTTGGCCCGGTCGGTGACCAGCCAAGGCTCGCGCAGCCGCTCGGTCAACTGCCCCACCACCTCACCCGCCAGGGCCGGGGACAGCAGCACCGGCACCGCGCCGATCCGGGAGATCGCACAGGTCAGCAACACGATGTCGACGTTGTCCGTCTTGTGTACGACCACCTGCTCCGAGGGCCGTACCCCGGCCGCCCACAGCCGGCCCGACAGGTCCTCGACGGCGTCCGCGAGCGCCGAGTAGGTGAGGTCGACACCGAGGGCGGGATGGGTGTCCAGCGGCCGGTCCAGGGTGACGAAGACGGCTCCGTGCCGGTCGGCCGCCCGGCGGAACACCTGACCCAGGTAGAACCCCCGGTCGGCGAGCGGTGGTTGCTGCTGTCGCATCTGGCCGTTCCCTTCAGTGATGGTCACCAGGCGCCCTGACGGACGAGGTGACGGCGGAGCTTGCCGGTGGGGGTGCGGGGCAGGGACGCCACCAGGCTCACGCTGCGGGGCACCTTGAAGGCGGCGAGCTGTTCGCGCGCCAGGCGCAGGAGGTCGTCCCGCAGACCGTCCGGGACGGGCGTGGCGGGGACGACGAAGGCGCGAAGCCGGCCGGCGCCGGTGCCGTCGGTGACGGTCACGACCGCGACCTCCCGCACCGCCGGATGGGTGCGCAGCACCGCCTCCACCTCCAGCGGGGAGACGGTGATCCCGCCGACCATCTCCATGTCGTCGGCGCGGCCCAGGTGCCGGTAGGCGCCGTCCGGTTCGCGCACCGCACGGTCGTGCGTGGCGAGCCAGCCGCCGACCAGGGTGCGGGCCGTCTCCTCTGGGCGGTTGAGGTAGCCGGGGGTCACCGTCGGTCCGCGCACCCACAGTTCGCCCTCGGTGCCGTCGGGGACCGGCTGGCCCGTGCGGTCGCGCAGCTCCACCTCGAAGCCGGGCACGGGACGCCCGACGGTGCCCGGATGGTTGTGCTCGAAGCCGTTGGCGCAGAAGGCGTGACCGGCCTCGGTGGAGCCGATCTGCTCCAGCACCGGCGCCCCGAGCAGCTCGGTGATCCGTCCGCCGAGCCCGTCCGGCAGCCCCTCGCCCGCCGACACCGCGGCCCGCACGGAGGCGAAGCAGGCCTCGTGCCCGCTGCCCCGGTCGGCCACCAGCGCGGCGTAGGCGGACGGCACCGAGTACAGCAGCGTCACCCGGTGCCGGGTGACCAGCGCGTCCACGGCCGCCGGTGTCGGACGCCGGTCCACCAGCACGGCGGAGGAGCCGGAGAAGAGCGGGAAGACGAACGCGTTGCCGAAGCCGTAGGCGAAGTACAGCTTCGACAGCGACAGGGTGACGTCGTCCCGGGTGATCCGCAGCAGCCGCCGCCCGATGAGGTCGTGGTACGTCTTCGGATCGCCGTGCGTGTGCACCACGCCCTTGGGACGGCCCGTCGTACCGGACGTGTACTGCACATACAGCGGTGTGTGCGCGTCGACCGGGTGGGCCGGGGCCGGTCCGGCGGAGGCGCTGAGCGCGAGGAACTGGTCGGCGCCGAGCCGCTCCCGGCCGGCGAAGCGGTCCTCCAGGCCCGGTCCCGTCACACACAGCACGGCGGCGGTGTCCGCGGCCATGAACGCCTGGTCGGCGGCGGGGAGTTCGGGGTTGACCAGGACGGCGACGGCGCCGAGCCGGGCGGTGGCGAGGAACGCCGTCACCCAGGCGATCCCGTCGGGCAGCGCCAGCACCACCCGGTCCCCGGGCCGCACCCCGTGCTCCTCGAGCACGGTCGCCGCCTTCGCCGCCAGGGCGTGCACCTGACCGTGGGTCCACACCCGGTGCCCCTGGTGGAAGGCGGGCCGGCCGGTCCAGCCCCGCCACTCGGCAAGCCCGGCGAGCTGCGTGGCGAGGTTGCCGGGCGCGTCGAAGTCGGCCGGGGCCAGGGTGCTCTGCGGAGTCGTCATCGCACCGGCTCCTCGCTCGCCGCGCGCTCCTGACGGGCGTCGGCACGGGCCGAGGCGTGCTGCCGCTGCTCACGGATCCGTTCCGCGGTGTGCAGGTGCAGGGCCCGCATCTGGGCCGCCGTCTTCAGCAGCATCTCCTCGTACTCGGCGACCGGATCGGAGTCGAGCACGATCGCGCCCCCGGCCCCCAGCTGCATCAGCCCGTCCGCGAACACGGCCGTACGGATGACGATGTTGAGATCCGCGCCCCCGCTGCACCCCAGGTAGCCGAGCGCGCCGGAGTACACGCCCCGGGCCTCCGTCTCCAGGGAGTCGATGATCTCCAGGGTGCGCGGCTTGGGCGCCCCGGTCATCGAGCCACCGGGGAAGCAGGCCCGTACGCAGTCCACCGCGTCCGTGCCCTCCCGCAGCCGTCCCTCGACCGTGGAGACCAGCTGGTGCACCGTCGCGTACGTCTCGGTGGCCATCAGCCGGGTCACCCGCACCGAGCCGGTCCGGCAGACCCGGCCCAGGTCGTTGCGGAGCAGATCGACGATCATCAGATTCTCGGCGCGGGTCTTCGCGTCCGCCGCGAGCGCGTCCCGAAGCCGGGCGTCCTCCTCGGGCCCCTCACCCCGGGGCGCGGTGCCCTTGACGGGCCGCGCCTCGGCGACCCCGTCCCGGGTGATCCGCAGGAACCGCTCGGGGGAGGAGCCGGCCACGTCCACGTCCCCGAACCGCAGGAAGGCCGCGTACGGTGCCGGGTTCACCCGCCGCAGCACCCGGTAGAAGTCGAACGCGTCCGGCGGGGCGGGTAACCGCGCGGCGTTCGTCAGGCATATCTCGTAGCTGGTGCCCTTGCGCAACTCCCGTTGGCACGCCTCGATGTCCGCGAGATACGTCGCCCGGTCCCGCACCAGCCAGGGCTCGACGGCGCCGAGGTCGGGCTCCGCGCGGGCGGGCAGCGGGGACGGTTCGGACTCGGCGGCGACGAACGACAGCTGCGCCAGCGCGCTCTCGAGCCAGTCCTCGGCCTCCCGCGCGGCCTGCGGGGTGTCCTCGGCGAGACAGACCGCGTAGGTGAACCCCTTCAGATGGTCCACCGCGACGATCCGGTCCGCGAACAGCCAGCAGGCGTCCGGCACGTCGGAGGAGTGCCGGTTCGGCGACCCGCAGTCGGCCTTCGTCTCGTAGCCGAAGTAGCCGACATAGCCCCCCGTGAAGTCGAAGGGCAGCCCGGTGCCGTCCACCCGGCGGCTCGTCAACTGCCGTCGCAGATAGTCGAAGACGCTCGCCGCCACCTTGCGCGGCGGCCGCCCGGCCCGCTCGATCTCGCACCGGCCGCTGTCGACGTCGTAACGGACGAACTCTGCCAGCGGCCCGCTGTCGTCCCCGAAGAACGAGAACCGCGCGAGCCCCTCCTCGACCAGGGCACTGTCCAGCCAGAACGCCCGCCGTGAGGCCCCGTACATCCGCGTGAAGGCCGCCTCCGCGTCGACCGCGCCGGCGATGCGCCGGGTGTGCAGACGGTACGCGGGGGTCGCGCGCCGGCGGCGGGGGATGGCCGGCGCGGACGCCCGGGAGGCGGCGTGCCGGGGACGCGGGACCGCCGGCTGGGGGATCGCCGCCGCGGCCGGGGTGACGGCGGTGTTCTTCGTACGCTGCTTACGGGCCCGTTCCGCCGTCAGATTGCGGAAGTTGACGAGCATGCGGTGGCCGTACTCGGTCAGCACCGACTCCGGATGGAACTGCACCCCCCACAGCGGCCGGCTCCGGTGCCTGAGCCCCATCAGCACACCGTCCTCCGCCCAGGCGGTGGCCTCCAGCGTTTCCGGGAGCGGCTCGTGCACGGCCAGCGAGTGGTAGCGCACCGCGGTGAAGTCCTGCGGCAGCCCCAGGAACAGGTCCCGTCCGTCGTGCCGGACCGTGGACAGATGCCCGTGCCGTGGCTGTGGGGCCGGTTCCACCCGGGCCCCTTCGCCGAGCGCCATGCCCTGGTGCCCCAGACAGACGCCGAGCACGGGGATCGGGGACTTGGCGAGCACGGCGGCACCGAGCCCGAAGTCCCGAGGTTCGGCGGGGTGCCCGGGCCCCGGCGAGATGACCACATTGTCGAATTCCGCGAGATAGCCCACCAGATCGGGAATTCTGTCGGCGACGTCGTTCAGGACCACAACCGGTTCCTCGCCGTTGACCTCGGCGAGCAGCTGGAACAGGTTGTACGTGTACGAGTCGTAATTGTCGATGAGCAGGGTCTTCACCCGCCCACCTCCCTTTTTTCGTTCCGGGCCTATGCGGTCCGTCTTTTGTGCCGTCCCCGCAGTGCCTGGAGCGGTGGATACAGCCACTTCTTGAAGAAACGCTGAAGCCGTGGCATGAGAATCCAGGTGACGAGGGCCGTCACACACAGGCACAACAGCAGTGTGCGGACGAGCGGATTGAGTCCGCCGAGATAGGGAATGACAAGCAGATTGAACAGGAGCACCGGCGGAAAAACCGCGCTCATGTTGATGAACCAGAGTTTCCATTTCGGAGGCGGGGACGGTGCCTTCGGCGCGATGGTCTGGGAGTCGAACCACACCTTGGACCCGCGTACGCTCCGGCGCTCCGCCTGTCTGGCGAAGCCAGCCGTCCGGACGTCCCACTGCGTGCGCTCGGCGGAGTCCTCCCAGGCCCGAGCCGCGCCCTCGCTGGCGAAGCGATAGACCACATGCCACTCCGCCTCTCGGTCGACAAGGACGCCACCCCCCAGGAAGCCCGGCTGCTGAGCGCTCGCGCCCAGCATCGCCCACCCCCACGAGTGGAAGTCGGCCTCTCGGCCCGGCACCACGTGGTAGGCCACGGTGACGGTGACGGGATTGCTGCTCACGACGACTGGTACGCAAGATCTCCACATGGCGTTCAATTTTCAACGACGGTTTTTTCGAGTGTCCGTATCGTGACTCTTTATCAGTCTTCGGGCGCCTTGACGTGTTGTAAGGGATCGATACTCGAGGTAACTTCCGCTGAATTATTGGAAGCGCTTGCTGAGTAACTCGTAAAAGCTGCACGATTGCCTTCCCCCGACTTTCCCTCATCTTCCCCGACCGAAGGAGAACCATGTCCAGGTACGACTGGGACATGCAGCACGAAGGAATCGACCGGGCCCGTTCCGTGATCGAGCCGGCACGAAAAGAGGTGACCGCGCACCCGATTTACCGGCGCATAAACAGTCGTGCCGACATGGCCACGTTCATGGCCCACCACGTCTTCGCGGTGTGGGACTTCATGTCCCTGCTGAAGTCGCTGCAACGCGAACTCACCTGCGTCGACGTCCCCTGGCGCCCGCGTGGTTCACAGGTCAGCCGGCGCCTCATCAACGACATCGTCCTCGTCGAGGAGAGCGACGAACTGAACGGCGGCTTCACCAGCCACTTCGAGCTCTACCGCGCCGGTATGGAGGAGGCGGGGGCCGACACGACCCGTATCGACACGTTCCTCGGCCTGGTAGGGGAGGGCCACGGCGTGCCGGCCGCCCTGCGCGGCGCCCAAGTCCCGCTCCCCGCGTCCGACTTCGTGCGCACGACCTTCGGCATCATCGAGGACCGCCCCCTGCACTGCCGGGCCGCCGCCTTCGCCTTCTCCCGCGAGGACCTGATCCCCGACATGTTCGACCAGGTCATCAAGAAGGAGGGCACGGAACGCTTCCCGCTCTTCTGCGACTACCTCGCCCGCCACATCGAGGTCGACGGCGAGGAACACACCCCCATGGCCATGCAGATGGTCGCCGACCTCTGCGGCACGGACGACACCCGCTGGGAGCAGGCCGTCGAGACGGCCATCCTCGCCCTGGAGGCCAGGTCACGCCTGTGGGACGGCATCCTGGAGGCGATGGGCTGAGCGCGGCACGCGGATGGGGGATCGGCCCAGCGCGCCGGTCTCGGCGGCTCGGGGCATCGGTCTCGGCGGCTTGCGTGTCGGTCTTGGTGGTGCGGGGCGTCGGTCTCGGCGGCTCGCGTGTCGGTCTCAATGGCTCAAGGTGCCGACCCCAGTTGCTCGCCCGCCGGCCTCGGCCGCTCGCGCGCCGGTCTCAGTGGCTCGGTGCGCAGGTCCCATCCGCTCGCGCGTCGGTCTCATCCGCTGAGGCCGTCGGTCGCAGCCGATGAGACCGCTGGTCACCGGCCTCGGCCGTTCAGCGCACCGGCCCCGGCCGTTGCCGTTGGCTTCAGCCGTTCCGTGCGCTGGCCTCGGTCGCTCGGGCCGTTGGTCTCGGCGGTAAGGCCGCTGGTCGCCGGCCGCTCAGCGCACCGTCCCCGGCCGTTGCCGTCGGCTTCAGTCGTTCCGTGCGCCGGCCTCGGTCGCTCGGGCCGTTGGTCTCGGCGGTAAGGCCGCCGGTCGCCGGCCGCTCAGCGCACCGTCCCCGGCCGCTCGCGTCGGCTTCAGCCGTTCCGTGCGCCGGTCTCAGTCGCTCGGGCTGTTGGTCTCAGCGGTAAGGCTGCCGGTCGCCGGTCGCTCAGCGCACCGTCCCCGGCCGTTGCCGTCGGCTTTGGCCGTTCAGGGCGGCGGTCTCAGTCGCTCGGGCCGCGGTCCCGCCGTTGAAGCCTGGGAGGTCAGCCCTGGGAGGTCTGCGGTTCGGACGGAGTCGGGGCCTCGCCGAATCGTGCCAGTGCCAGCGCTCCCGCCACCGCGACGAGGAACCCCAGCACCGCCAGCCAGGCGAGCCCCTCCCGTGTCCGGTCGCCGAGCCACACCACGCCCACCGTCGCCGGCCAGAGCGTCTCGCCGATGACCATGCCGGCGGTGGCCGTGGTGACCGAACCGCGCTGCAACGCCGACGTGAGCAGCAGGAAGGCGGCGCCGCCGCCGATCAGCAGGGCGTACGTCGCCGGGTTGGCGAGGAGCTTCAGCGGTGCGAGCGAGTCGATCAGCCGGACCGCCACCTCGACCACCCCGAACCCGAACCCGGCCCCCAGTCCCAGCACCAGGTCCCGCCCGCGCCCGGACCAGCGTCCGCTCAACAGCCCGAGCGTCAGCACCGCCACCGCGATCGCGAGCATCGCCCATTTCAGCGCCATGGAGCCGTGGCGGTCCCCCTCGGCGCCCGACGCCAGTCCCAGCATCGCGAGTCCGGCGCACACCACGCCGACCGCACTCCACTCCATCCGGCTCAGCCGCACGTGCAGCAGCCGTGCCGCGACCACGCCGGTCACCGCCAGGCTGGACGCGAGGGCCGCGGCGACGGCGTAGATGGGCAGCGACCGCAGCGCCACGATCTGCAGCAGGAACCCCAGCCCGTCCAGCCCGAGGCCGGCCAGATACCGCCACTGCCGCAGCGCCCGCAGCAACAGCGCGGCCTCACCGCCGCCACCGGTGGTCGCGGCCCGCGCGGCGACCGCCTGCAGCACCGTCGCCGTACCGAAACAGACCGCCGCTCCGAGCGCGCACACCATCCCAAAGATCACAAAGTGACTGTAGGGGAGAGCGCGCGGGGCGGGGGTGCCGGGGGCCGAACTCTCCCCGATCTCTAGGCTGGCGGCCGGAACGGACGCAGCAAGCGGCCGCACTCACAGTCACACCGACAGCCACACGACAGTCACATCAACGGGGAGACACGCCATGGCGGACGCACGCAGACAACTCCGGTCGGGCACGGTCGTACTCGGCGGCGTGGGCCTGCTCGCCGCCGCCCTCACCGCTTGCTCCTCCGACCCCGACAAGCGGTGCGTGGACCGTGACGCCTACAACCTCGCCAAGGGCTACAAGGTCGTCGCCGACAAGAACTGCTCCTCCACCAAGTCCTCGGCGCACGGCACCTGGTACTACGGCGGCAAGAAGAAGGGCAGCTGGGTCGACGGCGGCTCGTTCACCAGGCCCCGCAAGGCATCCGGCGGTTCGGGCGGCTCCGGCGGCCACGGCGTCTCCCGCGGCGGCTTCGGCGGCGGCAAGGGCAGCTCCGGCGGCTGAGCCGGCGCATCGGACCAGGACCCGTCACCGCCCATGGAACGCCACCGCATCACCCCGCGCCCCGACTGGCAGCGAATCGTCGAGGAACAGGGGCTCGTCTACCCGCTGACCCGCCACCCCGACGGCTCCCTGCGGCCCTACTGGGACGAGAGCGCCTACTACTCCTTCACTCTCGCCGAGGTCGAGGCCCTGGAGGAGGTCGTCGAGGAACTGCACGCGCTGTGCCTGCGCGCCGCCGACCACATCGTCACCACCGGCCGCTTCACCGACCTCGGCATCACCGACCCACGCGTCGCCCACGCGGTCGCGGAGGCCTGGCAGCGCCGGGCCGAACTCCCCTCCGTCTACGGACGGTTCGACCTCCGTTACGACGGCACGGGCCCGGCGAAACTCCTGGAGTACAACGCGGACACCCCGACCTCCCTGGTCGAGGCCGCCTCCCCCCAGTGGTTCTGGATGGAGGACCGCTTCCCCGGCGCCGACCAGTGGAACTCCCTTCACGAACGCCTGATCGCCGCCTGGCAGAAGCAGGCCGCCCTCCTCCCGCCGGGCAGCCCCCTCTACTTCGCGCACTCCTCGGACGACGAACTCGGCGAGGACCTGATGACGGTCGCCTACCTCAAGGAGACCGCCGACCAGGCCGGCCTGGACACCGACTGGATCTCCATGGAGGAGATCGGCTGGGACCCCCTCTCCGGCCGCTTCGTCGACAACCAGCTCCGGTTCATCCGCAGTTGCTTCAAGCTGTATCCCTGGGAATGGCTGACCACCGACCCCTTCTCCGGACACGTCCTCGACACCCTCGACAACGGCGGCGGCACCGGCACGACGCTGTGGATCGAGCCGGCCTGGAAGATGCTGCTGAGCAACAAGGCGCTGCTGGCGATCCTCTGGGAACTCAACCCCGGCCACCCCAACCTCCTGCCCGCCTATCTCGACGGCCCCAGGGAGCTCGCGCACACGACGGGTTACGTCGCCAAGCCCCTGCTGGGTCGCGAGGGCGCGGGGGTGACGATCCACGAGCCCGGCACCGGGGCGGTGCCGCGCGACGAGGCCTGCTGCTACCAGGAGCTGGCCCCGCTGCCCGACTTCTCCGGTAACCGTGTCGTCCTCGGCGCCTGGGTCGTCGAGGACGAGTCGGCGGGCCTCGGCATCCGGGAGTCGTCGGGGCTGATCACGGACGAGTACGCCCGCTTCCTGCCGCATGTGATCCGGTGAGGGGATCCGCGGCCGCGTGCGGTGACGGTCGTGCGTGGTGGCGCCGGCGCCGACGCAGGGCGTCTCACTCGCCGAGCACGTCCCGCAGCCGGGCCAGGCCCCAGTCCAGGTCCTCCTCGGTGATGACCAGCGGCGGCGCGATCCGGATCGTCGCGCCATGGGTGTCCTTGACCAGCACACCCTGGTCCATCAGCTTCTCGGACACCTCCCGACCGGTGCCGTGGCGCGGATGGACGTCGACGCCGGCCCACAGACCCCGTCCGCGCACCGCGGTCAGCCGGCCCGTCCCCGCCAACGCCCCCAGTTCCCGGTGCAGATGCTCGCCCAGCTCCGCCGCCCGTGCCTGGAACTCGCCCGTCCGCAGCATCGCGATCACCTCCAGCGCCACCGCACAGGCCAGCGGATTCCCGCCGAACGTCGACCCGTGTTCCCCGGGCCGGAACACCCCGAGCACCGCCGCGCTCGACACCACCGCCGACACCGGAACGATCCCGCCGCCCAGCGCCTTTCCGAGCACATACATGTCGGGCACCACGCCCTCGTGCTCGCACGCGAAGGTCCGCCCCGTCCGTCCCAGCCCCGACTGGATCTCGTCGGCGACGAACAGCACATCCCGCTCCCGCGTCAGCTCCCGTACAGCAGGCAGATATCCCGCAGGCGGCACCAGCACCCCCGCCTCGCCCTGGATCGGCTCCAGCAGCACGGCCACCGTGTTCTCCGTGACCGCCGAACGCATCGCGGTCACATCCCCGTACGGCACGATCTCGAAGCCCGGCGTGTAAGGCCCGTAGTCCGCCCGGGCCTCCGTGTCGGTCGAGAAGCTGATGAGGGTCGTCGTACGGCCGTGGAAGTTGTTGCCCGCGACGACGATCTTCGCCATCTCCGCGGGCACGCCCTTGACCCGGTAGCCCCACTTCCGGGCCGTCTTCACCGCGGTCTCCACCGCCTCGGCGCCCGTGTTCATCGGCAGCACCATCTCCATGCCGCACAGCTCTGCCAGCTGCTCGCAGAACGCGGCGAACCGATCGTGGTGGAACGCCCGCGAAGTGAGCGTCACCCGGTCCAGCTGAGCCTTCGCCGCCTCCACCAGCCGTCGGTTGCGGTGGCCGAAGTTGAGGGCCGAGTAGCCGGCCAGCAGGTCCAGATAGCGCCGCCCCTCCACATCCGTCATCCAGGCGCCGTCGGCCGAGGCGACGACCACGGGCAACGGGTGGTAGTTGTGCGCGCTGTGCGCGTCGGCGGCGGCGATGAGCGACTCCGTAGCGGTCACGGGACCTCCAGGGTGCCTAGAGGGGACGGTGGTGAGGTCGACGGCGTGGCCCCCTTCCTATCCTCGCTCGCATGGTGGACGTGGGATCTCACGTGTGCGGCACGCCCGGTAGGCTGGCCGACGGGCCGTGACTGGCGCGCTGGGATGGGACCGACCATCGGGGAGCGGCCTGCGAGTGAGCGAGTGCCGTGCGCCTGGGCCAACCGTGAACCGTGAACGCTTCAAGCCACGCCACCCGGAGGCCGACGACATGACAGAGCAGCAGCCCCTCTCCCCCGAGTCCACCGCCTTCCGCGCAGCCCTCGACGTGATCCGCGCCGTCGAGCCCGGTGTGGCCGACGCCATCGGCCAGGAGGTCGCCGACCAGCGCGAGATGCTCAAGCTGATCGCCTCCGAGAACTACGCCTCCCCGGCCACCCTGCTCGCGATGGGCAACTGGTTCAGCGACAAGTACGCCGAGGGCACCATCGGCCGCCGCTTCTACGCCGGCTGCCGCAACGTCGACACCGTGGAGTCCCTCGCCGCCGAGCACGCCAAGGCCCTCTTCGGCGCCCGGCACGCCTACGTCCAGCCGCACTCCGGCATCGACGCCAACCTCGTCGCCTTCTGGTCCGTGCTCGCCCAGCGCGTCGAGGCCCCCGCCCTGGAGAAGGCCGGCGTCCGCCAGGTCAACGACCTCAGCGAGGCCGACTGGGCCGAACTGCGGCAGGCCTTCGGCAACCAGCGCATGCTCGGCATGTCCCTGGACGCCGGTGGCCATCTGACCCACGGCTTCCGCCCGAACATCTCCGGCAAGATGTTCGACCAGCGCTCCTACGGCACCGACCCGGCCACCGGCCTGATCGACTACGAGGCGCTGCGCGCGTCCGCCCGCGACTTCAAGCCGCTGATCATCGTCGCCGGCTACTCCGCCTACCCCCGCCTCGTGAACTTCCGGATCATGCGGGAGATCGCCGACGAGGTCGGCGCGACCCTGATGGTGGACATGGCGCACTTCGCCGGTCTGGTCGCGGGCAAGGTGCTGACCGGCGACTTCGACCCGGTCCCGCACGCCCAGATCGTCACCACCACCACCCACAAGTCACTGCGCGGCCCGCGCGGCGGCATGGTGCTGTGCGACGACTCCCTCAAGGACCAGGTCGACCGCGGCTGCCCGATGGTGCTCGGCGGCCCGCTCCCGCACGTGATGGCGGCCAAGGCCGTCGCCCTCGCCGAGGCCCGGCAGCCCTCGTTCCAGGACTACGCCCAGCGCATCGTCGACAACTCCCGTGCGCTGGCGGACGGCCTGATGCGACGCGGCGCCACCCTCGTCACCGGCGGCACGGACAACCACCTCAACCTGATCGACGTCGCCGCCTCCTACGGCCTCACCGGCCGTCAGGCCGAGGCGGCGCTGCTGGAGTCCGGCATCGTCACCAACCGCAACGCCATCCCCGCCGACCCGAACGGCGCCTGGTACACCTCCGGCATCCGCATCGGCACCCCCGCCCTGACCACCCGCGGACTGGGCACCGCCGAGATGGACGAGGTCGCGGGCCTCATCGACCGCGTCCTGACCACGGCGGAGCCCGGCACCACCAAGTCGGGCGCGCCGTCCAAGGCCCAGCACGTCCTCGACCCGAAGATCGCGGACGAGATCTCGCACCGCGCGACCGACCTCGTGGCCGGCTTCCCCCTGTACCCGGAGATCGACCTGGGCTGAGCGCGCCCCTCGCGCGACGCACGCTCTTGAGTTGTCAAGGACCGGCGACTCCCGGAGATCGGCTCTCACAGGTCGGCCTTCACAGATCGATGAGTTCCTGTCGTGGTTCCTCCCGCGGCGGCCCCGCATCTCGCCGGGCCGCCGCGCGGCGTATCAGCACGGTGCCGCCCGCCCCGACGACGATCCCCACGGCCACTCCCGGAACCGCCCACCGGACACCGTCCCGGCCGGACTGCGCCCGAGCGGCCCCCCGCCCGGCCGCGTTGTCGGCACCCCCGTCGTCACCGCGCCCCGCCCCGCCCAACCCGCTGAGCACCCTCTCCTGCTTCAGCCGGACGAACACCGAGCGCGGTGCCCGATGCCAGCGGATGTCGTCGTCCTGGACGTCCGGCGCGGGATCGCTGCGTATCCAGGGCGTGCCGTCCGGCGCCACGAACAGCTGGTCCTGCCGCTCGACGGCCACGTCATCACCCGGCGCCCGGTTGGTCTGCGGCCAGCCTCCGACCCCCGTCAGCCCCCAGATCACCGTGAAGTCCACCGGCGGATAGCGGTCCTCGTTCCAGCTCGCCGGCACTCGCTCCGTCCCCTCGTACGTCGGCCGCAGCAGCTCCCGCAGCCGGGCGAAGGCCGGCTCAGGGGACCGCAGCACCACCGTCCGCCCGGTGCCACCCGCGACGATCATCGCCAGATCCGGGACGTCCCGGCCCGGAGCCCGCGGTGACGCCTGGGCGTCCTCCGACGGCCGCGGCACCGAGGAGTCACCGTCGTGCCCCGAAGCCGCGGCCCGGCCGGTCATCCCCACCCCCGACACGACCGCCAACGCTCCCGCCACGGCCGCCAGTTCACGAACCAGACCCCTCCACATCGGATCCCCCAGCCCGTCGCTCCCCGCGGCCCACCGTGAGCCGCGTGTCACTTCTGGTACACCGCCCGACCCGCCGGGGTTCCCACCCTCCGCAGATCAAGAGGAAGATTTCCGCGACGGCGCCGACTCCGCCGCCTCGAGGGACTTCGCGATCTCCACCGCCCTGGACCTGGACGCCACCCCCTCCAGCCGCAGCGTCACCTCGCCGCGGCCGTCGGCGCTCGGATGGGTCCACAGCAGGGTCGGCCCCGCGGTCCGCTCCTTTCGGGTGAAGCGGTCGCCGTCCGCGTCGACCAGCCAGAAGCTCAGCAGATGCGGGTGGGCGAACCACAGGGCGTACCGCTGCACACCGGACGCCGAGGGTTTCCCGCCCAGCCCGATCCACTCCGGTGACTCCCGCAGCCGCTTGGTGAACCCCGCGTCGAGCGAGGCCGGGAACTCGTCCAGCCGGACCGTCCGCCCGTCCCGCCCACCCTCCCGCCAGCACAGGCTCACCAGGAACCGTCCGTGCGGCTCGCCCGTCACCGTCACCGTGTCCGGCACCCCGAGCCGGTCCGGGACCAGTGGCTCGAAGCCGGCCCGGCGCCGCGCCTGACCGAGCGACACCGACCTGCCGCAGCCGGGCACCACGGCGCCCGCCGAGGGCACCGCCGACGGGTCGTACCGCACCTGCACCCCGCCGTAGTCGAACCAGTCCAGCACCGCCGCCCGCACCGGAGGCGTGAGCGCGAGCACCGTCAGCAGGCCGCACAGCGCCGCGGTCAGCGAGCGCCACCGCGTCCGCGTCCAGCGCCGGACCGCACGCAGCCGCTCCCGGGCGCCCCGGGGTTCGGCGACCGGGACCGCCAGATGCTCGGCCAGTATCTGCCCGAGCACCCGCTCGACCATCGTCTCGGAGCCGAAGGAACCGTCGCCGCGGCCCGCGCCCTCCGCGCCTGCCGCGCCGTCCGGGTCCAGTGACCGGCCCAGCGCCCGCAACTCGTCCGGCAGCCGGGCAGCCCCGTCCTCACGACGCCCCCGGTCACGCCCCCGCGCCCCCGCTCCCCGGTCGCCGGCACGGCCGCGCGGACCCCGGCCGCCGGCGCCCACCGGGCCCCGGCCACCCTCACCGCCGTACGCGTCCCGTCCGTGCGTGTCCCGTCCCTCACTCACGCTCTTCACCCCCTTCCCGGGGCTCGAAATCCGGCAGGAGCCGGCCCAGTTTGCGCAGGGCGCGGTTGAGGCGGGACTTGACCGTCCCGCGCGGCCAGCCCAGGGCCTGGGCCGTCTCGGACTCGTCCATCTCCAGGAGATAGCGGTAGGTGACGACCAGTCGGTGCTCCTCGCTCAGCTGCTCCAGGGCGGCGAGGAGGGCCTCGCGGCGCTCCGTGTGCAGGGTCGCCACCGCCGGGTCCGCCGATTCCGGTATCAGCGGCTCCGCCTCCACGAAGGCCGCCTCCCGGCCGGCGAGCGTGCGCTGCCGGGTAGCCGTACGCACTGTGTTCCTCGTCTCATTGGCGACGATCGACAACAGCCACGGCTTGAAGGCCCTGTCCTCCCGAAACCTGCCCAGCGCGCAGTACGCCTTGACGAAGGCCTGCTGCACCACGTCCTCCGCGTCCGCACCCGCCCCGAGCGCCGCGGCCGCCCTGAGCGCGATGCCCGTATGGGCCCGCACCAGCTCCGCGTACGCTTCCGGCTCTCCGGCGCGCACCCGGGCGATCACCGCGGCCTCATCGACGATGCGGCCCCCCTCCCGCGTTCTCACACTCTTGTTACACCGCGCAGGACGGATCGGTTCCCACCTGTTTCCCACCTGTTCCGGATCGGCCCCCGAGACCTGAGAGAATGGTGAGCATGGCCTCAGATCGTCCCCGCGTGCTCTCCGGAATCCAGCCCACCGCAGGCTCGTTCCACCTCGGCAACTACCTCGGCGCCGTCCGTCAGTGGGTGGCCCTGCAGGAGACCCACGACGCGTTCTACATGGTCGTCGACCTGCACGCGATCACGGTCCCGCAGGACCCGGCCGAGCTGCGCGCCAACACCCGGCTCGCCACCGCCCAGCTCCTCGCGGCCGGTCTCGACCCCGAGCGCTGCACGCTCTTCGTCCAGAGCCACGTCCCCGAGCACGCCCAGCTGGCCTGGGTCATGAACTGCCTCACCGGCTTCGGCGAGGCCTCCCGCATGACCCAGTTCAAGGACAAGTCCGCCAAGCAGGGCGCGGACCGCGCCTCCGTCGGCCTGTTCACCTACCCGATCCTGCAGGTCGCCGACATCCTGCTCTACCAGGCCAACGAGGTCCCCGTTGGCGAGGACCAGCGCCAGCACGTCGAACTGACCCGCGACCTCGCCACGCGCTTCAACGGCCGCTTCGGCGAGACCTTCACGATCCCGAAGCCGTACATCCTCAAGGAGACGGCGAAGATCTACGACCTGCAGGACCCGACGATCAAGATGAGCAAGTCGGCGTCCACGCCGAAGGGCCTCATCAACCTCCTCGACGACCCCAAGGCCACCGCCAAGAAGGTCAAGAGCGCGGTGACCGACACGGACACCGTCATCCGCTACGACGCGGAGAACAAGCCCGGCATCAGCAATCTGCTCACCATCCACTCCACCCTCACCGGCACGTCGATCGCCGAGCTGGAGCAGGAGTACGAGGGCAAGATGTACGGCGCGCTCAAGACGGACCTCGCCGAGATCATGGTCGAGTTCGTGACGCCCTTCCGGGAGCGCACCGAGCAGTACCTCGGCGACTCGGAGACGCTGGACTCGGTCCTCGCCAAGGGCGCGGAGAAGGCGCGCGCCGTCGCCGCGGAGACCCTCGCGCAGACGTACGACAAGGTGGGCTTCCTGCCCGCCAAGCACTGACGCACCCGCGTACACAAGCACTGACGCACCCGCGTACAGACGTACCACTGGGCAGAGCGCTGCACATCACTACGGTTGCGCCTGCCCACAACACAGCCGTGGCCGTACAGTCGATAGCCGGACGGCTGAGAACAAATCCGTCACGACGACAGGAGACGACGTGGGGACCGTAACGATCGGCGTGTCGATCGCGGTCCCGGAGCCACACGGCAGCCAGATCCAGCAGCTGCGCGCGGGCTTCGGCGACGCCGCGGCGCACGGCATCCCCACCCACGTCACCCTGCTGCCGCCGACGGAGATCGACGGCGACGCCCTCGCGGCCGTCGAGGCGCATCTGACCGAGGTCGCCGCGGCCGGCCGGCCGTTCCCGATGCGGCTGAGGGGCACCGGGACGTTCCGGCCCCTGTCCCCCGTCGTGTACGTGCGCGTGGTCGAGGGCGCCGAGGCGTGCACCTGGCTGCAGAAGCAGGTCCGTGACGCCTCCGGCCCCGTGTCACGCGAACTGCAGTTCCCCTACCACCCGCACGTCACCGTCGCGCACGGCATCGACGAGGCGGCGATGGACCGCGCGTTCGAGGAACTCGCCGACTACGAGGCCGACTGGCCCTGCACCGGCTTCGCCCTCTACGAGCAGGGCGCGGACGGCGTGTGGCGCAAGCTCCGCGAGTTCGCCTTCGGCGGGTCCGTGGTGCCGCCGCAGGCGGGGCACGTGGAGCGCGGCACCATCAGCAGCCGGTAACAGGGCCTTCCGCAGCCGGTGGGCGTCACAGCGGCAGCCGGCGGAACACCGCGCGCGGGACGTGCCGCAGCGCCGACATCACCAACCGCAGCGCGCCGGGCACCCAGACCGTCTCCGAGCGTCTGCGCAGGCCCAGTTCGATCGCCGTCGCCACCGCCTCCGGGGTCGTCGCGAGCGGCGCCCCGGGCAGACCGGCCGTCATCCTCGAGCGGACGAACCCCGGGCGGACGACCATCACGTGCACGCCCGTGCCGTGCAGCGCGTCGCCCAGGCCCTGCGCGAAAGTGTCCAGGCCGGCCTTGCTGGAGCCGTAGATGAAGTCGTCGCGGCGGGCCCGCTCACCGGCGACGGAGGACAGCACGACGAGCGAGCCGTGGCCCTGTGCCTGCAACGCGCGGGCGCTCACCAGGCCCGCGGACACCGCTCCGGTGTAGTTGGTCTGCGCGACCCGCACCGCGGCGGCCGGATCGCGCTCGTCGCGTGCCTGGTCGCCGAGGACGCCGAAGGCGAGCAGCACCATGTCGACGTCGCCCTCCGCGAACACCTTGCCCAGGACGGCCTCGTGGGAGTCGGGGTCGAGCGCGTCGAAGGGGAGGGTGTGCACGTCCGGGCCGAGCGAGCGCAGGTGCTCCGCGGCCTGCTCCAGGGCGGGCGAGGGGCGTCCGGCGAGCCACACCGTGCGGGTGCGGCGGGCGATCAGACGGCGGGCGGTGGCGAGGGCGATCTCGGACGTACCGCCGAGGACGAGCAGGGACTGGGGGAGGCCGAAGGCGTCAGGCATGACGGTGACCGTATCGCCGCCATGCGGGCGATCGGCGCAGAACATGCGTAACCTCCCCTGAACACGTCACACGCGCGTTCTTTCGGGGTACTCGCGCGTCGGGCATCCGTACCCGGGGCAGAGTCGGATCATGGACTGGCTGAAAAAGCTTCCCTTCGTGGGGCCGCTGCTGACGCGGGCGATGGCCACGCACGCGTGGCGGTCGTTCGAGCGTCTGGAGCGGGTGAAATGGGCCCGGCTGGCCGCCGCGATGACGTTCACCAGCTTCGTCGCGCTGTTCCCGCTGCTCACCGTGGCCGCGGCGATCGGCGCGGCGCTGCTCAGCCAGAAGCAGCAGAACGATCTCCAGGACAAGATCGCCGAGCAGGTCCCCGGCATCTCCGACCAACTCGACGTCAACGGTCTGGTGCAGAACGCCGGCACCGTCGGTCTCATCGCCGGCGCCCTGCTGGTCTTCACCGGCATCGGCTGGGCCGGCTCGACGCGTGAGTGTCTGCGCGCGGTCTGGGAGCTGCCGGACCAGGAGGAGAACTTTTTCCTGCGCAAGGCCAAGGACCTCGGCATCCTCATCGGCCTCGGCGGCGCCGTCCTGGTCACCCTCGCCGCCTCCACCGTCGCCTCCGCGATGGTCGGCTGGATCACCCGCCAACTCGGCATCGAGAAGGGCGGCTGGGACGGGATCCTGCTGTACGTCGCCGCGTTCACCGTCGCCGTACTGGCCGACTTCCTGCTGCTCCTGTACGTCCTCACCCTGCTGCCCGGCGTCGAGCCGCCGCGCCGCCGCCTGGGGGTCGCGGCGCTGACCGGCGCGGTCGGTTTCGAGCTGCTGAAGACGCTGCTCAGCGGCTATATGCAGGGCGTGGCGGCGAAGAGCATGTACGGCGCCTTCGGCGTCCCCGTCGCCCTGCTGCTGTGGATCAACTTCACCTCGAAACTCGTGCTGTTCTGCGCCGCCTGGACGGCGACGCAGAGCAAGGAGCAGGAACTGCGCGAGGAGGAGGGCGAGGAGCGGGCCGGGGTGGTGCGCAAGGTCAGGGACGAGGACGACGACGTACCAGGTCGGGCAGCGGCCAGCGGCGGTTGACCACGAACGCGGCGCCCGCGAGCAGCACCACCACCCCGCCGGCGATCCCCAGCGCGATCCCCATGCCGCCGGAGCGGGCCTCGGCCGCCGCCTTCGTCGACGCCTTGGCCGAGGGCGCGCCGGACGGGTCACCGGCCCCGCCGGCCTGTCCCTCGGCGCCCGGCTGCGCGCTGGTCTGGGCGCTCCTGGGCGGCACCAGCTCACCGATCGGGCGGGCCTTGCCGGCCGCCTTGAAGCCCCAGTCGAAGAGCTTGGCGGTCTCCTTGTAGACCTCGTTGTGCTCGTTCTTCTCCGGGTGCATGACGGTCACCAGCAGCACCCGTCCGCCCCGCTCGGCGACGCCCGTGAAGGTCGCGCCCGCGTTGGTGGTGTTGCCGTTCTTGACGCCCGCGATGCCCTGGTAGACGGAGACGTCGGAGTCGCCGGCCAGCAGTCGGTTGGTGTTCTGGATCTCGAAGGACTCGCGGACGGTCTTGCCCTTCTTGTTCTTCTTCGTCTCGCCCGGGAACTGGGCGCGGACCGTCGAGCAGTACGCGCGGAAGTCCTTCTTCTGCAGCCCGGACCGCGCGAACAGCGTCAGGTCGTAGGCCGAGGAGACCTGCCCCGGGGCGTCGTAGCCGTCGGGGGTGACCACGTGCGTGTCGAGGGCCTGCAGCTCCTCGGCGTGCTGGTTCATCTCCCTGACGGTGTTGTCGACGCCGTCGTTCATCGCCGACAGCACGTGCACGGCGTCGTTGCCGGAGCGCAGGAAGACACCGAGCCACAGGTCGCGCACGGAGTACGTCTCGCCCTCCTTTATGCCGACCATGCTGGAGCCGGCGCCCATGCCGGCCAGGTCGGTGGGCGCCACCTTGTGCTTCTCACCGCTCGGGAACTTCGGCAGCACCGTGTCCGCGAACAGCATCTTCATCGTGCTCGCCGGAGGCAGCCGCCAGTGCGCGTTGTGCGCGGCCAGCACGTCCCCGGACTCCGCGTCCGCGACGATCCAGGAGCGCGCCGTGATGTCCTTCGGCAGCACCGGGGCGCCGCTGCCCAGGTCGACCTGGGTGCCTGCCTGTCCGAGGCGGCCGCCGCCCACGCTCGACATGCGCGCCGGGGGAGTGGCGGAGGGGCTGGTGGACGGACTGGGGGCCGCGAGCGCGACGGGCGCGGTCAGCGCGAGCGACGACAGGGCGGCGGAGGTGACCAGCAGGGATCGCCTGGCGGTCTTCTGGGGAGCGGACACGGACGAGAACGTACATGGCACCGCGCGGGAAGTCCCACCCACCACCCCACCCCGGGCACGGAGCCGTGGGGACGCCGGTGATACTGAACGTATGAAGCTCAGCCGCCCGGTCTCCTGGTTCCTGCTCGCCTTCGGGGTGTGGAGCTGGGTCATCTGGGTCACTTTCGTCAAAAACCTGGTCAAGGACAGCAGCGGGCTCGCGTTCGACGACGGTCGCCCCACGGCGTACTTCTGGGTGCACCTGACGCTCGCCGTCGTTTCCTTCGTATTGGGGACGGTCATCGGCGGCATCGGGTTGCGCGGGCTGCGCGCATTGCGCCGCACTTCATAACCGCCGAAAAGCCGCCGATCGGGCAGTCGTCGACCAGACGGGCCGCCCACCAGACAGCCGTCGCCAGACAGCGGGGAGCCACCGCAGGTGATCATCGTCTTCGCGTTGCTCGCGCTCGTCGTCCTGGTGGCGGCCAACTGGTACCTGTGGCGCCGCCTGTTCCGCGACACCACCCGGGGCCCCGGTCTGGTGCGACGGGCCGGCGTGGTGGCGATCGCGGGCGGCTGGGTGCTGGCGGTCGGCGCCCTGGTCGCCGAGCGCGGGGGCGCCCCCTTCTGGCTGCAACAGGTGCTCGCCTGGCCCGGTTTCCTGTGGCTGGCGCTGTCGGTCTACCTGCTGCTGGCGGTGGTGGCGGCCGAGGTCGTACGGCCGCTGCTGCGACGGCTGCCCAAGCGGCGCACGGGCGCCGTGACGGCCGTACGACAGGAGGAGCCGGTCCCGGCAGGGGCCGTACCGCCGAAGGCCGCTGAGGGCGAACCGGAGTCGTCGCCCGGCCCGGAGCCCGCCCCCGAGCCCTCCCGCAGGCTCTTCGTCTCGCGGGTGCTCGCCACGGCCGCCGCCACGGCCGCCGTCGGGACCGTCGGATACGGCACCTACGGTGTCCTGCGCGGCCCGCGCGTGAAGCGGGTCACCGTGCCGCTGGCCAAGCTCCCGCGCGCGGCGCACGGTTACCGCATCGCGGTCGTCAGCGACATCCACCTGGGCCCGATCCTCGGCCGGGACTTCGCGCAGAAGGTCGTCGACACCGTCAACGCCACCCAGCCGGACATCGTCGCGGTCGTCGGCGACCTGGTGGACGGCAGCGTGAAGAACCTGGGTCCGGCGGCGGCACCCCTGTCGCGGCTGACGGCGCCCTCCTACTTCGTCACGGGCAACCACGAGTACTACTCCGGCGCCGAGCAGTGGGTCGAGGAGGTACGGCGCCTCGGTCTGCACCCGCTGGAGAACGCCCGTACGGAACTGCCCTGGTTCGACCTCGCCGGCGTCAACGACCTCGCGGGCGAGAGCGAGGGGCAGGGCCCCGACTTCACCAAGGCGCTCGGCGACCGGGACCCGGCACGCCCGTGCGTGCTCCTCGCCCACCAGCCCGTCCAGATCCACGAGGCCGTCAAGCACGGCGTGGACCTCCAGCTCTCCGGACACACCCACGGCGGCCAGCTCTGGCCCGGCAACCTCATCGCGGCGGCCGCCAATCCGACCGTCGCGGGCCTGGACCGGTACGGCGACACCCAGCTCTACGTCAGCCGGGGCGCCGGCGCCTGGGGACCGCCCACGCGCGTGGGGGCGCCGTCCGACATCACGGTGATCGAACTGGCCTCCACGCACGCGTGACGGACGGCGGAGCCGGACGGAACCCGTCCCCGGCGGACCCTGTGCACAAGCTGTGAAACCTGGCCGAAACCCCTTGCGGTAAGTTCTTTCTCAACTCGACAAATCCCTCTTCCCCCGGTTGAAACCTCTGTGATTAGGTGAGCCGCGCCACCAGGGGAGTGGCATGTGTGGGGTGGGGCCCGCGGAGGCCCGGAGAGGGCATACCGATGCGTTCCGTGCGCATGCGGATTCTCGCGACGCTGCTCGTGCTGGCGGGCGTGGGAGTCGGCGGCTGGCAGATGCTGCCGTCCCAGGGGGACAAGGGCAAGACCATCACGGTCGGTACGACGGACGCCGTCACGGCGCTCGACCCGGCCGGCGCCTACGACGCGGGTTCCTGGGCCCTGTTCAGCAACGTCTTCCAGTCACTGCTGACCTTCGACCCGGGCGGCACCGCGCCGGTCCCGGACGCGGCGCAGAGCTGTGACTTCGTGGGCAGCGCCCTGACGACGTACCGCTGCACGCTGCGCCAGGGGCTGACCTTCCCCAGCGGCCGCTCGATGACCGCCGAGGACGTCAAGTACTCCTTCGACCGGGTCAAGGCGATCAAGTCCGAGGTCGGCCCGGTCTCCCTGCTGAGCACGCTGCGGTCGGTGGACGCCGACGGCCTGACCGTCACCTTCCATCTGTCCTCGCCCGACGCCACCTTCCCGTTCAAGGTCGCCACCGGCGCCGGCTCGATCGTCGACAGCCACAAGTACCCGAAGAGCCGCCTGCGCACCGGCCCCGGCGCCGACGGCACCGGACCGTACGAGCTGACGTCGTACCAGAAGAACAAGAAGGCGGTGCTCACGCCCAACGGCCACTACAAGGGGGCCGAGAAGAGCGCGGCGCGCCCCGTCGACCTGCTCTACTACACCAACCCCGACGCCCTGGAGAAGGCCTGGAAGGCCAAGGACGTCGATGTCGCCACCCGGCAGCTGCCGCCCAAGGTGCTGTCCGGCCTGTCGCCCAGCGACCCCAACCAGCGGTTCTCCGAGTCCGAGAGCTCCGAGACCCGCAACCTCTACCTCAACACCCGTGCGGGCTCGCCGCTGCACAGCGTCCTGGTCCGCCGGGCGATGGCCTGGCTGATCAACCGCGAGCAGCTGGCCGCCACCGTGTACGAGGGCACGGTCGACCCGCTGTACTCGCTGATCCCGACCGGTATCACCGGCCACACCACGTCGTTCTTCGACGCCTACCCCAAGCCCGACGCCAAGGCCGCGCAGGCACTGCTCAGCGAGGCGGGCGTGAAGGTGCCGGTACGTTTCACCTACGGCTACGCCGTCAACCGCGGCTCCTCCCAGGAGGAGGCCGAGGCCATCAAGAAGCAGCTGGAGTCGAGCGGCCTGTTCAAGGTCACGCTCAAGGGCTACGAGTGGACCGACTTCCAGGAGCACTGGGCGACCGGAAAGCTCGACGCGTACGCCGTCGGCTGGGTCGCCGACTACCCGGACCCGGACACCTTCGGCGCCCCGCTGGTCGGCACGGACGGCACCATGAACACCGGCTACAGCAGCAGGGCCGTCGACCGGCTGATCCAGGACAGCCAGCAGTTCGCCGACCGCGGTGACGCCGCCTCCGACTTCAGCTCCCTGCAGCAGGACATCGCCCGCGACGTGCCGGTGATCCCGCTGTGGCAGGGCAAGGAGTACGTGATCAGCACGGAGGACGTCGGCGGCGGTCAGTATCTGGACGACGGGACCGGGGTGTTCCGCTTGTGGAGCCTGGACTGGATCTGACGCGATCTCACAGGTTGGGACATTCGCCCCCGCGACGCAGGGCATCCTCCCCACGCAGGACGGTGTGACGGAGGTGTGGGCGGGGTGAGGAGCAAACGTGTTGAGGCGCAACTCCTTCCGGCTGCCCCGGCACCCGGCCTCCGTGGGCCTGGCGCGGCGCCGGGTGCGGGACCATCTCGCCGACTGGGGACACGGCCCGGACGACCCGGCGCTGACGGACGCGCTGCTGCTGGTGTCCGAGCTGGCCACCAACGTCGTACGCCACGGACCGCTCAGAGAGCGTGAGTTCGAGGTCGCGGTGACCGCACTCGCCGACGGGTCCTGTCTCATCGAGGTGTCCGACGAGGGTCAACTCGAGCCGCGCCTGCGGGTGGTGGGGGAGTGGGAGGAGACCGGGCGCGGACTGCACCTGGTGGAGGCCGTCGCGGCGGCCTGGGGTGTGTGGACCCGGGGACGGCACGGCAAGACCGTCTGGGCCCTGGTGCTGTCCGCCACATGAGACCGACCTCCGGGCCGACGGCCGTTACGACACCGCCGCCGCCCTCCCCGCCGGCAGGGTGACCGTCACCGCGAGCCCCTCGCCCGGCGCCGTACGCACCGCCACCTCGCCGCCGTGCGCCTGCACCACCCCCTGCACGATCGCCAGGCCCAGCCCGCTGCCCGCGCCCCCGCCCGCCCGGAAGAACCGGTCGAAGACCCGCGCCGCGTCCTTCTCGCACAGCCCCGGACCCTCGTCCGCGACACTCAGCCGTACGACCCCGTCCTCCCGTTCCACGCCGAGCCGCACCAAAACCTCGGCCGGCGTGTGCGTGCGGACGTTGCCCACCAGGTTGCCGAGCACCTGTCTCAGCCCCGACTCGTCGGCGCTCACCAGCACGGAGCCGTCGGCCGCCACCTCGATGGGCCGCTCCGGCTGCTGCACCCGCAGGTCCTCGGCCGCGTCCCGCACCAGGCGGCTGACGTCGACGTTGCGGAAGCGCAGCTCGGGCTGCTGGTCCAGACGGGCCAGCGTGAGCAGTTCGTCCACCAGGCGTCCCATGCGGTCGGTCTCCGCCAGGACCCGCTCCCAGACCCGCTTGCGCTCGTCCGGATCGCTCAGCATCCCCTTGTCGTACAGCTGCAGATAACCGCGTATCGCCGACAGCGGGGTGCGCAGCTCGTGCGAGGCGTCCGCGACGAAGCGGCGGAGCTGGGCCGCGCTGTGCTCGCGCGTGCGGTACGCCGACTCCACCTGGTGCAGCATCGAGTTGAGGGCCAGACGCAGCTGCTCGACCTCCTGCGTGGGATGTTCGCTGGAGGGCACGCGCCGGGTCAGATCGCCCTCGGCGATCGCCGAGGAGGTCTCCACCATGTCCTCCAGCGGACGCATCCGGCGGTGGACGCTGAGCATCGTCAGGCAGCACAGGAGCGTGAGCAGCAGTGTCCCGACGGCCAGGTCGAGCTTGAGGGCCTTGCCGATGCCCCGGTGCAGGGCCTCCGTCGAGGTGGCGAGCAGGACGTACGTGCCGTCGGCGAGACGGGTGGCGGTCGCGCGGTAGGTGGCGCCGTTCACCGTCACCTCGTGCGGTGCGGCATCCTTCTCCAGGGCGCGCGGGTCGGGCACGGCGGCGGCCAGGCCGCGCTGGGCGGTGGTCGGGGCGACGCCGAAGACGCTCATGGGTCTGGACCGGGCGTCGACGGCGGTGTAGATGGACTCCGGCCGCGGCTGCTCGTCCGTACCGACGAGCCGGTCCCGGGCCAAGGCGAGGGCGCCCAGCGAGTCCACCTGCCGCAGGGTGAGCTGCGAACTGCCCAGTGACGCGCGCGTCTTGGTCAGCCCGGAGTCGATCTGGGCGATCAGATAGTGCCGCATGCCCATCAGGCTGACCGCCGTCGCCGCGACGATGCCGAGCGCGAGCAGGGCGACGTTCGCCAGAGTCAGCTTGGCGCGCAGCGAGTGGATGCCGTGGTGGCCGCGCAGCCGCTTCTCCAGCCTCATGCCAGCCCGTATCCGACGCCACGCCGCGTGGTGATCACCGGCGGTCCCAGGGCGTCCAGCTTGCGCCGCAGATAGCTGATGTAGGTCTCGACGACGGTCGACTCCTGCGGGGTGTGCTCGTACTGCCAGACGTGCCGCAGCAGTTGCTCCTTGGGCACGATCCGGCCGCCGTTGCGGACCAGGAAGCGCAGCAGCGCGTACTCGGTGGGGGTCAGCTCCACGCTGCGGCCCGCGCGGTGCACGCTGTACGTCGTCTCGTCCAGCTCCAGGTCTCCGTAGCGCAGTGGCGGCCGCTGCGGCAGGACGTCCGCCGGGCGGGTGCGGCGCAGCACCGCCGTGATGCGGGCGACCACCTCGTCGATGTTGAACGGCTTGGTGATGTAGTCGTCGCCGAAGCCGAGGGCGCCGACGATCTCGGCCGGCGAGTCGCGTGCGGTGAGGAAGACGAGCGCCAGGTCCGGCCGCTCGGCGCGCAGTTCACGCCCGAGGACCCGCCCGTCCCCGTCCGGCAGCATGACATCGAGCAGCGCCACGTCCGCACGGGTGCGCTCGGCGAGCGCGCGGGCCTCGCGGACGGTGCCCGCGACCATCACCTCGAAGCGGTGGTAGCGCAGGGCGATGGCGAGGACGTCCGCGATGCTCGGCTCGTCCTCCACCACCAGCACGGTGCCTGGAGCCGTCGTCATGCCCCCAGTATCGGACGGGCCACTGACAGCGGGGTCCGGAACGCTCTTTGGAGTTCCTTGAGAGTCATGGCGGGTTCCCTCCGCGCGCGAGCGGCACCGCCAATCCTGTAGCCAGGACCTGGGGGACCGACCGACGACCGACTAAGGAGCTTTGATCGTGGCGGCATTGGCACGGTGGTGCTATCAGCACCGGCTGGTGGTCCTGTTGCTGTGGGTGGGGGCACTGTTCGGCCTGGGCTTCTCGGCGTCCACGGCGGGGACGAACTACGCGAACGTCTTCTCCCTCCCCGACACGGACTCCAAGAGCGCGTACGACCTGATGCAGAAGGCCTTCCCGACCACCTCGGGCGACACCGACACCGTGGTGTGGAAGGTCGACCAGGGCTCGGTGAGGGACAAGGCGGTCCAGGACCGGATCCAGCCCGCCCTGGACAAGATCGCGAAGATGCCCGGGGTCGGCGCGGTGACCAGCCCCTACACCGGTCCCCGAGGGGCGGCGCAGATCAGCCGTGACGGCACGATCGCCTACGCCCAGCTGACCTTCGCCAAGCAGGCCAACGAGGTGTCCGAGGACGTCATCCACGACGTCGTCGACACCGCGCACGGCGCCGCGCGAGAGGGACTCAAGGTCGAGCTGGGCGGACAGGCGATCCAGCGCGTCGAGCAGCCCCCGCAGGGCCTGTCGGAGATGGTCGGCATCGTCGCGGCGGCCCTCGTGCTGTTCCTGGCCTTCGGCTCGTTCTTCGCGATGCTGCTGCCGATCGCCATCGCGATCTTCGGGGTCGGCATGGGCCTGTTCTCCACCCAGCTGCTCAGCCACAGCACCGACATCCCCGACATCGCCCCGCTGCTCGCCTCCCTGATCGGCCTGGGTGTCGGCATCGACTACGCGCTGTTCATCGTCACCCGGCACCGTCGCGGCATCCTGCGCGGCCTGGACCCCGAGGAGTCGGCGGTCACGGCCCTCAACACCTCCGGCCGGGCCGTGCTGTTCGCGGGCGGTACGGTCTGCATCGCGCTGGCCGGCATGCTCGTGACGCGGCTGCGCTTCCTGGACGGCGTCGTCGTCGGCACGTCCCTCACGGTCGTGCTCAGCGTTCTGGCGGCCACGACCCTGCTGCCGGCCCTGCTGGGCTTCCTGGGCCCGCGGGTGCTCAGCCGCCGCCAGCGGCGCAGGCTCGCCGCCGAGGGCCCCGAGCCGGAGCGGGCCAGCGGTCTCGCCGCCCGCTGGTCGGTGAACGTCGAGAAGCGTCCCCGCAGGATCGCCGCGCTCGCCCTCGTCGTCATGGCCGTCCTCGCCATCCCCGTGCTGTCGCTGCGCCTCGGCGCCACCGACCAGGGCAACGACGACGCGTCCACGACCACCCGCAAGGCCTACGACCTGCTCGCCGAGGGCTTCGGCCCCGGCTTCAACGGCCCCCTCCAGGTCGTCACCAAGAGCGGTGACACGTCCGCGCTGGTCAAGGGGATCGAGTCGACGTCCGACGTGGCCCGGGTCGCGCCCCTCCCGACCGTCAAGGGCGTCACGGTGATCCAGGTCGTCCCGAAGACCTCACCCCAGTCCAAGGAGACGGACGACCTGATCGACACCCTGCGCGAGAAGGTGATCCCGCAGGCGGGGGCGGAAGCGCACGTGGGCGGCGTGACCGCGATCTCCAAGGACTTCGCGGCGGTCACCGGCGACCGTCTGCCGCTCTTCATCGGGACCATCATCGGCCTGGGCTTCCTGCTGCTGCTGATCGCCTTCCGCTCCCTGGTGGTCCCGCTGACGGCGGCCCTGATGAACCTGATCGCCGCGGCGGCCTCCTTCGGTATCCTCGTCGCGGTCTTCCAGTGGGGCTGGGGCCTGGACCTGCTGGGCCTCGGCAAGGAGGGCCCGATCAACGCGTTCCTCCCGGTCATCATGCTCTCCCTGCTCTTCGGCCTGTCGATGGACTACCAGGTGTTCCTGGTGAGCCGGATGCACGAGGAGTGGGTCAACACGCGCGACAACGCGCGCGCGGTGCGGGTCGGTCTGGCGGAGACCAGCCGGGTCATCAACTCCGCGGCCCTGATCATGGTCTGCGTGTTCCTGGCCTTCGTCCTGAGCGGCAACTCGGGAGCGGCGATGGCGGGCGTCGGCCTGGCCGCCGCGGTCGCCCTGGACGCGTTCATCCTGCGTACGGCACTGGTACCGGCGGCGATGCACCTGCTCGGGACGTCCAACTGGTGGCTGCCGGGCTGGCTCGACAAGCGGCTGCCGCATCTCGCGGTCGAGCCGAAGGAGGAGGCGCTGGAGTCACCGGCGGCCGACGAGGGCCCCGCCTCCGTGATCCACGGTTTCATCCGGACGGTCGACGGCGACCCGGTGGACGGCGCCTCGGTGACGCTGCTGTCGAAGGGCGGGCGTCAACTGGACCGGGTGACGTCCCTGGCGGACGGCTCGTACATCCTGTCGGTACCGGGTCCGGGCGCCTATCTGCTGGCGGCGACGGCTCCGTCGTACGGGTCGCGGGCGGCGCACGTGGTGGTGGCCGAGGGGCCGCTGGTGTACGACGTGGAGCTGGCCGAGGGCGAGGTGGACGCGGTCAACTAGCCTTCTTCTGTGCGGCCTTGAGGATCTCGTCCACGTCGAGGGTGACCTTGGCGCCGATCGACTCGGGCAGCGTGACGGTCTCGCCGGGGGAGTACGGGCGGTGGTGCTCGTACTTCTCCCCGGCGGGGTCGGTGAGCACGTGCAGGCGCTGGTGTTTGCGGTCGACGATGACGTAGACCGGCACCTCCGCCTTGGCGTAGGCGACGGCCTTGGTCTTCAGGTCGTCCTTCCAGTTGCTGGAGGTGACCTCCAGGACCAGGCGGAAGCAGACCGGGTCGTAGGCGTTGTTCTCGACGAAGTGGTCGTCGATGTCGGCGTCCACGATCACGAGGTCGGGGATGGCGTAGTCCTCGTCCCCGGTGGGCAGCCAGAGGCCGACGTTCTGGAGGACCTCCGTGCCCTCGTCGTCCAGCCCCGCGGCGATGAAGGGCCGCATGAGCTTGGTCAGGGCGCGGGCGTGAGGGGCATCCGGTGAAGGGGTCACGAGGAGATGTCCTCCGATGATCTCGACGCGGTAGCCCGGATGGCGCTCCATGATCTCGTCGGCGATGGCCGTCAGCGAGAACGGCTCGTCGTCGTCGAAGGGCTGCTCGACGGATGCAGCGGACATCGCGTGCCTCCTAGGGGCTGGTGTCGAGAGCATCATCGTAGGCAGGGGAGGACCCGAACGTCCCGTTCAGGCCTCATTCACCCGATCGTGGATCATGACCGCCCGCCGCCCGCCGCCCGCCGCCCGCCGCCCGCCGGCCGCGGCAGCACCTTCGTCATCCCCGGCAGGAAGTCCGTGAACAGCTCGTGCACCTCCCGCACCAGCGGCCGCAGCACCCGGAACCGGGCCAGGGACACACCGCGGGCCGTCAGGCGGGCCCCCCGCTCGGCCAGCCGGTAGCTGCGCTCCCGCCCCTGAGTGCGGTCGAAGATCCAGTACAGGACCAGGCCCATCTGGGAGAGCCACATCAACTCAGGGAGGACGTCCCGGAGTTCGTCCGGAACCTTGGTCCTCGTGGCGCCCGCGAGGACCTCGCGGTGAACCGAGATCGCCTCCTCGCGCGCGTGCTCCGACTCTTCGGAGAAGGGGCTGAGCGGGCTGTCGGGATCGGCCGCGTTCTTGAAGAACTGGACCGCGAACTCGTGGTACGGAGTCGCGATGTCCAGCCAGGCCTTCAGGACACCCGCCAGCCGCGCCTCGAGGTCGGTCTCACGGGCCAGGATCTCCCGGACCGCCACCTGGTGCTCGGCGGCGATCCGGTCGTAGAAGCCCTGGATGAGATGTTCCTTGCCGGCGAAGTAGTAGTACGCGTTGCCGACGGAGACCCCGGCCTCCTGGGCGATGGCCCGCATCGTCGTCCTGTCGTAGCCCCTTTCCTGGAACAGCCGCATCGCGGTCTCCAGGATCAGCGCACGGGTCTGCTCGGACTTGCTGCCGTCGTTCTTCGCTGACACGCACGAGAGCCTACGGGGTGACGCGCCCCTCCTTTCGGCCCGCGTCCCTGCTCAGGGGCGGCGGCCCAGTTCCGGGCGCTTGCCGTAGTCCGTGAAACCGATGACGTTGCCCCAGGGGTCGGCGATCTCGACGGTCCAGCCGGTGGCCACCGCGATGGGCTCGTCGAGCGGTGCGATGCCCGCCGCGGCGAGGCAGGCGGCCGCCTGCCGGGCGTCGGTCACCTCGATCCACAGCCGGGGCGAGGGCCAGGACGGCGGGCGGTGCCCCAGCCCGTCCTCCTGTCGCAGCAGGATGCCGGGCGTCTCGGCACCGACCTTGAGCAGTGCGATGCCCGCCTCGTCGAAGCGGAAGCCCACCGTGAACCCGGCACGCTCGTAGAAGCCGACCGCCGTGCCGAGATCCCCCACGGGCAGCAGGACGTTGTCGAATCCGAGCAGTTCGTACGACTGGTCATCTGACATACCGTCAGAATAGGGGCGGGGGCGGCCGGGACCGGTGATTGTCAGTGGTCGCCTCTACTGTCGGCGGCATGGGATTCGTGAGGTTCGTCGACGAGACGACTGCGGGGGAGCGGGGCGCGGGCTGGGAGCTCGAGGTCGCCGAGGAGCGGCTCGCCGTGCGCGAGCTGATCCGGCGCCGGGTCTTCCAGGAGGTCGCCGAGTACAACGCGCGCACGCCGGAGGTGTTCCAGGGGCTGGTGCGGCCGCAGGACGCCGAGCGCGTGCTGAACGGCTACGCGTTGCGCACGCCCCGCCGGATAGATCCCGAGGCGCAGACGGAGCTGGCGCTGAGGGCGTTCGCGGGCAACGGCTTCCTGCTCCTGGTGGGGGACCGGCAGGTCACGGACCCGGACGAGGAGGTCGAGCTGCCGCTCGGCACCGAGGTGACGTTTTTGAAGCTCGTGCCGCTGGTGGGGGGATGACATGGGTGAAGTCCAGAGGTACAAGGACCTCATCGGGCAGCGGGTCGTGGCCGGTGAGCTGGACGAGCTCGCCGTCGACCTGCTCAAGGCGGCGGCCGCCAACAACGGCAGCTGGTCGGGGCTGTGGAGCGGTGTGCTCGACCGGCTGCGCGAACTGCCGCCCGACACCCGCAAGCTGCTCGCCGACGGGTTCTCCGCCGCCTATCACTCGGACCTGGCCGGACCCGTCTCCCAGGAGAACGCGCTGACCCTGCTCGGGGTCGTCGCGCACGGGCTGCCCGAGGACTGGCTGGCGGCGCAGCGGCTGGAGAAGCTCGGCGAGCTGAGCCGGCAGCACTCGTTCTGGAGCGGATCGCACTACGAGGCTCTGGCCGAGGCCGAGCTGGCCGCCGGCCGCCCGCTCGCGCCCGCCGTCGTCGCCGCCTTCCGCCGCTCCGCCCTGGAGACCTACCAGGACGAAGCCCTGCACCGCACGGCGAAGAAGCTCACCCACCCCGTCCTGAACGTCGGCGAGGAGTGGGCCGAGCGGGCCCTCGCGGACGCGGGCGGCGACCCCGGCTGGCACGCTCTGCTCGCCCATGCCGCGACCGCCACCGCGGCAAGGCCCAGCACCAAGTGGGACAAGCGGGCCACCGAGCTCGCGGACGCCCTGGGCCCGGACCTTGTCAGGGCGACCGTCCTGCCCTGGCTCGCCCTGGTCGGCCGACCCCGCACCTTCCCCCTGCTGCACGGCGACTACGAGTCCCATCTCAACGAGGCCTACGACCCCTACAACGCCAACGCCCTGCGCGGACTGACCTGGCTGCTCGCCCTCCTGCCACCGCACCCCGACACCGCACGCGCTTTGGGAACACTCATCGACACCTCCCTCCGGAAGGTCGCCGGACTCGGACCGCGCAACCCGAAGGTCGCCAACGCGGGAGTCAACGCGCTCGCCCGGATGGACGGGGAGGCGGCCCTGGCCGAGCTGGCCCGGCTCGCCACCCGGGTGACGTACAAGGCCACCGGCAAGCTGATCGACGCGGCCCTGGAGTCCCGCGCCACCGCCCTCGGCCTCACCCGCGAGGAGATCGAGGAACTGGCCGTGCCCACCTACGGGCTCACCGAGGTGGGCCGGACGGAGCTGCGGCTCGCAGAGAACACCGCCCTGGTCGAAGTGACAGGCGGAAAGGCCCTGTTGGGGTGGCGCAGCGTGACGGGGAAGGCCGTCAAGAGCGTGCCGGCGGCCGTGAAGCGCGACCACCCCGAGGAGCTCAAGGAGCTCAAGGCGTCCGTCAAGGACATCGACAAGATGCTCTCGGCGCAGAGCGAGCGCCTGGACCGCCAGTTCCTCGCCGACCGCACCTGGGCCTACGGCGCCTGGCGGGAGCGGTACCTGGACCATCCCCTGGTCGGCACCCTCGCCCGGCGCCTGCTGTGGACGGTGGACGGCAGGACCGTCGGATATGCGGACGGAAGTCTGCGCACCCTCGCCGACGAGCCCGTCACCGAGGGCACCGAGGTCCGGCTCTGGCACCCCGTCGGCCATGAGCCCGCCGAGATCGTCGCCTGGCGGGACTGGCTGGAGCGGCACCGCGTCACCCAGCCCTTCAAGCAGGCCCACCGCGAGGTGTACCTCCTCACCGACGCCGAACGCGCCACGGGCACGTACTCGAACCGCTTCGCGGGGCACGTCCTGCGCCAGCACCAGTTCAACTCCCTCGCAGCCATCCGGGGTTGGCGCAACAAGCTGCGGCTGGCCGTCGACGACGAGGCACCGCCCGCCACCCGTGAGCTCCCCCGCTGGGGACTGCGCGCCGAGTACTGGATCGAGGGCGACGGCGGAGAGCGCTTCGAGGAGATCACCGAGTCCGGCAGCTTCCTGCGGCTGCGCACCGACCAGGTCCGCTTCTACCCGATCGACGCCCCGCAGAACTGGGCGCACTGCTGCGGCGGCGAATACCGCATGGGGCGCAGGGGCGGCGTCGCTCCCGTCGACCCGCTCCCCCTCGCCGGCATCCCGCCCCTCGTGCTGTCCGAAGTCCTGCGCGACGTCGACCTCTTCGTCGGTGTGGCCAGCGTCGGCAACGACCCGACCTGGCAGGACGGCGGCCCCGGCGGCCGCTTCCGCGCCTACTGGTCGGGCTACGGCTTCGGCGAGCTGGGTCAGAGCGCCGAGACCCGCCGGGCGCTGCTGGAGCGGTTGATACCCCGGCTCGCGATAGCAGACCGGTGCGTCATCGAGGGCCGCTTCCTGCACGTGAAGGGCGAGCGCCACACGTACAAGATCCACCTCGGCTCGGGCAACATCCTCATGACCCCGAACGACCAGTACCTGTGCATCGTCCCGAAGGCGGGCGCGGGTGCCCCGCAGACCGGCTACCTGCCCTACGAGGGCGACCGCATGCTCGGGGTCATTCTCAGCAAGGCGATGCTGCTGGCCGAGGACACGAGGATCACCGACCCGACGATCCTCAGCCAGCTGTGAGGGTCACATGCTGCTGAGCGAACGGGCGTAGTTGATCTGCCCCATGACCGCGGGGAAGGTGTGCGGGCCGAGGGCCGGGACCATCGTCGAGTGGTGCCGGCCCGCGCTGGTCACGGTGACCTGGATGAAGCCGGTGGTCTTCTTCTCCTTCATCAGGAGGAAGAACAAACCGAGCAGACAGAAGATGAAGAAGATGATCGCGAGCACGATGGCGACCGTCGGGATCTTCTCCTCGGTGTGCGACATGTCGGTGGCGTTCCACACCGCGCCGCGCAGCGGCATCGTGCCGGCGGGCGTGATGATCTGGTCGCCCATCACCGTGATGTCCCCGATGGCCAGCACCGGCGCGCCGCCCACGGGGGCCGGCCCACCCGGCTGCTGCGGGAACCCGTAGGCCGGAGTGGCGGGTTGTCCGGGGTAGCCGTACGCCGGTGCGGCGGGTTGCTGCGGATAGCCGTAACTGGGCGCGGAGTTGGGGTAGCCGTACCCCGGCGGTGGCGTCGTCGGAGGCTGCGCGGGCGGCTTGTCCGGCCCCCACTCGGCCGCCCCACCCTGGTACGGATTCGGCTCGGTCATGCTCGTCCCCCGTCTGTCGCCGTAACCGGATCAGGTTATACCGAGCGAGGGACCGCCCTCCCTGACTGGGAGGAACGGCCCCTCGTCGTACGGCTTTTGACGCGCGAGCGCCGAAGACGCCCGATCAGAAGCGACGGGTGATCAGTGCCCGCTTCACTTCCTGGATCGCCTTGGTGACCTCGATGCCACGGGGGCAGGCGTCCGTGCAGTTGAAGGTGGTGCGGCAGCGCCAGACGCCGTCGCGGTCGTTGAGGATCTCCAGGCGCTGCTCGCCCGCCTCGTCACGCGAGTCGAAGATGAAGCGGTGCGCGTTGACGATGGCGGCCGGGCCGAAGTACTGGCCGTCGTTCCAGAAGACCGGGCAGGACGAGGTGCACGCGGCGCAGAGGATGCACTTCGTGGTGTCGTCGAAGCGCTCGCGGTCCTCCGCCGTCTGCAGCCGCTCGCGCGTGGGCTCGTTCGTGTCCTTCGTGATGAGGAAGGGCATGACGTCCCGGTACGCCTGGAAGAACGGCTCCATGTCCACGACCAGGTCCTTCAGGACCGTGAGGCCCTTGATGGGCTCGACCGTGATCGGCTTCTCGGGGTTGATGTCCTTGATGAGGGTCTTGCAGGCAAGACGGTTCTTGCCGTTGATCCGCATCGCGTCCGAACCGCAGATGCCGTGCGCGCAGGAGCGGCGGAAGGTCAGCGTGCCGTCGACGTCCCACTTGATCTTGTGGAGGCCGTCGAGGACGCGCTCCTTCGGGTCGATCTCCAGCTGGAAGTCTTCCCAGACCGCCTCGGCCGAGACCTCCGGGTTGAAGCGGCGGATCCGGAAGGTGACCGTGATGTAGGGGGAGTCGGCGAAGCCGGGCTCGGGGGCCGCGTCCGCCTTCTCCAGGGTCGGAGTTGCCATCAGTACTTACGCTCCATCGGCTGGTAGCGGGTCTGGACGACCGGCTTGTAGTCCAGGCGCACGGTCTCGGTGCCGTCGTCGCCCACCTCGCGGTACGCCATGGTGTGGCGCATGAAGTTGACGTCGTCGCGGTTCGGGTAGTCCTCGCGGTAGTGACCGCCGCGGGACTCCTTGCGGGCCAGCGCGGAAACCGCCATGACCTCGGCCAGCTCCAGCAGGTTGCCCAGCTCGATGGCCTCCAGCAGGTCGGTGTTGAACCGCTTGCCCTTGTCCTGGATCGCGACGTTCTTGTAGCGCTCGCGCAGCTCGGCGATCTTCTCGACGGCCGTCTTGATCGTCTGCTCGGTGCGGAACACCATGACGTTGGCGTCCATGGTCTCCTGCAGCTCACGGCGGAGCACGGAGACCCGCTCGGTCCCCGTCGACGTGCGCAGCTGCTCGATCGTCGAGACCACGAGCTCGGCCGGGTTCTCCGGCAGCTCGACGAAGTCGGCCTTCTGGCTGTACTCCGCCGCCGCGATACCGGCCCGGCGGCCGAACACGTTGATGTCCAGGAGGGAGTTGGTGCCCAGACGGTTCGCGCCGTGCACCGACACACAGGCGACCTCGCCGGCCGCGTACAGGCCGGGGACGACCGTCGTGTTGTCCGCCAGGACCTCACCCTCGACGTTCGTCGGGATGCCGCCCATCGCGTAGTGAGCGGTGGGCTGGATCGGGATCGGGTCCGTGTACGGCTCGATGCCCAGGTAGGTGCGCGCGAACTCGGTGATGTCCGGGAGCTTGGCGTCCAGCTGCTCCGGCGGCAGGTGCGTGAGGTCGAGGTAGACGTGGTCGCCCTCGGGACCGCAGCCGCGGCCCTCGCGGATCTCCGTGTAGATGGAGCGGGAGACGACGTCACGGGACGCGAGGTCCTTCATGACCGGCGCGTACTTCTCCATGAAGCGCTCGCCGTCCTTGTTGCGCAGGATGCCGCCCTCACCACGGGCACCCTCCGTCAGCAGGATGCCCATGCGCCAGATGCCGGTCGGGTGGAACTGGAAGAACTCCATGTCCTCCAGCGGCAGCCCGCGACGGTAGACGGCGGCCTGGCCGTCACCGGTCAGGGTGTGCGCGTTGGACGTCACCTTGAAGAACTTGCCGCAGCCGCCGGACGCGTAGATCACGGCCTTCGCCTGGAAGACGTGGATCTCGCCGGTCGCCAGCTCGTACGCCACGACACCGGCGGACTTCTTGACGCCGTCGACCTCGGTGATCAGCTGGTCCAGGACGTAGAACTCGTTGAAGAACTCCACGCCCTCCTTCACGCAGTTCTGGTACAGCGTCTGCAGGATCATGTGGCCGGTGCGGTCGGCCGCGTAGCAGGACCGGCGGACCGGCGCCTCACCGTGGTTGCGGCTGTGACCGCCGAAGCGGCGCTGGTCGATCGTGCCGTTCGGGGTGCGGTTGAACGGCAGGCCCATCTTCTCCAGGTCGAGGACCGAGTCGATGGCCTCCTTCGCCAGGATCTCGGCGGCGTCCTGGTCGACCAGGTAGTCACCGCCCTTGACCGTGTCGAAGGTGTGCCACTCCCAGTTGTCCTCCTCCACGTTCGCCAGCGCGGCGGCCATGCCGCCCTGCGCGGCGCCCGTGTGGGAGCGGGTGGGGTAGAGCTTGGTCAGCACGGCGGTGCGGCTGCGCTTGGTGGACTCGATGGCCGCGCGCATGCCCGCGCCACCGGCGCCGACGATGACGGTGTCGTACTTGTGGATCTTCATGATTCTCGCAGCCCCGTGCCTAGCGGATGTTCGGGTCGAAGGTGAAGATCACCAGCGTGCCCAGCAGGATGGTGAACACCGTGGCGGTGTAGAGCAGGCCCTTGAGCCACAGCCGGGTGTTCGCGCGCTCCGCGTAGTCGTTGATGACCGTGCGCAGGCCGTTGGCGCCGTGCAGCATCGCGAGCCAGAGCATCAGCAGGTCCCAGACCTGCCAGAAGGGGCTCGCCCAGCGGCCGGCCACGAAGGCGAAGCCGACCTTCGACACACCGCCGTCGAGCACGAGCTGGATCAGCAGGTGGCCGAGGACCAGGACGACCAGCACGATGCCGGACAGGCGCATGAAGAGCCAGCCGTACATCTCGAAGTTGCCCCGGGTGGACTTCGGGGACTTCTTGGTGCGCTTGCGCGGGGCCTCGATGAACGGTGCCGGGTTGTCGACGTTGTAGAGGGACTCGCCCTCGACCGGGCCGACGCCGGAGGGGGTGGATTCGGTGGTGGCCATCGGTGTCAGCTCCCGAACAGTTCACGAGCGGCGTGGCCGAGGACGGGGTAGATCGCCCCGATCATCAGCACGACCCAGATGCCCACGACGGACCAGAGCATCTGCTTCTGGTAGCGCGGGCCCTTCGACCAGAAGTCGACGGCGATGACGCGCAGGCCGTTGAGCGCGTGGAAGAGGATGGCGGCGACGAGGCCGTACTCCAGCAGTCCCACGATCGGGGTCTTGTACGTGGCTACGACCTTGTCGTAGTCCTCGGGTGACACACGGACGAGAGCGGTGTCCAGCACGTGAACGAACAGGAAGAAGAAGATGAGGACGCCGGTGACTCGGTGAGCCACCCAGGACCACATTCCTTCCCGGCCGCGGTACAGCGTTCCAGCCGGCACGGAAGTCCCTCCGGGAGCGGGGATTGGGGCCGCGCCGGCTTGTGCTGTCGGTCGGGCCCGGCCGGGTACGGTCCACCGGCCCCCAGCATCGTATCCACCGTTGCCTGCGGCGCTTACGCCGGGCCTACCGGTGTGATCAAAGTGGCACGCGGATGGGTGAGCTTCGCGGCTTCTGACGTGGGATGCCCTGCTATGGGCCGGGTGCTGGTTCGTTGTGGCCGGCCGCGCCCCTGAGCATGCCGGACAGCCGTTCTTTCGCCAGGCGCCGGAGTTCCTCTGCCGCCACCACTCGCTCGTCCTCCGGATCGTTCGTCAACCGTGACCGGATGGCTGCCAGTACGTGGTCCAGCACCTGGCCCGGAGGCAGACCGTCCACGCAGATCACGAAGGCATGGCCGAATTTCGTCTCGTATGCGGCTTGTGCCGCTCTCATCGCGGTATGGGCGGCTGAGTACGTGCCGTCGGGTAGCGTGGGGAGGGTCTCGGCGGCCAGGGCTTCCGAGAGGTCCGCCGGGCTCAGGTCGTACGCCGCCTCGTCGGAGGCGGCCAGCAGCGCGGCGATGTCCGGGTAGGGGCGGTGGTCCGCCACCCGGTGGGCCCAGCGGAGGCTGCGGAGGCAGTCCAGGAGGATTTTGCGGGCGTCGTCGGCCGGGGCCGTGTTGAAGACGTCCAGGAGGGTGGGCAGCGTCGGTATGGCCGCTCGGCCGGGAAGGTGTGTGGGCGTCACGTGTGTTTCGGCAGGGGAAGCTGTGAGAGGTGTGACGTCACGTTATCGAGAGTGGGCGTGACGTGTCCGACGGATGCCCGAATTTCACCCGCAGGGGAGAGTTTCGGAACGCTTGGTGGACCCCCGCGTCCGCCCGGGAGTCTTAGGTTGGCGGAGTGAGTCAGCACAGGCGGCGTCGGCGGCCGGCGCGGAACGTGAAGCCAGGGATCGTGATCGGGGCGGCGCTCGCCGTGACGGTCGGGGCCGGAGTGAGCCTCGGCCTGTGGGCCTCCGGGGGTGACGACAGCGCGCCCGCCGCGTCCGCGCGGGAGCAGGCGCAGAAGTCCGGCGGCGGCTCGGACCCCACGTCCACCGCGCCGCGCGCGGGCACCCCGACTCCGAGCCCGACCCGCTCGTACCCCCTCTCACAGGCCCCGCAGACCATTCCCGCCGTGCGCTCGCACACCGCGGCGCGCGGACCCGGCTGGCGCCCCGCACGCGGTGAGCGCGTGGTGGTGGGCGATCCGCGGCTGGCCGACGAGGGCCGGCTGATCGCCTCCGAGCTGGGGCTGACGTACGCCGGTGAGAGGAACGACGTCAAGGCCGGGGACGTGCGGCTGGCGCTGGGCGGCCAGGGCGCGAATCCGGAGTCGTACGTCATGACCGTGCGCGGCGGACGGGTGAGCATCAGCGGGCCCGCCGACTCCGGGGTCTTCTACGGCACGCGCACGCTGAAGCAGGAGGTGCACGGCGGCCGTTCGGCGCCCGAGGGTGTCGTACGCGACCAGCCGGCCAAGCCGGTGCGCGGGTTCATGCTGGACATCGCGCGCAAGAACTTCACCGCGCGGTGGATCGAGGACCGGGTGCGGGAGCTCGGTGACCTGAAGTTCAACCAGCTGGGCCTGCACTTCTCCGACGACCAGGGCTTCCGGATCGAGTCCAGCAGCCATCCCGAGGTCGTCTCGCAGCCGCATCTGACCAAGGCCGAGGTGAAGCGGATCGTCGCGCTCGCGGCCTCGCGGCACATCACCGTGGTGCCCGAGATCGACTCGCCGGGACACCTGGGAGCGGTGATCGCCGCCCATCCGGATCTGCAGCTGCGCAATGTCCGGGGCGTGCCCGTGCGCGGCGCGGTCGACATCTCCAAGCCCGCCGCGGCGAAGATCGTCGACGATCTGCTGAACGAGTACGCCGGTCTCTTCCCCGGCGACCAGTGGAACCTCGGCGGTGACGAGTACCAGGCGCTCGTCGTGTCCAATCCGCAGGCGTCCTTCCCGCAGCTGGCCACCGCCGCCCGGGAGAAGTACGGCTCCGGCGCGACCGTCTCCGACCTGACGACCGGATGGCTCAACGACCGCGCGGACACGATCCGCGCCCACGACCGCACGATGCGCGCCTGGAACGACGGCTTCCTCCGCGGCACGTCGGTGCAGCCCGCGAAGGACCTCCAGGTCGGGTACTGGACCGGCAAGGAGTACGGGGCCCGTCAGCCGGTCGAGTACCTGAGCGCGGGGCGGAAGGTCATCAACTACAACGACGAGTACCTGTACTACGTGCTCGGACAGCCCAACAACTTCGTCTACCCGACCGGGCAGCGCATCTACGAGCAGTGGACCCCGCTCGTGGTGCGCGGCACCACGGCGGTACCCGCGCGGTACGACGGGCAGATCCTCGGTGGTTCCTTCGCCGTGTGGTGCGACCTGTCGAACTCGCAGACACAGGACCAGGTCGCGGCCGGCATCCGGATGCCGCTGCGGGCCACGGTCCAGAAGCTGTGGGATCCGGGGCGGCCCGCGCTGTCGTGGACGGGGTTCAAGTCTTTGGCGAACCGGCTGGGTTGACGCCGGCTCTCTTCTCCCATAGGGCTGCGGACATGGGCTACTGGGGGTATTACGTCGTCGGGCGCGACGAGCGGCCGCTGGCCGGGCTGGACGCGCTGGCCGGCGCCAAGGAGGGCATGGAGCTGCGGGCCGAGGCGCCCGGCGGCTGGCAGGTGTGGGAGTACCCGAGCGAGGACGGCGAGCTCGGGAACATGAACGTCCTCGCCGCTCAGACCGGCGCGCCGGCGCTCTTCGGGTACGTCATGGACAGCGCGTCGGTGGTCGTCGAGGCGGCGGCGCCGGAGAGCGGCGCCTGGACCACGTGTCTGGCGCGGGCCGCGATGGCCGGGTACCTCGATGCCGGGAACGAGGGGCTCACCCTCGAGGACTACTTCCTGGAACCCCGCGATGCCGCCGAGCGGGCCGTCGCCTGGGCCGCGGAGGCCGGGCACGAGGTGACGGCGGAGCCGCTGGTCGAGGTCCTGACCGCGGAGCCCGATCCGTTGGCGGAAAATCTCTTCTTCAGGCTGCTCGACCGGCTCGGGGTGGTGCCCCTGTGACACTCACGGGCCGTCGCGCGCAGTAAGGGGAAGTGCGGGCTCCGTTAAGGAAGGGCCCGGTGAAGGCCCGGTGGAGCCTCGCAGGGGCCCGCAGAGGGAGGCGTGGATGAGCCTGGTGGAACTGATCGCTCAGGCCGACGAACGCGGACTGGCCGCCAGCGGGCTGGCTTGTTTGGATCGCTGCGTGCCGCTGCTGGGCGGCGACGACGAGGTGCTGCGGCCGCTGTGGGGGAGCCTGTCCGACGCCGGGGACGACGCGGAGTGGGGGACGCTGCTGGAGCAGGTGCGGGGCAAGCTGACCGGAGCCGAGGAGTACGCCGGGTCCGTCGAGGACGAGGCGGCGCTGCTGGCTCGGCGGATGCTGGCCGCCGCGCCGGCGGAGCGGTCGGGCGGGGAGATGCGGGTGTGGGCCGACGGGTGTTCGGTCGCCGCGCTGCAGATACACCGGCTGCTGGACCCGCTCGCTGACGGGCACTCCTCGGTCGACTCCCGGCGGGAGGGGCTGACGGAGGGCATGTCGCCGCTGGTGGCGGCGGAGCTGCGGCGGCAGACGACCGTTCTGGAACTGCTCGCCGGGCACGGTCCCGCCGGGCTGCGGCGGGCGCTGGAGGTGTCGGTGGAGGGGCGCCGGGTGCTGCGGGCCGTCGTCTCGCGGCGGGCGCGGACGCACCGGGGACCCTCAGCGCAGTAGGCACTTCACCACCGCGTCTCCGTACTCCGTCGTGCGGGCGTAGAAGGCGGCGAGGTCGCGGTGGGCCGCCGCGAACAGGGCGTGCAGCTCCGGTTCGGCGTCGGGGCCGCCGTAGTCGGCCAGCAGGTCGTTTCTCGCCTTCTGCCAGAGGGACTCGAAGTCCGTCGACTCCAGGAACGTGCTGACCCGGGCCACCTGGGCCGCCGTCAGCAGCAGGAACGGGGGCACGGAGGTGCCGCCGAGGACCACGTCGGCCGCCGGGCCGTAGAGGGCGTGCTGGTCCAGGTAGGTCGTGTCCAGCACCTCCTCACGGTGGCGGTCCATACGTTCGCGCACGGTGTCCCAGTCGTCCTCGAACAGCCGCTGCAACCAGTTCGCGCTGTTGCGCAGCGCCGAGGGCGGCACCGCGCGGAGATGGAAGTACAGGCTCATCAGTGAGAGGAGCGCACGGAACGGGCGAAGCGTCACTCCCGGTCAAAACGTGCAGCTGAGGGGTTCCTGTGACCGTGGTGCGGCGGAGCTGGGGCGGTCCTGCACCGGTACCGGGGAAGGGCCCCATTCCGTGTGACACACGGCACGCCAGGACCGCTCATGGCTATGTGACTACCTTCCACGAGACCAGGCCGAACGCGGCGGCGAAGCCCGTGCGGTGGGCGGCGGACGCGGTGGCGACGATGCGGGAGGGGGCGCGGCTGCGCCTCGACTACTCGGCGCAGAGCCTGTGGCGCGTCGACCGCCTGATCGAGGAGATGCGCCGGGACGCGCCGCCGTACGCCGCCGTGGAGCGGGTGCTGCGCGGCTTCGGGGCGTACGCGGGTGAGGTGATCGTCCGTCAGACCGGGGCCGAGTGGTGGGCGAGCGGGGGCGAGCACTGGCTGCGCACGCCGGACGGGCGGCTGTGGGACCCGGTCGACGAGGCCCGGCGGTGCTTCCTCGGTGACGGGTCGCTGCGGTTGCTGTGCCGGGAGGCGGGGGCAGGGTCGCGGTAACGGCGGTGGGGCGGTAAGGACGGTAACGGCGGTGAGCGCGGGAGCAAAATCGCCGTAATAAGAGACGCGGCCGTTCCCAAACAAGTGTGACGCGGAGCACGATGGGGGCATGGCTGACAACCGTCGTTGGTGGGCCCTCGTCGTCATCGCGCTCGCCCAGTTGATGGTCGTCCTCGACATGACCATCGTGAACATCGCCCTGCCGTCCGCCCAGTCCGCGCTGCACATGTCGGACGGGAACCGGCAGTGGGTCATCACCGCGTACACGCTGGCCTTCGGTGGGCTGCTGCTGCTCGGCGGCCGGGTCTCCGACCTGGTGGGCCGGAAGACGACCTTCGTCATCGGGCTGCTCGGCTTCGCCGCCGCCTCCGCGCTCGGCGGTGCCGCGGCGAACTCCGGGATGCTGTTCGGCGCGCGGGCCCTGCAGGGCGTCTTCGCCGCGCTGCTCGCCCCGTCCGCGCTGTCGCTGCTGGCCACGACCTTCACCGACCCCAAGGACCGCGGGAAGGCGTTCGGCATCTTCGGCGCGATCATCGGCGCCGGTGCCGCGGTGGGCCTGCTCGCGGGCGGGTTCCTGACCCAGTACCTGAACTGGCGCTGGTGCCTCTACGTCAACGTGCCCATCGCCCTGATCGCCTTCTTCGGCGCCATGGCCCTGCTGGAGTCCGGCGTCCGCCACCCCGGCGCCCGTCTGGACGTGCCGGGCGCGTTGCTCGGGTCGGCCGGGATGCTCTCGCTCGTGTACGGCTTCTCCGAGGCGGAGTCCAGGGGCTGGAGCGACGGCCTGGTGCTGACGCTGCTCGCCGCCGGGGTCGTCCTGCTCGCGGTGTTCGGATGGTGGCAGACACGGGCGCGGGTGCCGCTGCTGCCGATGTCGGTGGTGAAGGACCGGCAGCGGGTCGGGGCGTTCCTGACCGTGCTGCTGACCACCATCGGCATGTTCGGCGTCTTCCTGTTCCTCACCTACTACATGCAGGGCATCCTCGGATACTCGCCGGTCAAGACGGGCCTCGCCTATCTGCCCATCACCGTCGGCATGATCACCGGCTCCACGCAGGTCGCCGCCCGGCTGCTGAACCGGGTGCCGCCCCGGGCGCTGATGGTGCCGGGGCTGCTGGTGGCCGCGGGCGCGCTGGCGATCATCGCGCAGGTGGGCGTGGAGCCCGCCTACGCCTCGCACATCCTGCCCGCGATGCTGATGCTGGGCCTCGGCATGGGCACGGCGATGATGACGTCCGTGTCGCTGGCCACCGGAAGCGTCCCGCCGCGAGACTCGGGCGCGGCCTCCGCGACCTTCAACACCGCGCAGCAGGTGGGCGGTTCGATCGGTACGGCGCTGCTGAACACCATCGCCGCGACCGTGACCGCGCGCTATCTGACCGCGCACGCGGGACCCGGGGTGAACCGGCGGCAGCTCGCGGCCGAGGCCACCGTGCACGGCTTCAACGTCGCCACCTGGTGGGCGATGGCGGCCCTGCTGCTGGCCGCGCTGATCGCCGGGGTGGTCGTGAACGCGGACCGGGCGCCCACTCCGCAAGCCGCGCAGGAGAGGACGCCCGAACCGGTCGACACCGCCATGTGACGTACTACTCGATGTACACGAACTACTCGATGTACACGATCTACTTGATGTACACGAGGCCGTCCGTCGTGACCGTCGGACGGCCGCTCGTGCCGACCACCACGATCTTCACCGTGTGCTTGGCGCTCCCGGACCAGGTCCTGGTCCAGATCGCCTGGCGGTACAGGGTCGTCGAGGACTTCAGGTCGACCGTGCTCACCTTCACGCCGTCGACGTACACGTACGCTTGACCCGAGGTGGACGCCCGCGACACCACCCAGGAAGCCGAGCGGCCGGTGAAGGTCCACGTCAGGCTCGCGCCCTTGGAACCGCTGGAGTACGACTTCCCGCCGAGGTAGCTGCTGGACGAACGGGCCGTCCAGCTGCCGGACCTGACGGCCGAGGTCTCCTGCAGGATCACCGGCGTGTAGGACGGCGACGAGGTGCGGGTGTTGCCCGCGTAGTCGTACGCCTTCATCGACCAGGTGCTCGCCGTACCGGACGGGGCGGTGCGGCTGGAGCCGGTCGTGGTCGGGCCGAAGGCGGCCGTCGTCGGCGACAGCAGGCTCACCGACTTCAGGGCCGCGTCGTCGGCCGCCTTCCAGCCGAGGGTGACCGGGACGGCCGTGGTGGCGACGGTGCCGGTGCGCAGGGAGATCTTCGGCGCGGTCGTGAAGGTGGGGGCCGTGGTGTCGGTGACGACGGTCAGCGCGGAGCTCGTCGCGGTCTTGCCGGACTGGTGCACGGCCCGTACGGCGACGCTGTGACGGCCCGAAGGCAGCGTGGCGCCGACCGAGGTGGCCGTGCCGACGGCGGTGGCCGCGACCTTGCCGTCCACCAGCAGCTCGAACCGGGAGATCAGCGAACCCGGAGTCGTCGTCGACCACTTCGCCGTGATCGCGCCCTTGGTGTAGTACGTCGAGCCGGACAGGGCCGCACCGGACACCGAGGTGAGCTTCAGGCCCTGCACCGGGCCGGACGCCCAGGCGCGGATCGTCGGCAGCTGGGCGTAGAGGGAGCTGCCGGGGCACTGGGTGTTGTAGCCGTCGCGGTGACCGGAGATCCGGTTGAAGGTGTAGGAACCGCCCGCGGTGAAACCGGTGCCGAAGTAGTTCGTCTGCGCGGCGCCCGACTTGAGCTGCACGGTCGTCGCCGGGTCCGCGTCGTACTGGCCGAGCTTCCAGGCCGCGATCCGGGCGACCGACTCCAGCGCGGCGTTGGAGGCACCGGTGGTGGTGTACTCGCCGAGCACCGCGATGCCGGCCGACTCGCGGTTCCAGCCGTAGGTGTGCGCGCCGAGCACGGGACGGTCGACGCCGCCCTTGCGGCCCTCGAAGATCGTGCCGCACTTGTCGACCAGGAAGTTGTAGCCGACGTCGTTCCAGCCGTTGGTCTGCGTGTGGTACGCGTAGATGCCCCGCACGATCGCCGCGGAGTCGGCGCACGAGTAGTCGTTCGAGCCGTCCGTGTGGTGCACGAACACGGCCTTCACATCGGCGTTGTAGTCCGACGGATCGGGGCTGAGCGACTCGTCGGCGCCCCAGCCGGCCCGCGAGACGATCGGCGGCTCGGGCACGGTGGACGGCGGCGCCGGCGGGACGCTCACGGACGCGCTCGCCGACGGGGACGAACTCGCGGACGGGGAGGCCGAGTCGCTCGCCGGCGCGGAGACGCTGTCGCTCGGGGAGACGGAGCCGGTCGGTGACCCGGAGTCCGTCGGTGACCCGGAGTCGGTCGGCGGCACGGAGTCGCTCGGGCTCGGGCTGTCGCTCGGGGACGTGCCGTCCGTCGGGCTCGCCTCCGCCACGTACGCGGCCGGCTCGGTGGCCTTCGTCTCGGCGGTCGTCGCGACGCCGGGGTCGACCAGGTTGACCTGCAGGCCCTTGGGCAGGCCCGCGCTGGTGGAGCCGTCCTTGTGGACGACCTGGACCTCGACGCCGTCGGAGGGCCCGACCCACAGCGGCTCGGACGCGCCGCGGGCGTCGGGACCGGCCTCGGGGTCGACCAGCGGAGCGGTGTCCGTCTCCAGGTCGCGCCAGGCGGACCAGGCGCCGGTCTCCTTGCTGCGGGTACGGACCTGGGCGGTGCCGTGCAGCCGCTGGGTCGGCCCCGTCCAGGAGACGCCGAGCATCGAGAACTGCCTGGTCTCGGTGCGGGGCAGCTCCCGCTTGCCGCTCGCGGTGCCCTTCAGCGCCAGGTCGTAGACCTTCACCGGGCGCTTGGCCCGGACCCCGGCGCCGGGGTCGGCGGACGGGCCGGCGACGGCGTACGTCACCACACCCCCGCTCCCCAGCACCACCGCGCCGAGCGTCAGCCACGCCCGGCGCTTGAAGCTCAGCGGTCTGTACGCACGCGTGCCGCGTGGACTCACTACCCCACCCCTAGAAAAGAAAGACCGTGACCGTAATACCTGCCACATCTGTCACATCTGCCACAACTGTCACACCAGTCATGCCTGTCACTTGCGTTGCACAGGTGGCACATACACACAGCGTTGACCGATGGCCAAACGTCACCCCGGGTGTTCCGGGCGCTCCCGATCGACGGGCTGTGACACTTCGGTGACGCCTGGCGCTGATGAGCGTGGAGGTGTGCGCACGGACGGAGGTGCCGCACGGGGCGGGCCCGGCAGGGCCACCTTCGCACGCGTACGAACGAGGACAGTCGTTGGGCCAGGCACGGGAACCCCGCCGCACGCAGGCGTCCGACGGGGAGCTGGGCGCGGCCGTCGCGCGGGCCCAGGAGGGCGACGAGGCCGCGTTCGCGGCGGCGTACCGGATCGTGCAGCCCGGACTGCTCGGCTATCTGCGCGGGATCGTCGGGGACGACGCGGAGGACGTGGCGTCGGACGCCTGGCTGGAGATCGCCCGCGATCTCGGACGGTTCCGCGGCGACGGGGCGGGCTTCCGCGGCTGGACGGCGACCATCGCCCGGCACCGCGCGCTGGACCATCTGCGCCGGCAGAAGGTACGGCCCCGGTCGGCGGGGCTTGAGCAGGACGTACTGGATCTGCCCGGGCCGCACAGCACCCACGACCAGGCCCTGGAGGCGCTGTCCACCGAACGCGCCCTGGAACTCCTCCGCGGACTGCCCCGCGACCAGGCCGAGGCCGTGCTGCTGCGGGTGGTCGTCGGCCTCGACGGCCCCACCGCGGCCCGCGTCCTCGGCAAACGCCCCGGCGCGGTCCGCACGGCCGCCCACCGGGGCCTGAAGCGCCTGGCCGCCCTGCTCGGCGCCCAGGGTGTGACGAATGACGACCCCCGGACGCTGGGGGAGTCGAAATGAACGTCAGCGACGGAACATACGTCAACCACGGCGTGGACGCCGACGACGCGACGGCCCCGACCGGACGCACGACGTACGAGGACACCACCACGGCTCCGCGCCCCGACTCCGACACGGGAGTCGCGGATGCCGGTGGCGGTTACGGCGACGGCGGACGGCCGTCGGACACGGATGGATGCGGGCATGGGTGAACGGCAGAGCGAGGGCGGTGCCCCCGGTCGTCGGCGTGCGCACCATGACGGCAGCGTGTCCGGGGCCGGGCAGCGGGCGGACGGACCAGAACTGGAGTTCCTGCTGGCCGGGGTCATGCGGTCCGCAGGCGTCGACGGCGAGGCCGAGCAGCGGGCGGTGGCCGCGTTCCGGGAGGCGAGGGACGCCGGCGCGCACCGCGCGCGGACCCGGCGCCGTGACGACTGGCGCCCGCGTGAGCGCACCCGCACCCGCCGTTCCCTGCGGGCCACGCTCACCCTGTCGCTGGCCGGTCTCACCCTGGGCGGCGTCGCGTTCGCGGCGATCGGCACCGTCGGCTCGTCCGGCCCCGACCACAAGAACCCGCCCCAGGCGCAGCCCACCGCGCCCACCACCCACCCCTCACCCCGAGGGTCGGACGGCTCGACCGCGCCCGGCAGCGCGCACCCGGCCCACCCGTCCACCGCGCAGGACACCGAGGCCCACTGCAAGGCCTACGAGCACGTCAAGGGCAACGGCAAGGCACTGCAGTCGACGGCCTGGCAACGGCTGATCACGGCCGCGGGCGGCGAGGCGAACGTCGCGGCCTACTGCGCCGAGCAGCTGGGACTTCAGACGGCCACCCCCATGCCCGGCAGCGGCAAGGGCAACGGAGCCGACGACGCCGGCAAGTCCGGCAATGGCAAGAGCGCCGACAAGGGCAACGGCAACGGCGGCAACGGGAAGAACGGCTGACAGCCGCCCGCGAACCCAGCGGTTTCGGCCACCGAAGCAACGGCCGGGGCCGCCACCCCCCACAGGAGAGGCCCCGGCCGTCGCGCGGTCGGGCCGCGCGGCGGCCCGTATCTCCTACAGCGCCATGAGTGCGGTTTCTGTCACACCCCGGGTGCGACCAGTCCCGTAACGGAGTGGTTGAGAATTGTACGGACATGGACGAGCAGCGGTTTCAGGTCGTAACGTGCCTTTCGCGCCGGGCGTGGCTCTCGCATGATCGCCGTGACCACCGGCCGACCTTCGACTGAGGAATTACGGGTGCTGGGGGACGACGCGGAGCTGACCGCCGCGGTGCTTGCGGCACAGGACGGGGACGAGACCGCGTTCCGTGCTGTGTACCGAACCGTGCACCCCCGGCTGCTCGGATACGTCCGCACCCTCGTCGGCGACCCGGACGCGGAGGACGTGACCTCCGAGGCCTGGCTGCAGATCGCCCGCGACCTGGACCGGTTCAGCGGAGACGCGGACCGCTTCCGGGGCTGGGCGGCCCGGATCGCCCGCAACCGCGCCCTGGACCACATACGGATGCGCGGCCGCCGCCCCGCGATCGGCGGCGACGAGACGGAACTGACCGCCAGGCCCGCGGAGTCCGACACGGCGGGCGAGGCCATGGAGGCCCTCGCCACCGACCACACCCTCTCCCTGATCGCCCGGCTGCCGCAGGACCAGGCCGAGGCGGTCGTGCTGCGTGTGGTCGTGGGCCTCGACGCCAAGAGCGCGGCCGAGACGCTCGGCAAGCGGCCGGGCGCCGTCCGTACGGCCGCGCACCGCGGTCTGAAGCGTCTCGCCGAACTGCTCGGCGAGGATCCGGAATCGAGCGGCGGCCTCGACGCGCTGCCGCCCCAGCGAGAACCGCACGGCCGTGCGGTGACGTCCGCGAGTGTGACGCATCTGCGCGCGCGGACGCAGAAGGACATGTGATGGCCGACGAGCAGTACAAGTGGCTGGACCGCGAAACAGCGGAGCTTTTGCTGCGCGGTGGGTCACTGGACGCCGTCGACACCACCGCCCGCGACCAGGCCGAACGGCTCGCGAAAACCCTGGAGTCGCTCACCCCGGAGGCGCCGGGCCACGCCGAACTCCCCGGCGAGGCAGCCGCCCTGGCCGCGTTCCGCGCAGCACGCTCGACCGCTGACGCCAACGCGGGCGCCGCCGAGCAGACCAGCGCGGGCCACCGAGACGGACACCGCCAGACCTCCGATGTCGATCGCCTCGCGGGCGGTCACAGCAGCCCTCCCGGGGGCGGTCATGACGCCGGGCTCATCAGTATCGGCGCCCCCGGCCGTGCCGCCGGGCGGCCCCGCTGGAGCCGGCCCGCGCGGTTCGGGATGGCCGCAGCGCTGGCGGTCGGCATGGTCGGCGGGGTCGCCGCCGCGGCGACAAGCGGAATCCTGCCGACGCCGTTCGACCGTGACGAGCCGGGCCCGGCCGTCTCGGCCGGGGTCACCCCCGACCGTCCGCCGGTCTCGCCCACGCCGAGCGGAGCCCAGGTCGCGCCCACGCCCGACGACTCCACCGGCGGTACCCCCGAAGCGGGCACTCCGGGCGGCACGCCCGACGACGGCCCGACGGCCAAGTCCGGTGCCGAAGCAGGGAGTTGGTGGCGCGAGCAGGCTCCCTCGACGTGCCGTGACGCGCTCGGCGGCAAGGAACTGACCCCTCACCGCAGACAGGCCCTGGAGAACGCGGCCGGCGGCGCCACACCCGACCGCGTCTGGAAGTACTGCAAGACCGTCCTCGGCGCCGAGGCCAACGCCCGCGACGGCAAGAACGCCAAGGGCAACAAGGGCAAGGGCAACGGCAACGGCAAGGGCGACGACGGCCGGGGCAACGGCAAGGGAAACGGCAAGGGCGGCCGGGGCGAGGGCAACGGCTCCGGAGGTCAGGGCGACCAGGGCGGCCACGGCGGCGACGACGAAGGCAACCACATAGCGCCTGGTGGCGGTTCCGGCGGCAGCGGAACGGGCACGGGCGACGGCCCCCTGATGTCCGCCGCGCCCCTGGCGGCGCACACCCCGGCGCCGACCCCGACGTACACCGCCCTCTGAACCGTCAGTCGCCCCCGCTGACCTGCGTCGACGCAAGTGGTGATGTTTTCTCGGCCTCGCCAGTAACGTTTTCGGCCGTTCCGACGCAGTAGAGAGTGAGCCGACTGGTCATCGGCCGTCGCACAGAGCCGGGGTTCCCCCCGTACCCACGGCTCGTGCACCTCGGCGCGGGCGGGACACGTTCCCCCGGTCCCGCCCGCGCCCCACACATCCCCTTCTCCGTACGCCTCAGCGGTACACGACGACCTTGTCGCCGTTGCGCACCTGCGCGTACAGGCTCGAGATCGCCGCCTCGTCCCGGACGTTGACGCAGCCGTGCGAGCCGCCGGCGTAACCGCGGGCCGCGAAGTCGTACGAGTAGTGCACCGCCTGGCCGCCGCTGAAGAACATGGCGTACGGCATCGGGGAGTCGTAGAGCGTCGACCAGTGGTCGCGGGACTTCCAGTACACGTGGAACACGCCCTCCCGGGTGGGCGTGCCGACGGCGCCGAAGCGGACGGACATCTCCGAGACCGTCCGGCCGTCGATCATCCAGCGCAGGGTGCGGGTGGTCTTGTCGATGCACAGCACACGCCCGGTCGTGCAGCGCGGATCGGGGGCGCCGGCGGGCTGCCCGCCCATCAGGTACAGCTCCCATGTGCCCGGCTCGTGGGTCATCTTCTTCAGCCGCTGCCAGGTGACGGTGTCCGTCTCACCGGTTTTCGGCAGTCCCCGCTTGCCCTGGAACCCCTTGACCGCGGCCTCGGTCAGGTCGTCGTACGACCCCGTCGGACCGTCGAAGAGCCAGTCGACCTGCCTGAGCCGCGCCTGGAGTTCCCGCACGCCCGATCCCGAGTCGCCGCGCGACCACAGCACGGCGGCGCCGGAGCCGGACGTGGCGGGGGGCGTGCTCCGCCCGCCGCCGGACCCGGAGGCCGACGGGGTGCTGCTCGGCAGCACGATGTGCACCGGCGATCCGCCCTTGCCGTCGCCTCCCTGCACGGTGCAGCCCCAGACGCTCACCAGAGCCACGAGCGCCGCGCCGACGGCGGCCTTGGTGCCCATGCCCGTAGTACGCAAAGCCGACCCCCGACGTCTCACCGATGAGCCCGTGTGTCACCTGACATGCTGCCCGCGGGTGACGCCTCGCGAACGGCGGTGCATGGTTGTGACGGAGGCCGCAGAACACCTGTGAGGAAGGTCCCAGCGTGCTCCCCTGCAAGGGCCGCACGGGCACCGCTACGCTCCGCAGGAGGGTCGGTCTGTACTGGCCAGTAGCTCAGCGGGAGGCATCACACCATGGCGCGCGAGTCGGAGTCCGGACTGCCCATCGAGCCGGTCTACGGGCCTGGGAGCCTGGAGGGCTGGGACCCGGCCGAGAAGCTGGGCGAACCGGGCAAGTACCCGTTCACGCGGGGCGTGTATCCCTCCATGTACACCGGCCGGCCCTGGACCATGCGCCAGTACGCCGGCTTCGGTACGGCGACCGAGTCCAACGCGCGCTACAAGCAGCTGATCGCCAACGGCACGATGGGTCTGTCGGTCGCCTTCGACCTGCCCACCCAGATGGGCCACGACTCCGACGCGCCGATCGCGCACGGCGAGGTCGGCAAGGTGGGCGTCGCCATCGACTCGGTCGACGACATGCGGGTGCTGTTCGGCGGCATCCCGCTGGACAAGGTCTCCACGTCGATGACGATCAACGCGCCGGCGTCGTTGCTGCTGCTCCTGTACCAACTGGTCGCCGAGGAACAGGGCGTGTCCGCCGACCAGTTGACCGGCACGATCCAGAACGACGTGCTGAAGGAGTACATCGCGCGCGGGACGTACATCTTCCCGCCCAAGCCCTCGCTGCGTCTGATCGCCGACATCTTCAAGTACTGCAAGGCCGAGATCCCGAAGTGGAACACCATCTCGATCTCCGGCTACCACATGGCGGAGGCCGGTGCCTCGCCCGCGCAGGAGATCGCGTTCACGCTCGCGGACGGCATCGAGTACGTGCGCACGGCGGTCGCGGCCGGCATGGACGTCGACGACTTCGCCCCGCGCCTGTCCTTCTTCTTCGTGGCCCGCACGACGATCCTCGAAGAGGTCGCCAAGTTCCGTGCAGCACGGCGCATCTGGGCCCGGGTCATGCGGGAGGAGTTCGGCGCGAAGAACCCCAAGTCGCTGATGCTGCGCTTCCACACGCAGACGGCGGGCGTGCAGCTGACGGCCCAGCAGCCGGAGGTGAACCTGGTCCGCGTCGCCGTCCAGGGCCTGGCCGCGGTGCTCGGCGGCACGCAGTCCCTGCACACCAACTCCTTCGACGAGGCGATCGCGCTGCCGACCGACAAGTCGGCCCGCCTGGCCCTGCGCACCCAGCAGGTCCTCGCCTACGAGACGGACGTGACGGCGACCGTCGACCCCTTCGCCGGGTCCTACGTCATCGAGAAGATGACCGACGACGTCGAGGCGGCGGCGCTGGAACTGATGCAGAAGGTCGAGGACCTCGGCGGGGCCGTCTCCGCCATCGAACACGGCTTCCAGAAGAGCGAGATCGAGCGCAGCGCCTACCGCATCGCCCAGGAGACGGACTCCGGCGAGCGGGTGGTGGTCGGCGTCAACCGCTTCCAGCTCGACGAGGAGGAGCCCTACGAGCCCCTGCGCGTCGACCCCGCCATCGAGGCCCAGCAGGCCGAACGCCTGGCGAAGCTGCGCGCCGAGCGCGATCAGCAGGCGGTGGACGCGGCCCTGGACTCCCTGAAGAAGGCGGCCGAGGGCGAGGACAACGTCCTCTACCCGATGAAGGACGCCCTGCGCGCCCGCGCGACGGTCGGCGAGGTCTGCAACGCGCTGCGGGAGGTCTGGGGCACCTACGTGCCCTCGGACGCCTTCTGATCGGCACCGGAAGCCTTCTGATCACCACGTCACGGGGGAGTGTCAGACCCCCGTGCGAGACTCCCTTTCATGTTCGGTGTCATCGATCTCCCCACCTATCTGGCAGGCCTCGTCCTGATCATCCTGCTGCCCGGGCCCAACTCGCTGTACGTGCTGTCCGTGGCCGCCCGCAAGGGCGTGCGGGCCGGATACACCGCCGCGGCCGGGGTGTGGTGCGGGGACGCCGTGCTGATGACCCTGTCGGCCGCCGGGGTGGCCTCCCTGCTCCAGGCCAACGCCGTGCTGTTCGGGATCGTGAAGTACGCGGGGGCCGGTTACCTGACGTGGCTCGCGGTCGGGATGATGCGGGCCGCGTGGGGGCTGTGGCGCGACCGGCGGGGGCCGGAGGTCGCGGAGGAGGACGCCGCCGGCGTCACCGACGAGCGGCCCTACCGCCGTGCCCTCGTCGTCAGCCTCTTCAACCCCAAGGCGATCCTGTTCTTCGTCGCCTTCTTCGTGCAGTTCGTCGACCCGGGGTACGCCTACCCGGCCCTGTCCTTCGTCGTCCTCGGCGCCTTCGCCCAGCTCGCCAGCTTCCTCTACCTCAGCGCGCTGATATGCGGCGGCACCAGGCTCGCCGCCGCCTTCCGCCGCCGTAAGCGGCTTTCGGCGACGGCGACTTCTGCGGCGGGGGTGCTGTTCCTCGGGTTCGCGGTGAAGCTGTCGCTGGCGAGCGCCTAGGGGATCTCGCGGCCCAGGGGTCGGCTCAGGCCGACCCGGGTGAGGTAGGCGTCCAGTCCGGCCGCGCAGTCGCCCGCCCAGCCGACGTAACCGTCCGGCCGGATCAGGAGGAGACCCTTGCCGTACGGCTTCGGTGTGCTCGCGTGCACGAGCCGTACCCCTTCCCCGGGGGCCGGTGCCTCGGTGTCCAGGGCGAGCAGGGTCCAGTGCGGCCCGCGGAAGGCGTCGAAGAGGCGGCCGGTGTCGCACTCCGCGTCCGGTGCGCGGTCGCCGGCGCGGACGGCGCCGGCCGGGTCCGTGCGGGTCTCCTCGGTCAGCGAGGAGTCCGGGTAGCCGAGCCCCAGCTGGCGGGTCGCCCTGCCGCGGCGCGCCTCGGCGCGGTGGATGGCGGTGGACAGGCCCAGGACATGGGCGGCGATGGGGCGCCGCTCCTCCTCGTAGGTGTCCAGGAGGTCCGCGGCCGCCCCGTCCCGCAGCACCGCGCCCAGCTTCCAGCCCAGGTTGTAGGCGTCCTGGACGCTGGTGTTGAGGCCCTGTCCGCCGGCGGGGGAGTGGACGTGCGCCGCGTCCCCGGCGAGGAGGACCCGCCCGGCGCGGAAGCGGTCCGCGAGGGCCGCGCGGGGGCGGAACTCGGAGGACCAGGACAGGGTCGTGATGTCGGCTGGGGCGATGTGCGTGCGCTCGGCGGCCACCCTGCGCACGCCCTCCAGGCCTGTGTCCACCTCCGTGCCGTCCGGGAACTGCGCGACCAACTGGAACTCGTCCGTCCCGGCGAGTGGGCAGATCGCCAGGTAGCCCGCATCCTCACCCCGGGGCGGGAAGATGTGCCAGTACTCGCGGCCGAGTCCGGTGATCCGTACGTCCGCCACCAGCACCGGGTTGGGGTCGACCGTCTCCCCGGTCATGCCGATCCCAACCGCCCGCCGCACCGCCGAACGTCCTCCGTCGGCGGCCACCAGGTAGCGGGCGCGCACCGAGGAGCCGTTCGCGAAGCGCGCCGTCACTCCGTCCGCGTCCTGCTCCAGGCCCACGAGCTCGTGCCCGAAGGCCACCTTTCCGCCGAGCTCGGTCAGGCGCGCGTACAGGACCTCCTGCGTGCGCCACTGAGGCACCATCAGCGGCAGCAGATACGGCGAGTCCTCGTCGGTGTCCTCGTCCGCGTCCATCATCCGGTGCTCGCCCTGCGGCTCGCCGTCCCGCCAGATCATCCCGACCGGATAGGGGCCGCCGGCCGCCCGCAGCGCGTCGATCACCCCGAGGTCGTCGAAGACCTCCTGCGTCCGCGGCTGCAGGCCCTTGCCCCGCGAGCCGGGCGTGAGGCCCTCGCTCCGCTCCACCACCAGCGCGTCCACCCCGCGCCGCGCGAGGTCGATGCCCAGCGTGAGGCCGGTCGGTCCGGCGCCCACGACCAGTACGTCCGTGTTCATGATCCCCTCTTCCATGATCCAGTCTCCTTAACGCTGTTAAGTGCCGTCGGTCACGAGAGTGCCCTTAACGCTGTTAAGCTGTCAAGCGTGAGTACGGAGAAGCGCGCGCCCCTCGACCGCAAGCGGGTCGCGGACACCGCCCTGAAGCTGCTGAACGAGGGCGGTCTGGAGGGCCTGACCCTGCGGGCCATCGCCAGGGAGCTGGACGTCAAGGCGCCCGCGCTGTACTGGCACTTCAAGGACAAGCAGGCCCTGCTGGACGAGATGGCGACGGAGATGTACCGCCGCATGGTCGCCGGGACCGACCTCGACCCGGACGACACCTGGCAGGAACGCATGCTGAAGGCCAACCGGGGCCTGCGCGCCGCCCTGCTCGGCTACCGCGACGGCGCCAAGGTCTACAGCGGCTCGCGCTTCACCGGCACCGAGCACGGCCGGGAGATGGAGGAGAACCTGCGCCTGTTCACCGCGGCCGGCTTCACCCTCGCGCAGGCCGTCCGGGCGAGCGCGACCGCCTACGCGTACACCATCGGTTTCGTCACCGAGGAGCAGGGCGTCCAACCCGCCCCGGGGGAGCGCCGGGAGGGCTACGACGTGGCGGAACGGGCCCGGCTGCTGGCCGAGTTCCCGCTGTCGGCGTCCGCGGGCGCGGAGATCTTCGAGGACTACGACCGGCACTTCGAGGAGGGCCTGGCGCTGCTCGTCGCGGGGATCGAGGCCCGTTACAAGCCGAAGGGGTGAGGCCCCGATGCGAAGGTCAGGACCTCACCCCACGAGGAGCACCCTCAGTCGGACTTCAGCAGCCGCGCCGAGCGGTTGGCGAGGTCGATCCGGATCGACTCCTTGCGGGCGAGCTGCCGTATCGCCTTGCCGCGCGCCCCGAGGCCGCCGGCCACCCGGTAGATCTCCGACCAGACCCGCATCCGGTCGCCGCCCGCGATCGCGGCGGCGGACAGCAGCCGGCACGCCTCGTCGACGTCGCCGCGCCCGGAGCGGATCTCGGCCATGCCGATCAGCACGTCCACGGGCTGCCGGCGGCGCAGGATCTCGGTGCCGACGCGCAGCGCGTCGTCGTGCTTGCCCGCGGTGAAGTGCCGGGTGAAGTCCTCGGCGAGGTACTTGCCGTGCCGGGAGAGCACCGCGGAGAAGGGGCCCTCGCCGTAGGCGGTCTCGCCGTCCGGCTCCTCGGGGGCCGCGGCGGGCGCCACGTCCACGGGGCCGGCCAGGCCCAGCGCCGTCGTCATCCGGGCGGTGAAGGCGGAGATGTCGAACAGCGCCTCGACGTCCTGGTACTCCTCCTCCGAGACCTCCTCGTCGAGGACGTGCCGCAGCGCGTCCAGCGCCGCCTCCGGCGTGTACTCGGCGAAGGAGCGGTAGCCGGGCACACCCTCCAGCACCTCGCGCGAGCCCACCCGGTGGTAGGTGACGGTCCGCAGACGCTGCTGCACCGCCTCGACCACCGACAGCGGCATCGGGTCGTCCACGCTGGAGAGGAAGAAGACGTCGGAGGCGGCGAGTTCCTCACGCACCCGGTCCCGGGAGAGCGCTCCCATCCACTCGACGCGGTCCGACAGCAGCGTCGAGGGACCGATCCGCCAGGTCTTGTGGCCGATCCAGGCGAACCGCCACGGCAGCCCCTGCGCGTACGCCAGTTCCGCGACCCGAGAGAACAGGTCCAGCCCCTTGCGGTCCTGCATCGAGCCGACCATCACGATCCGCGGCCGCTCACCCGGTGTCTGCCGGGCCCGGGCGCGGTGGGTGTCGAGCGGCACGGTGTTGTAGACGACGACCGGATCGCTCACGCCGATCTGCCGGAACATGTCGGCCTGCGCGGTGGACACGCACAGCACCTTGATCTTCGGCAGCACCTTGAGCATCTCGGCGTGCCGCAGCGCGTGCTGCTCGCCCTCGAAGTTCATGACGTACTCGGTCTCGTGGGCGTACAGCACCACGGACTTGCCCAGCGCGACCAGCGCCTCGGTGAGTTCGTTGGCGAGCGCCGAACGCCAGAACGGGGCAAGGCTGTTGATCAGGACGACCTCGGTGCCCTCCAGGTCGGCCAGCACGTCCTCGGTGCGCGAGTACACGCCGAGGTCGAAGTAGCGGATGTCGACCGGGGACTGCGCGAGCAGGGCCTGGGTGTAGGTGAGCACGGGGATCGCCACGCCGGTGACGTAGGAGAAGCCGAGACCCAGGATCGCCAGCGAGCGCGGGCGGTTCATCCGGCCCTCGACCGCCCGCAGGGCCCGCTCGGCGCGCGAGAGGTGGCCCCGCGGCCCGTCCTCGGGGGCGGACCAGCGGGGCGCCGGGCGCTCGAGGGGGATCTCGGCCTCCTCGATGCGGCGCAGCACACGGGCCGGGACGTCGTCGTGGAAGGTGATGAAGTGCTCGACCGGCTCGCCGTGCGCGTTGGCCGTGAACTTGCCCGAGCGCTGCAGGTCGGCGGCGACGTCGACGAGTTCGCCGACCGTGCCGACGTTGCGCAGCAGCGGGTGGTTGACCGTCGGGAAGACGATGTTGAGCGCGGGCGGGCTGAACAGGATCAGCGGGGTGCCCGCGCGCAGGGTCTGCAGATAGGTGGTGGAGAAGAAGGTGATGGCGAGGTCGTAGCCGTCGAGGGCCTCGGCCTCCAGCAGCGCGCTCTCGTCCAGCACGGTCACATCGGGCAGGGTCCGCAGCCATTCGAGGTGGCCGCGCAGGGTGGAGGGGTGCGGCTTGATCTCCACCTCGCCGAAGGCGGTGAGCGCCTCGCACAGCTCCGTCAGCTGCTCGCGGTGGTCGTTGCGGGAGAGCTTGCGCTGGTCGCTGAGCGGCTGGTCGAGGACGACCATGCGCAGCGGCTCACCGGGGCGTCCCGCGTGCCGGTGGGTGGTGGAGCGGGCCGCGCGCAGCAGCAGCGGGTCGTCGCTGTGGCCGAGCGCGCCGGTGATGTGGACCGGCGCGTCGGCGTCCGCGGAGCGGAACAGCAGGTGGTGCGCGGTCGCGGGGCCCCAGACGCAGACGGCGGCGGGGGAGGAGGAGCCGTAGTACCAGTTCTGGTCGCGCAGGCCCGCGTCGGTCCTCTTGAAGTGGAAGTCGAGGTGCCCGTCCTGGACGAGGACCAGCGGCAGGGTCCGGCCGAGTTCCCCGGCGACCCGGCGGCCGCGCTGCGACTGGTCGTTGAAGAACACCAGCCGGTCGATGTGCTCCTGCTCGGTGAACGCGCGGATACGGCGGCCCACCTCCTCGAGGAACTCGGCGGCGCTGAGCGGCTCGTCGACCTGGAAGAGGTTGTGCACCTTGAGGTCGTCGAAACGGGCCGCGGCCTCCTGCTCGATCCAGCCCGCCACATCCCCGTCCCGGTCGGCGGTGACCAGGTGGAACGAGTGGGCGTGGGCTCCGGGGGCCTTCATGATCTCCGCCGCGAGACCGACACCGTTGCGGTTCTCGACGAAGACTGCGATGCGCATAACCTTCATAAGAGGGCATGAAATACGAACGGGTTCCCTCCGTAATCGAACTTCGGGGGAACCATCGGTGAACAACTGGGGATACGAGCCTATGGGATTCCTATGCGGGAGACCAAAAGGAACAAAAAAGTAGGAAGCTCCTTGCGGTCGCGCGGTGTCGCCACCGTGCGACCGCAAGGAGCTTCGTGGGCCGAGCCCGGCTCAGCGCTTGACGGCCTTCTTCAACGCCCGTGCGCGCCGCACCACCCGGCGCGCGGTGGAGTTGTGCGGCAGGAAGGCGAGCCGTTCCGGAATGCCGCCCGGCAGGCCCAGCGAGGTCAGCCGGCGGCGCCTGAAGTACCGCTTGGTGCGCGCCGCGAGGTTCTTCGACAGATAGCGTTCCGCGTCCCGGCGCAGCGACGGGTAGATCTGCGGCTGCATCGCGAACCCGACCGCCTTGACCAGACCGTCCAGGGTCTGCGCGGGGATCGTTTCCTCGCCCTTGCGGCCCTCCAGGTCCGGGATCAGCGCGTCCGCCAGTACCGCCGGGACCCGGTTGCTGTTCTGGTACGGCGTCAGCCGCTCCAGGAGCGGCTCGGTGCCGATGCGGGCGACCGGGAGGTCGTAGAACGCCGACGCCGTGAACAGCGCGGTGGAGAAGCAGCCGACGACCAGTGAGGGCGGTGACTTCTCGAACAGCACCTCGGCGAGAACGGGCATGTCGAGCACGGTCAGCTCGACGCCCAGCTTCTCGGCCTCCGCCTCCAGGGCGCGGCTGTAGCGGGCCGGCGCGGTGGGGTGCGGCTTGAACACGATCGCGCGGTGACCGCGCTCGACGGCCCCGCGCATCATCCGTACGTGCAGGTTCTCCTCGTCCTCGGGGGAGAGGATGTCCAGCGCGGACAGGTACTGGCCGAGCAGCAGCGCCGCGTTGTCCGGCAGTGCGGGCAACTCCGCTACGGCGGCGGTAAGTTCGCCCATGACCTTGCGGAAGGCCTCGGTCGGCAGGAGCTGCGCGGGGACGTCGAACTCGGTGAGCAGCAGCGGCTTCAGACCCGGCACCAGGTCGAGGTGGAGCAGTCGGCGCACCCGGGTGCCGACCAGCGGGTCGAGCTTGTTGCGGGTGGGGCCGTAGCTCATCAGGCCGTCGGCGTAGACGTGGATGGGGGCGTCCGTGAACAACTGGGCCACGGACAGCGCCGGGGCGACCTGGATGGACTCCAGGACCAGCTCCACCCGGTCCTCGCCCAGCTCCCACAGCATGCGCAGATAGCGTTCGAAGAGCGGGACGTCGTCCTGGCGGGGCGTCCAGGCACCGGGATGGAAGGGGCGGATCGCCTCGTTCCAGGACAGTATGCCGTCGAAGTGGTGGCGCAGCGGCTCGAAGCCCGGCATCTCGTCGACCGGCAACGTCACTTCCGGCGTCGTGGAGTTGTTGAACACCAGCAGCAGTCGCCGGGCCTCCTCCTCCCCGTCCCGCTCCGGGAAGCAGCCCGAGTCCAGCGCGGCGGCCAGGGTGGCGGCGCCGTACAGCGTCGAGACGCAGAAGATACGAGTGGTACGGGACATCAGGCGGCCGCCTTCGCAGTGGTGACCCGGCGGCGCAGCCGCCGCAGCTTGGTGGAGCGGTGGAAGTCCATGGTCTCCAGGACGTCACCGAGCATGTCCTGTGGCATCCGCTTGATCGCCGCCGCGCTCATCGCCCGCAGCTGCCGGTGCACCGACGGCTCCCACTTCTCCTCGTCGGAAAGATGGTGGGCGATGATCGCGCAGTAGGTGCGTACGGCCTTCGGCAGCAGCTGGTCTGCGTCCGGGTCCTGCGCCGTCTCCTCTATCACCTGGTCGAAGGCGCGGATGAAGTCCAGCTGGCGGGCGTCGCCGATCTGGGTCAGCGAGGAGGCGACCCCACGGCGGTAGAACACACCGAGCAGGCTCACCACGGCGAACGACTCCGCCTCGCGGTGCAGCTTCCAGATCCACGGCCGGTCCTCGGCCGTGCGCAGCCCGTCGGTGAAGTGCAGCAGGCCCTTGTCGAGCAGCCGGCGGTGATAGGCACCGGCCCAGGCGAAGGCGTAGTCCACGGAGGTCGAGCGGTCGGCGGGCAGGATCGCCGCACGCGGGTCGAACACCTCCCAGCGCCGCCCGATCGGCACCCTTTGCACCGTGCGCGCGCGGGCGGTCGCCTGCACATGGTCGGTGCGTACGAAGTCGCAGCCCAGGCCCTCGATGGCCGCCACCAGTTCGGCGAAGTAGCCGGGGGCCAGCCAGTCGTCACCGTCCAGGAAGGTGAGGTACTCGCCCTGCGCCGCGTCCAGGCCGGTGTTGCGCGCGGTGGCGAGTCCCCCGTTCTTCTCATGGCGGATATAGCGCACCTGCGCGACATCGGAAAGCTCGTCGGCCGCGCGTTCGAGAATCGCCGGAGTCTCGTCCTTCGAATGGTCGTCGACCAGTACGAACTCGAAATCCTTGCGGGCGTTCAGTCGAAGGCTTCTGAGGGTGTCCGGGGCGTATTGCTGCACGTTGTAGAACGGCACGATCACGGAAAGCTTTGGCACGCCTGAGAGCCTATGAGGCGGCCCAGCTGGGTACTTTTCCGGTGTCCGTCCAGGGGGTGAACTCCATGTGACGGAACGGTGCATCCCCTGTGCTTCCGGCGATTCCGCGGGCCAGTTCGGCTCTCGGCGGGCTGCTGTTAACTTTTTGGACAAGTGCGGTTGGGCCGCTCCTAGGAATTGCTTCCTAGCGTCGTGGACGTGCCACCAAGTACAACGAAGCCCACGCGAATCGCCGTGCTCGCGGACTCCGACACCCGCTGGAAATGGGGTGCGTTGACCGCTGCTCGGATCGCTCCGGGCACGTCCATGGAAGCCGCACCCGACGAGGACGCGCAAGTCGGTCTCGAGCTGAGCGGATTCCTGCTGCGTGGCCGTGCCACGCCGACCGCGCGCCAGCTGGCCGAGGTGGGCGTGCGAGCCGACTCCCTGCAGGAGGTCACCGCCGTCGAGTTCCTGCGCGCCATGGGCGAGCAGGAGTACGACGTCGTCGTGCTCGCGCTCGTCGGCGGCGGCGTGCAGGCGATGCTGCACGGCCTCAAGCGCGTGTGGGAGGGTCGCAGCTCGCGACCCGTGGTGGTCACCGGCTACGTCGGCGTCGTCTACGAGAAGCTCGCCGACGGCCTGCTGCTGCGGCACGGCGCCGACCTCGTGCTCGCCAACTCCCGTCAGGACGCGGAGCGCTTCCGGGCGGTGTACGAAGGGGTGGGCACCGACGCCTCGTCGGTGACCGAGGTGGCACTGCCCTTCCTCGGCGGAGCGCCCTACGAAGGCGAACACGACCCGTACACCGTGGTGTTCGCCGTCCAGCCGTCCGTCCCGGACAACCGCAAGGACCGGGTGTACCTGCTCGACCGGCTGATCCGGCACGCCCGGCTGCACCCCGACCGCGAGGTGCTGCTCAAGCTGCGCTCCCGGCCGGGCGAACACACCACCCACATCGAGGAGCTGCCCTACCAGAAGCTGGTCCAGCGGCTCGATCCGCCGGCCAACTTCCGCCTGGTGTACGGGAACATGGGCGAGGTCCTCGACCGCACCGACCTGCTGGTCACCATCAGCTCGACCGCCGCGCTGGAGTCCCTGCACCGGCGCATCCCGACGGTGATCCTGTCCGACCTGGGCGTGCGCGAGGTGCTGGGCAACCACCACTTCGTCGGCTCCGGCTGTCTCGCCTCCTGGGACCAGCTGGACGCCGGGCACCGTCCGGTGCCGGACGAGGAGTGGGTGGCCCGCCAGGGCGTCGTGGCGGACGGCTCGTACGCGACCGCCTTCGACGCGGCGCGTGTGCGCATCGCCAAACTCCTCGGCCGGCCGGGCGGGCTGGCGCCGCTGACCCCCTACTACACGCCCGCGACGGCGCCCGGCTATCTGCCCGGCATCCTCGCCCGCCACCACTTGGGTCCGGACGGCAGTCCCCTGCCGGGGGCTCCCGCCGCGGACAAGGAGCCGGGGCCGGTCCGCCAGATCGTGCGGCGCGCTGCTCGGGGTGCGTACCGGCACGGGGTGCAGCGGGTGGCGCCTGTCATTCGGCGGATGGGGGAGCTGTGAGCGCCGCGTCCCCGGAGGGCGGCTTCGCCGCCCGTGAAACCTCAGCGAACCCCGCACAAGGAGTGCAAGCCATGTCCGACTCGCCGGTCCGTGCCGGGGCCTCTGTGCGCCGTGTGCTCGCCGTCATTCCCGCGCGCGGTGGCTCCAAGGGCGTGCCCGCGAAGAACCTCGCCCCCGTCGGCGGGGTGCCGCTGGTGGCTCGGGCGGTGCGCGAGTGCCTCGCGGCCCGTCTCGTGACCGATGTCGTGGTCTCCACCGACGACCAGGCCATCGCCGCCGCCGCCCGTGAGGCCGGCGCCGAGGTCGTGCTGCGCCCGGCCGCCATCGCGGGCGACACCGCGACCTCCGAGGCCGCCGTCCTGCACGCCATGGACGCGCATGAGGCGCTGCACGGCGCGGCCGTCGACGTGGTGGTGTTCGTGCAGTGCACCAGCCCGTTCATCATCCGCGAGGACATCGACGGGGTGGCGTCCGCGGTCGTCGAGAACGGCGCCGACACCGCCGTGACCGTCGCCCCCTTCCACGGCTTCATCTGGCGCGACGCCGAGGACGAGGTCGCCGCCGGCACCGTCTCCGAGGCCGACGCGGCCACCGGCGGCGGCTACGGCGTCAACCACGACAAGTCCTTCCGCCCGCGCCGCCAGGACCGCCCCCAGGACCTCCTGGAGACCGGCGCCGCCTACGCGATGGACGCCCCCGGCTTCCGCAAGCACCAGCACCGCTTCTTCGGCCGTACGGAACTCGTCCGTACCGACCCCGCGCGCGTGCTGGAGATCGACGACCCGCATGACCTCGCCCGCGCCCGCGCGCTGGCGCCCCTCTTCGACGCGGACCGCCCCGGTTCGCTGCCGACCGCCGCGGACATCGACGCGGTCGTACTGGACTTCGACGGCACCCAGACCGACGACCGGGTGCTGATCGACGCCGATGGAAAGGAGTTCGTCTCCGTGCACCGCGGGGACGGGCTCGGCATCGCGGCGCTGCGCAAGAGCGGCCTGCGGATGCTGATCCTCTCCACGGAGCAGAACCCGGTCGTCGCCGCGCGCGCACGGAAGCTGCAGATTCCCGTGCTGCACGGCATCGACCGGAAGGACCTCGCGCTGAAGCAGTGGTGCGAGGAGCAGGGCATCGCGCCCGAGCGCGTGCTCTACGTCGGCAACGACGTCAACGACCTCCCGTGCTTCGCCCTCGTGGGCTGGCCCGTGGCGGTCGCGAGCGCCCACGACGTGGTACGCGGCGCCGCCCGTGCGGTCACCACCGTCCCCGGTGGCGACGGCGCGATCCGAGAGATCGCCAGCTGGATCCTCGGCCCCTCTCTCGACTCCCTCGACAAGTAAGGACAGTTCACGCCCATGAGCACCAACACCCGCATCCGCACGTTCGGTTCGCGTGAGGCCGGCCCGGGTCGCCCCGTCTACATCTGCGGCGAGATCGGCATCAACCACAACGGCGAGCTGGAGAACGCGTTCAAGCTCATCGACGTGGCCGCCGAGGCCGGCTGTGACGCCGTGAAGTTCCAGAAGCGCACGCCCGAGATCTGCACCCCGCGCGACCAGTGGGACATCGAGCGCGACACCCCCTGGGGCCGGATGACGTACATCGACTACCGCCACCGTGTGGAGTTCGGCGAGGACGAGTACCGCCAGATCGACGAGTACTGCAAGGAGAAGGGGATCGACTGGTTCGCCTCCCCGTGGGACACCGAGGCCGTCGCCTTCCTGGAGAAGTTCGACGTCCCCGCCCACAAGGTGGCCTCCGCCTCCCTCACCGACGACGAGTTGCTGCGCGCCCTGCGCGCCACCGGCCGCACGATCATCCTGTCCTCGGGCATGTCGACCCCGAAGCAGATCCGTCACGCGGTCGAGGTCCTGGGCAGCGACAACATCCTGCTCTGCCACGCCACGTCGACGTACCCGGCGAAGGCCGAGGAGCTCAACCTGCGCGTGATCAACACCCTGCAGGAGGAGTACCCGAACGTCCCGATCGGCTACTCCGGCCACGAGACGGGCCTGCAGACCACGCTGGCCGCCGTCGCCCTCGGCGCCACCTTCATCGAGCGCCACATCACCCTCGACCGCGCGATGTGGGGCTCCGACCAGGCCGCCTCCGTCGAGCCGCAGGGCCTGCAGCGCCTCGTCCGCGACATCCGCACCATCGAGGCCTCCCTCGGTGACGGTGTCAAGAAGGTCTACGACTCCGAGCTCGGCCCGATGAAGAAGCTGCGCCGCGTCGCGGGCGTCGTCGCCGAGGCGGAGATCGCGGCGGCGGCCGGCGAGCCGGTTTCCGTCTGAGTCCGAACGCACTGGGTCCGAACGCACTGGGTCCGAACGCACTGGGTCCGAACGCACTGAGTCCGAACGCACCGAGTCCCAACGCACCGGGCCGGGACGCGACCACCGCGGTCGCCCCCGGCCCGGGCGCTCGGACCCCGCATCCTCCGCGCGCCTCATGAGCGCCTTACGACGGGACGGTCGTACGTCGATGAGCCCCCGCGCCGGGAACACCGGCCCCCACACCCTCGCGTTCGTCGAGAGCCCGGTACAGCTCCTGAACGTGCTGGAGTGGGCGCACGCGCACGCGCCCGACGTGGCGCTCACCCTCGTCGTGCTGTCCCCGACCGACCCCATGACCCGGGGCCAGCTGCGCCGGATGGCCGAACTGGCGCGCGAGGAGGGGCACCAGGTCCGCTGGGAGGAGGCCCGGGGCGGCCCCGCGGCCCCGTTCCAGACGATCGGCGGTCTCACGGCCAGGCTCCGGCGCGCCGACCGGATCGTCCTGGGCGACCCCTTCTCCCGCTACGTGCAGCTTCTGCTGACCATCACCCGGGCCCGTGACCTGGTCGTCGTCGACGACGGCACGGCGACGATGGAGTTCGTCGCGCAGCTCGCCCGGGGTGAGCGGCTGGTGCGCTGGCACCGCAAGGGCGGGCGGCCGGGCCCGCGCGACCTGATCTTCGCGCCGGTGTCCTCCAAGGCCCGGCGCCGGCTGACCCCGAGCGACAAGCGCCGTGTGACGGTGTTCTCCTCGATGCCGATGGACGAGACACCGCCCGGTGTCACCCTCCTCGCCAACGACTTCTCCTGGACCCGTTTCCGTTTCGGGCCGCCGCGGATCACCAAGGGCGCCGACATGGTGGGCACCTCGCTGGTGGAGACCGGTGTCGTGGACCCCGACCGCTACCTGGAGGCGGTGCGCACCCTGGCCAAGGCCCACGGCGCCACGCGCTACTTCGCCCACCGCCGGGAGAGCACCGCGAAACTCCACCAGCTGGGACTGGAGACGGGGCTGGAGATCGTCCGTCCCGACCTCCCCCTGGAGCTGATCGCCCGCCGGGGCCCGGTGGGCCGCACGATCCTCAGCTTCCCCTCCACGGTCGTCCACACCCTCCCCCTGGCCCTGATCGGCACGGAGGTCCGCGTGGCGGTCTGCGACATCGACCCCACCTGGCTGACGGAAAAGGCCTCCCCCCGAGCCCAGGGCTTCCTCTCAGACGTCACAGGAACGGCCCGAGACGTAACCCGCCTACAGACGTTGACCACGACAGCCTGACGCCGGGCGGGGGGCCTGGACGCCGGACGGGAGCCGGGGACGCCGGGCCGGGCATACCACTGCGGGGGAGCGGGGGGATGGCCTGATGACGTCGGCCTTTGCCCCGGGCCGCAGGCGGGCGGCGTGCCGTGGCGTGGTGATCGACGCTGCTCCGCGGGGAGTCGTGAGGCGTGCCCTAACGGCGTCGGCCTGTGCCCGGGCCGCAGGCCGGCGGTGTGCCGGGCTCTGGTGCAGCTGGATGCCGCTCCGCGGGGAGTCGGGGGATGGCCTGATGGTGTCGGGCTGCGCCCTCGGGCCGCAGGCGGGCGGTGTGGAGGGGCGTGGTGGGGCTGGATGCCGCTCCGTGGGGGCCGGGGGACGTGGCCTGATGGTGTCGGCTGGGCCCGGCTACAGGCGAGCGGCTGCCGGGGCGTGGTGATGGATGTCCTTCCGTGGGGGGTCGGGGGCATGGTCTGACGGGGTCGGCCTGTGCCCTCGGCTGGAGGCGGGCGGTGTGCCGGGCTGTGGTGGGGCCGGATGCCGCTCCGCGGGGAGTCGGGAGACGTCGTCTGACGGGGGCGACCTGTGCCCCCGGCCGCCGACGGGCGGTGTGCCGGGGCGGGGTGGGTCGGATGCGGCTCCGCGGAGCGGCCCGCGGGGAGTCTGCGGCTGGACGCGGCCCTTGCCCCGCCCCGTAACCGTGGACACTCGCCCTTGGCCCTGCGGGCATGGAAGGTCCCGGTCGGTGCAACGTGCTGCGGCTGTTCCCGTCCGGCCGAAGGGGACAGCCGCGGCGCGTTCGGGCCGACCTGTGCCCCGGCTGCAGGCGGGCGGTTGGCCGGGACGGCGCGGATGCCGCTCCGCGAGCAGTCGCGAGAGGTGGTCTGACGGGGGCGACCTGCGTCCCCGGCCGCAGGCGGGTGGGTGTGCCGGGGCGGGGTGGGTCGGATGCCGCTCCGCCGAGCGGCCCGCGGGGAGTCGGCGGCTGGACGTTGCCCCCCGCCCCGCCCCCCGGGCGGAGGGACCCGCCCTTGGCCCTGTGTCCCGTCCTGCGGGCCTGGGAGGTCCCGGTCGGGCCAACCCGCCGCTCCTGGACCCGTCGGGGCGGAGACAGCCGTTCCTGGTCATCACCGCCCGCACCAGTCAGGGTGTGCGTCGTCGGTCAGCTGGCTCGTCCGTGCGCCGGCAGGACCAGCCGCGCCCTCGGTCAGGCGTCCTTGTGGGCCAGTACGTAGGCGCGTGGGCGGGTTTCGTCGGGGGCTGGTTCGCGGAGGGTCTGGGCGTCCACGCGGAGGCCTGCCTTGGTCAGGTGTTCGGTGACCGTTTGCGGGGTGCGCCAGTAGTAGTCCAGGGAGATCCGCTGGTCGAAGCGCTCCGTGAGGTGGAGGTGGGTGTCCTCCTCGCCGGTCTGGAAGCCGAGCAGGACATGGCCGCCGGGGACCAGGACGCGGTGGAACTCGGCGAATATCGTGGGGAGTTGGTCGTCCGGGACGTGGATGACCGAGTACAGGGCGAGCACCCCGCCCAGCGTCTCGTCCGGCAGGTCAAGCGCGGTCATCGAACCGACGTGGAACCGCAGCCCGGGATGCGCCTGACGGGCCAGAGCCACCATCCGGGGTGAGAGATCCACCCCGAACACCGGCACCCCGAGGGCGTCCAGCCGGGCCGTGACATGCCCGGGCCCACTGCCGACGTCGGCCACCGGCGCCGTACCCGAGGAACGGACCAGCTCCGCGAAGGCGGTGACCAGCGCGAGATCGAGGGGTCTGTCCCCGAGCCAGTCGGAGAGCTGCTCGGCGTACGGACGGGCGATCGCGTCGTACGACGTCCTGGTGGCATGCAGGAAATCCGGGCTACCCGGTATCTCGGAGCTCACGGGCCCGCACCTTACAAGGACCCCGCGTCCGACAGGTGAACAGAACCGACTTGAGTCGACGGGGCGTGGTATGCGTAGAGAAACAAAAGGTTTACCCATCCCGAACCGCACCCATGCGTCGAGTGACCAGATTTTCTTCCCCAGACGGGTTGAAGTTTTGTTGATCGAGGGTCACCCGGCCGTCCCGGCGTCATAGCCTTTAGAGGGTGAAGCAACTGATGTCACTGGAGTCCGAAGCCGTCGCTCCCGGGGATGCAAAGCTCCCCGGCACGCTGCCCGAGTCGCTGCGTGCCGAGCTCGTGGCCTTCCGCCGCGATCTGCACATGCACCCCGAGCTGGGCAACCAGGAGTTCCGTACCACCGCCGCGATCAAGGCCCGTCTGGAGAAGGCGGGCCTGAAGCCGCGGGTGCTCACGCTGGGAACCGGGCTCATCTGTGACATCGGGGACTGGGACGGCGGCCGCCCCATGCTGGCCCTGCGCGCCGACATCGACGCCCTGCCCATCCCGGACATGAAGACCGAGTGCCCCTACCGCTCGACCGTGCCCGACCGCGCGCACGCCTGCGGTCACGACGTGCACACCACCGTCGTGCTCGGCGCCGGCCTCGTGCTCGCCGAGATGCACCGGCAGGGCAGGCTGCCCCGCCCGGTCCGGCTGCTGTTCCAGCCCGCCGAGGAGGTGCTGCCCGGCGGCGCCGCGGACGCGATCGAGTGCGGGGCGCTGGAGGGCGTCGGCCGGATCATCGCCGTGCACTGCGACCCCCGGGTGGACGCCGGCCGCATCGGACTGCGCGAGGGCGCCATCACCTCCGCCTGCGACCGCCTCGAGGTCGCGCTCGACGGCCCCGGCGGCCACACCGCGCGCCCGCACCTGACCACCGACCTGGTCACCGCCGCCGCCCGTGTCGTCACCGACGTGCCCGCGCTGGTCGGCCGCCGGGTCGACACCCGCGCCGGTCTCGCGATCACCTGGGGCCGCATCGAGTCCGGCCACGCCCCGAACGTGATCCCGCAGCACGCCGAGCTCTCCGGGACCGTCCGCTGCCTCGACCTCGGCGCCTGGCGGCAGGCCCCGGACCTGGTGGTCGCCGCCATCGACGAGGTCGCCAACCTGCACGGCGCCAAGTCGGAGATCAACTACGTCCGCGGTGTCCCGCCCGTCGTCAACGACCCGGACGTCACCGAGCTGCTGCGCGAGGCCATGACCGCCCGCCGCGGCGCCCTCTCGGTCGAGGGCACCGAGCAGAGCCTGGGCGGCGAGGACTTCTCCTGGTACCTGGAGCAGGTCCCCGGCGCCATGGCCCGGCTCGGGGTGCGCACCCCCGGCGACCGGACCGTGCGCGACCTGCACCAGGGCGACTTCGACGCCGACGAGTCGGCCATCACCGTCGGTGTGGAGCTGTTCACGGCGGCGGCCCTGCTGGACGCGGCGGAGTGACCCGCAGGTGACACGACGGCCCCTCCGGGGGCCGTTGCGCTGTCCGGCGCAACATGGTTGTAAGCCAATCGTGCACTCTTCGAAATCACGGCGTGTGAGGGCCGAAGACCCGGAGTTCAGGCGGCGTTTGCCTCGAATCGATAACGGCTTCGGAAGAGGTCTTTTTCTGACATCTACGCGCGTTACGATGCCGCGAAGCCGACGCCGCAGGGGCGTCCGGGCCCGAGCACTGGCATGGTGCTCACATGAAGCGCCGACAAGGCGCTCAGGTCAGGTGAAGGAGCCTTCCCGTGCGCCGGGTAGCCAAGCTTTCCGCTGCGTGTATCGCCACCGCAGCTCTCGCACTGACTGCCACAGCCTGTGGCAGCACCTCGTCCGACAGCAACAGCAGCTCGTCCTCCGCCTCCTCCTCGGGGGGCGGCGGCAAGGGCATCAAGATCGGTCTCGCCTACGACGTCGGCGGCCGCGGTGACCGCTCCTTCAACGACTCCGCCGCGCGCGGTGCCGACAAGGCCGAGAAGGAGTTCGGCGGCTCCATCAAGGAGCTGACGGCGAAGACCTCCGACACCGAGGCCGACCGCGAGCAGCGCCTGACCGACCTGGCCAGCGCCGGCTACAACCCGATCGTGGCCGTCGGCTTCTCGTACGCCACCTCGGTCGACAAGGTCGCCAAGCAGTTCCCGAAGGTCAGCTTCGGTCTCATCGACTCGGTCGCGACCTCCCCGAACGTCGACAGCATCACCTTCACCGAGGAGCAGGGCTCCTACCTGGCCGGTGTGGCGGCGGCGCTGAAGACCAAGAAGGACCACGTCGGCTTCATCGGCGGAGTCGACACCCCGCTGATCAAGAAGTTCGCCGCGGGTTACGTCCAGGGCGTCAAGGACACCAACTCCAAGGTCAAGGTCGACGTCCAGTACCTGACCCACGGCTCGGACCTGTCCGGCTTCTCCAGCCCCGACAAGGGCAAGGAGGCCGCGTCCGGCATGCTCGACAACGGCGCCGACGTGATCTACTCCGCCGCCGGCTCGTCCGGCAACGGCTCGATCGAGGCCGTCCACGGAGTGAAGGGCGCCTGGGCGATCGGCGTGGACTCGGACCAGTACAACATCCCGGGTCTGGCCGCGTACAAGACCTCGATCCTCACCTCGATGGTCAAGAACGTGGACGTCGGTGTGTACGACTTCATCAAGTCCGTGCACGACGGCAAGCCGCTGACGGGCAACCAGGTCTACTCCCTCGCCAAGGGCGGTGTCGGCCTGGCCACCAGCGGTGGCTACATCGACGACATCAAGGCCCAGCTGGACGCCGCGAAGAAGAAGATCGTCGACGGCACCGTCAAGGTCAAGACCAGCTGACCTGACGGTTCCCGCCGGAACCCGGGCTCGGCGAGGGGGCCTCGACAGACCCCCTCGTCGAGCCATAACAATGTGTCAACTCTACGCGTGTAGCACGGAGTTGCCGCGCTAGCGTCGCCGACGCCTGCCCTCCCCCTCAGCCCCCTTTGCCCCCCGAGGAGAGTGCGCCATCAACGCGTCCAGCCCTCCCGCTGCCGTCGAACTGCGCGGCATCACCAAGCGTTTCCCCGGTGTCGTGGCCAACAAGGACATCGACATCACCGTCCGCACGGGAACCGTCCACGCCCTGTGCGGTGAGAACGGCGCCGGCAAGTCCACCCTGATGAAGATCCTCTACGGCATGCAGCAGGCCGACGAGGGCACCATCACCGTGAACGGCGAGACCGTCGTCTTCCACAACCCCGCCGACGCCATCGCCCGTGGCATCGGCATGGTGCACCAGCACTTCATGCTCGCCGACAACCTCACCGTCCTGGAGAACGTCGTCCTCGGCGCGGAGAAGCTGTACGGCATCGGCGCCAAGGCCCGCGCCAAGATCAAGGAGCTCTCCGACGCGTACGGGCTCAACGTGCGCCCGGACGTCCTGCTGGAGGAGCTCGGCGTCGCCGACCGCCAGCGCGTGGAGATCCTCAAGGTCCTCTACCGCGGTGCCAAGACCCTCATCCTCGACGAGCCCACCGCCGTCCTCGTCCCGCAGGAGGTCGACGCCCTCTTCGACAACCTGCGCGAGCTCAAGGCCGAGGGCCTCACCGTGATCTTCATCTCCCACAAGCTCGGCGAAGTCCTGTCCGTGGCCGACGAGATCACCGTCATCCGCCGCGGCACCACCGTCGGCACGGTGAAGCCGGCCGGCACCACGACCAAGCAGCTCGCCGAGCTGATGGTCGGCAGCGAACTGCCCACGCCGGAGACCGAGGAGTCCACGGTCACCGACGTCCCGCTGCTGAAGGTGGACGGCCTGCGCCTGGCCCAGACCGACCTCGACGGCGTCGAGCGGATCATCCTCGACGACATCTCCTTCACCATCCACAAGGGCGAGGTCCTCGGCATCGCGGGCGTCGAGGGCAACGGCCAGTCCGAGCTGGTCGAGGCCATCATGGGCATCCGTGCCCTGAACTCCGGCACGATCGCCCTCGACGGCACCGACATCTCCCACGTCCCCACCCGCCACCGCCGCGAGGCCGGCGTCGGCTACATCCCCGAGGACCGCCACCGCCACGGCCTGCTCCTCGAGGCCCCGCTGTGGGAGAACCGCATCCTCGGCCACGTCACCGAGAAGCCCAACTCCCGCGGCCAGCTGCTCGACATCAGGGGCGCCCGCTCCGACACCGAGCGCATCATCGAGGCGTACGACGTCCGCACCCCCGGCATCGACGTCACCGCCGCCTCCCTCTCCGGCGGCAACCAGCAGAAGCTGATCGTCGGCCGCGAGATGAGCCACGAGCCCAAGCTGCTCATCGCAGCCCACCCCACCCGGGGTGTGGACGTCGGCGCGCAGGCGGCGATCTGGGACCACATCCGCGAGGCCCGCCGCGAGGGCCTGGCGGTGCTGCTGATCTCCGCCGACCTGGACGAGCTCATCGGGCTGTCCGACACCCTGCGGGTGATGTACCGCGGCCGACTGGTCGCCGACGCCGACCCCGCCACCATCACCCCCGAGGAGCTGGGCTCCGCCATGACGGGTGCGGCCACCGGCCACCTGGAGCACACAGAGGACGACGCCCGATGAACAAGCTGACCCAACGCATCGACAAGGAGCGGCTGCTCCTCGCCATCGCGGCCCCGCTGCTCGCGATCGTCGCCGCGCTCGTCGTCACCACCCTGGTGATCCTCGCCACCGGCAAGAACCCGTTCGACGCCTTCAGCGACATGGTGACCTACGGCACCGCAAGCGACAGCCAGGTCTACATCCTCAACAAGGCGACGACGTACTACCTGGCCGGTGTCGCGGTGGCCATCGGCTTCCGCATGAACCTGTTCAACATCGGCGTCGACGGCCAGTACCGCATCGCCGCGTTCTTCGCCGCCGTCCTCGGCGGCGCGCTGACCACGCCCGGCTGGATCTCCATCCCGCTGATCATCCTGTGCGCGATGGGCACCGGCGCCGTGTGGGCGGGCATCGCGGGCGTGCTGAAGGTGACCCGGGGCGTCAGCGAGGTCATCTCGACGATCATGCTCAACGCGATCGCCACCGCGATCATCGCCTACCTGCTGCAGCCCGGGAAGCTCGCCGAGCTCCAGGCCGGCGGCACGGTCGTCTCCACCAAGCCGCTGCGCTCGTCCTCGTACTTCTTCCAGATCAACACCGGCCCGGCGGGCGAGCTGTGGGGCTTCATCTTCATCGCCGTGCTCGTCGGCATCGCGTACTGGTTCGTGCTCGGCCGCACCCGGTTCGGCTTCGACCTGCGCACCGTCGGCCAGTCCGAGAGCGCGGCCGCCGCGAGCGGTGTCTCCGTGAAGAAGATGATCGCGACCAGCATGCTCATCTCCGGCGCCATCGCCGGCCTCATCGGCATGCCGACCCTGCTCAACGACAGCCACCAGTTCAGCAACGACTTCCCGACCGGCATCGGCTTCACCGGTATCGCGATCGCCCTGCTCGGCCGCAACAACCCGGTCGGCATCGCGCTGGGCGCCCTGCTGTGGGGCTTCCTGGAGCGCACCACCAACCACCTGGAGTTCCAGGGCTACGACAAGGAGATCCTCGGCGTCATCCAGGGCGTGATCGTCCTGTGCGTCGTGATCGCCTACGAGGTCGTACGACGTTACGGCCTCAAGCGCCAGCAGCAGCGGGTCGGCGCGGAGCTCGCCGCCCAGGCCGCCGCCCCGACCGAGAAGCAGGAGGTGGCGTGATGACTGCCACGATGACCGACACGCCGCCGCCCGCGGCCCCCAAGACGGACACCGAACGCACCCGGTCGGGCCGTCCGATCGGCCAGATCCTCATGATCGTCGCCGGCGCCCTGCTGCTCGTCGCCGCGGTCCGCGTCATCACCGGGGCGAACCAGCTCACCTCCGACGGGCAGGTCAGCGCCGCGCTGAGCCTCGCCGTCCCGATCGGCCTCGCCGGTCTCGCGGGCCTGTGGTCCGAGCGCTCCGGCGTGGTCAACATCGGCCTCGAGGGCATGATGATCCTCGGCACCTTCGGAGCCGGCTGGATCGGCTGGCAGTCCAGCCCCTGGCTCGGCCTGCTGTGCGGTGTCGGCTTCGGCGTCCTCGGCGGACTGCTGCACGCCGTCGCCACCGTCACCTTCGGCGTGGACCACATCGTCTCCGGTGTCGCGATCAACCTGCTCGCGCTGGGCACCACCCAGTACCTCGCCAAGCTGTTCTTCACCAACGGCAAGGCGGCCGACGCGGGCGGCAACCCCAAGCAGTCCCCTCCGGTCGACTCGCTGCCCACCTTCGACATCCCGGGTCTGTCCGACGCCCTGCAGTCCCTCGAGAAGCACCACTGGTTCCTGATCTCCGACATCGCCGGCATCCTCGGCGGTCTGGTGACCAACCTGTCCGTGATCACGATCCTCGCCTTCGCGCTGTTCGTCGCCAGCTGGTGGCTGCTGTGGCGCACGCCGTTCGGTCTGCGGCTGCGCTCCTGCGGCGAGAACCCGATCGCGGCGGAGTCCCTCGGCGTCAACGTCTACAAGTACAAGTACGCGGCCGTCGCCGTCTCCGGCGGCCTGGCCGGCCTCGGTGGCGCCTTCCTCGCGCTGGTCACCTCGCACATCTACCTCGAGAACCAGACCGGCGGCCGCGGCTACATCGGCCTCGCCGCCATGATCTTCGGCAACTGGCGGCCCGGCGGACTCGCCATGGGCGCGGGCCTGTTCGGCTACTCCGACGCGCTGCAGCTGCGCAACGGCGGCCAGACCGTGCACGCGCTGCTGCTCCTGCTGGTCGTGCTGCTCGTGGCGATGGCGGGCTGGAAGATGTACAAGAAGGCCCACTGGCAGGGCGGCATCAGCCTCTTCGTGGGCGCGCTCGTCCTGCTCTGGTACCTGGTCACCGACGAGGTCCCGAGCGACTTCGTCGGCGCCACGCCGTACGTCGTCACCCTCCTCGTGCTGTCGCTGTCCGCGCAGCGCCTGAGGATGCCGAAGGCCGACGGCATGCGCTACCGCAAGGGCCAGGGCAAGTGAGCCGGCCGGCCGCCGTCGACTGGGAGGCGCTGCGCGAGCTGGCCCGCGAGGCCATGACGCACGCCTACGCCCCCTACTCCGACTACCCGGTCGGCGTCGCCGCCCTGGTCGACGACGGCCGTACGGTCTCCGGCTGCAACGTCGAGAACGCCAGCTACGGCCTCGGCCTGTGTGCCGAGTGCGGGCTGGTCTCGGAGCTGCAGCGCACCGGCGGCGGCCGGCTGACGCACTTCACGTGCGTCGACGGCCGGGGCGAGATCCTGGTCCCGTGCGGCCGCTGCCGGCAGCTGCTGTACGAGTTCGGGGGCCCCGAGCTGCTCCTGGAGACGCCGGCGGGCATCCTCCCGCTCTCCGAGATGCTGCCCCAGGCCTTCGGCCCGGACCATCTCACCAAGTAACTCCCGTACGGCCCCTCCGACCCGAGTCGAGCGGAGGGGCCGCACACTTCCTGAACCACGGAAGGACCGCACGCCATGGCCATGGACGCCATCTCCGTCATCCGCACCAAGCGGGACCGCGGCGAACTCAGCGACGAGCAGATCGACTGGGTCATCGACGCGTACACCCGCGGGGAGGTCGCCGACGAGCAGATGTCCGCGCTCGCCATGGCGATCCTCCTCAACGGCATGAACCGCCGCGAGATCGCCCGCTGGACGGCCGCGATGATCGCCTCCGGCGAGCGCATGGACTTCTCGTCCCTGTCCCGCCCGACGGCCGACAAGCACTCCACGGGCGGCGTCGGCGACAAGATCACCCTCCCGCTGGCCCCCCTCGTCGCCGCCTGCGGCGCCGCCGTCCCGCAGCTCTCCGGCCGAGGCCTCGGCCACACCGGCGGCACCCTGGACAAGCTGGAGTCCATCCCCGGCTGGCGCGCGCTGCTGTCCAACGAGGAGATGCTGCACGTCCTCGACACCACCGGCGCGGTGATCTGCGCGGCGGGCGACGGCCTGGCCCCCGCCGACAAGAAGCTCTACGCCCTGCGGGACGTCACCGGCACGGTCGAGGCGATCCCGCTGATCGCCTCCTCCATCATGTCCAAGAAGATCGCGGAGGGCACGGGCTCCCTGGTCCTGGACGTGAAGGTGGGCACGGGCGCCTTCATGAAGACGATCGAGGACGCGAGGGAGCTCGCGTCCACGATGGTGGGCCTCGGCACCGACCACGGAGTGAAGACGGTCGCCCTCCTCACGGACATGTCCACCCCGCTCGGCCTGACCGCGGGCAATGCGCTGGAGGTCCGCGAGTCGCTGGAGGTCCTGGCGGGCGGCGGCCCGGCGGACGTGGTGGAGCTGACCCTCGCCCTGGCCCGCGAAATGCTGGACGCGGCCGGGGTGAAGGACGCGGACCCGGCGAAGGCCCTGGCCGACGGCTCGGCGATGGACGTCTGGCGCCGCATGATCGCGGCTCAGGGCGGCGACCCGGACGCGGAGCTGCCGGTGGCCCGTGAGCAGCACGTCATCAAGGCCCCGTCCTCGGGTGTCCTGACCCGCCTCGACGCCTACGGAATCGGCGTCGCCGCCTGGCGCCTCGGCGCGGGGCGCGCCCGTAAGGAGGACCCGGTGCAGGCGGGCGCGGGCGTGGAGATGCACGCCAAGCCCGGCGACCAGGTCACCGAGGGCCAGCCCCTCCTGACCCTCCACACCGACACCCCCGAACGCTTCGAGTACGCGCTCCAGGCGGTGGAGGGTTCGTACGACATCGGGGCGACGGGCACCGCCTTCCCGGCGTCGCCGGTGGTGCTGGAACGTATCGCCTGACCAGGGGAGTTCCCCCTTCGAGTGAACGGGATCGGTGGACCCCCACCGGTCCCGTTCGGCATGCTGGGATCGGTGACGCAACCGAAGGAGACCGCCATGAGCGCACTCACCGTGGGCCACGACCCCGAGCAGAGCTGGGACGACCTCGTCCGGTTCTGGGAGGAGATGGACTGGCCCGAGGGCAGCAAGGTGGAGATCATCGAGGGGATCATCACCGTGTCACCTGCTCCTGCGTCCCGTCACAACGTGATCGCGGCCCGCATCCAGCGTCGCCTGTACTCCGTGATCCCCGAGGACTGGGAGATCTTCCAGACACAGGCCATCGCCGTCCCCTCGCGGCTCGGCATGTTCATCCCGGACATCCTGGTCGCCCCGGTCCAGGAGTGCACCGAGGCGGACACCTATCTGCCGGCCGCCGTGGCCGAACTCGTCGTGGAGGTCACCTCCAGGAAGAACGCCCGCCACGACCGTGTGAGCAAGCCGGCCGCCTACGCTTCCGCCGGCATCCCCCTCTACCTCCTGGTCGACCGCTGGGCACCCGAGGGTCCTACCGCGACGCTCTACGGAGAGCCGCACGGGGACGTCTACCGCCCGCTCGCCATCGCCAAGTTCGGCGAGCTGCTCACTCTCCCCGCGCCCTTCGACCTCGTCATCGACACCAGCGAGTTCCCCGAGACCTGAGTCACCCCAACAGCGCCGCAACAACCACCACCACCGGCACCGACAGCACCGTCGACAGCAGGATCGAGTCCCGGGCCAGGCCCTCCGCCACGCGGTAGCGGCTCGCGTACGTGTACAGGTTCTGCGCGGCCGGGAGTGCCGATGTCACCACCACGTCGAGGAGTTGGTGGCCCCGGAGGCCGAACACGGCTGTCGCCAGGGCCCAGGCGGCCACCGGTTGCCCCACCGCCTTCAGCGCTACGGACAGCAGGACGGCCCCCCTGTCGGCCCCCCGCCCCGGCATCGTGCTGCCGCACAGGGAGATGCCGAAGGCGAGGAGGACCGCCGGGACCGACATGTTGCCGATCAGGGTGAGCGGGTCCATGACGGGCGCCGGGACCTTCACGCCGAGCGCCGACACCGCGACGCCCGCCAGCGAGCCCACCGCGATGGGGTTGCGCAGGGGCGTCAGCAGGCGCAGCCACAGCGGGCCCTTCTCGCCCTTGCCGGACAGGTCGAGGATCGTCAGGGCGACCGGAGTGACCCCGATGAGCTGGAAGAGCAGGACCGGCGCGACCAGCGAGGCGTCACCGAGGACGTACACCGCGATCGGGATGCCGAGGTTGCCCGCGTTGACGTAACTGGAGCACAGGGCGCCGATGGTGGTGCGGCCCACGCCCCAGTCCCGCGCCGCCCCCACCGCCACGAAGACGCCCGCCGCCGCGGCCGTGCTCATCGCCGTCACCAGCAGCCGGCTGGAGAAGACCACCGACAGATCGGCCCGGGCCAGCGTGGTGAAGAGCAGGGCGGGGGAGGCCACATGGAAGGCGAGCTTGGTCAGCACCTCCCGGCCGTGTTCGCCGAGATGACCCTGCTTGCCGATGACGTACCCCACCCCGATGACGACCGCGATCACCGCGAATCCCGTCAACACGCCCTGCACGGCGCCTCCTCGGCGGGCAGAAGGAGGCCGGGTGTGCGGGGCGGTGCTGGTCGGTGGCGCATACAGGCAACCCTCCGGGGCGGGAGGGCGGACGGTCAATGTGATTCCGTCCGGCGCCCCGCGGACACGCCTCGTGGGCGGTGCGCTCCGATGAGTTCCGACCGCGCGCCGGGTCTACCGGTCGTGGACGCCATGACACCCGCCGTACTCGTGCTGCCCGGCCCCGTCACCCGTGACGAGGTGGCGCGGCTGTGCGACGACGTACGGGCGCTGCTGGAGGCCGGCGGGGCGGGAGTGGTCGTGGTCGACGTCGCCGGCATCGGGCCGCCGGGCCTGGCCGCCGTGGACCTGCTGGCCCGGCTCCAGCTGGCCGCCCGGCGGGCCGGCGGTCGGATCCGGCTGCGGGACCCGGCGCCCTCCCTACGCGCCCTGCTCGACCTGGTCGGGCTCCGCTTCGAGGTGGAGGGGCAGCCCGAACAGCGGGAACCACCGCTTGGTGTCGAGGAAGAAGTGGAACCCGGTGAGCCGGCCGTCTGAGATCTCCAGCACCTGCACCGCCCAGGGCGCGTAACCGCCCGCCTCCGGGTCCGGCTTGTACTGGGCGAACCCGGGCAGGCCGTTGACCCGGACCGGCACCAGTCGCGAGCCCTCGCAGGCGGAGCCGAGCGTGGTCATGAATCCCGTGATGTCGTCGTGGCCGGTCAGCCACAGGTCGAACGGCGGCATCGTCATGACGGCGTCCTCGTGCAGCAGGGCCGTCAGAGCGGTCATGTCGTAGCCCTCGAAGGCCGCCACATACCGCTCCAGGAGCTTCTGCTGTTCCTCGTCGAGCGGGTCGGAGACGGCCGCCGAGGCCGCCTTGTCGCCCTGCTCCCGCTCGGCGAGGGTGGCCCGGGCCCGCTGCAGCGCGCTGTTGACCGAGGCGACCGAGGTGTCGAGCAGCTCGGCGACCTCGCTCGCCTTCCAGGCCAGCACCTCGCGCAGGATCAGCACGGCGCGCTGCTTGGCGGGCAGCTGCTGCAGCGCCGCCATGAAGGCCAGCCGCACGGACTCCTTGGCGACGGCCGCCTCCGCGGGGTCGTCGGTCGTGGGCAGCACGCGGTTGTCCGGCATCGGCTCGAGCCAGGTGTTGTCCGGGCGGGGGGAGAGGGCGGCCTGGGCGAGCGGGGTCGACTCGCTGAGGTCCATCGGGCGGGCGCGCTTGTTGCCGGCGGTCAGCATGTCGAGACAGACGTTGGTCGCGATGCGGTAGAGCCAGGAGCGCAGACTGGAGCGGCCCTCGAACTTCTCGTAGCTCCGCCAGGCGCGGACCATGGTGTCCTGCACCGCGTCCTCGGCCTCGAAGGAGGAGCCGAGCATGCGGTAGCAGTACCCGGTCAGCTCGACGCGGTGTTTCTCCAGCTTGAGGTCCAGGTCCGCCGTCGTGGTCGCCGCCGTGCTCTCGCCCATCGTCCACCCACCCCTGTGGCCGTTCTGTGTCGCGCCTTTGCGCCCAGCACTTCGGAAGCTACCGCAGGGCACTGACAATGGCGTGTCGAGCGGGGAAAGGAGCAGGTCACAGGGGGTGGGCGGAGAGGGGCTACGCCGTGATCGGGCGGCGCGCGGCGACCCTCGCCGCCCGCGTGCCGAACACCGTGATCGTCACGACCCCCAGGACCGCCAGCAGCCCGACGCCGACCGTCCCGGCCCAGCCCCCGGCGTGGAAGGCCGTCGCCCCCACCGTGCTGCCCGCGCTGGAGCCGACGTAGTACGCCGACTGGTACAGCGCCGACGCCTGCGCGCGCCCGGTCGTGGCCGTCTTGCTCACGGCCGAGGAGGCGACCGCGTGGCCCGCGAAGAAGCCCGCCGTGATCAGCACCAGGCCCAGCAGGACCAGCGGCAGCGACGGCGCCAGGGACACCAGCAGCCCCGTGGCGGTCGTACCGCCCGCCAGGTACAGGGCCCCGCGGCGGCCCAGCCGGCCCACCAGCCGTCCGGCCGTCGACGCCGAGACCGTGCCGACCAGGTAGACCAGGAAGATCGACCCGATGATGCCCTGGGGGAGCGAGAAGGGGGCCTCGGTCAGGCGGTAGCCGATGACGGTGTAGACCCCCCCGAACACCGTCATGAACAGCGCGCCGATCGCGTACAGCCGGCGCAGCAGCGGGTCGGAGAGGTGGTCACGGACCGTCCGGGCCAGGACACGCGGCCGCAGCGATCCGGCGACGAAGTGGGCCGGCGCCGGCAGCAGCATCCGGAAGGCGGCCGCGCAGACGACGGCGATCACCCCGATGACGCCCACCGCGACCCGCCAGCCCCACTCCTGAGCGACCCAGCCGGTGACGACCCGGCCGCTCATCCCGCCGACGCTGTTGCCCGCCACGAACAGCCCGATCGCCGTGACCAGGGCCTTCGGCCGGACTTCCTCGGCGAGGTAGGCGGTCGCGGACGCCGGAAGCCCGGCCAGCGCGGCGCCCTGCAGGCCCCGCAGCACCACCAGCACGCCCAGTGACGGAGCGAACGGCACCAGCAGTCCCACCGTCACCGCCACCGCGAGCGAGGCCGTCATCACCGTACGACGTCCGAACCGCTCCGACAGCGCGCTCATCGGCAGCACGAACAGCGCGAGCCCGCCCGTCGCCGCCGCCACCGTCCAGCTCGCCTCGCTCGCCGCCACCCCGAACTCACCGGAGATCAGCGGCAGCAGGGCCTGCGTGGAGTACAGCAGCGCGAAGGTCGCGACCCCCGCGAGGAACAGCGCGAAACTCATCCGGCGATAGCCGGGCCCACCGGGGGCCATACGAGAATCGACGACAGGGACGGACGTGGTGGCGCCCACGGCGGTGGACGCCCCGGTACTGGCGGGAGACATGCCTCGAAGCTACGCACGCCCCCGCTCATCCGTCCAATGCACGGAATCGCCATAATCGTTCCCATGGTGCATCAACCGAGCTCACAGGCCCGCCTGTCACCGACCGGTGACACACAAGACGCGACGGACATGGTGATGCTGCTCGCCCCGCGCCTCGCCCACTTCGCCGGCGTGGCCCGCACCGAGCACGTCACCCGCGCCGCCCAGGAACTCCAGGTCCCCCAGTCGACGCTCTCCCGCGCGATGGTCCGCCTCGAACAGGACCTCGGCGTCGACCTGTTCGCCCGCCACGGCCGCACCCTCTCCCTCACCCCGGCCGGGCGCACCTTCCTCACCTCCGTCGAGCGCGCCCTCGCCGAGATCGAACGCGCCGCCGACGAGGTCCGCGCCGACGCCGACCCCGCCACCGGCAAGGTCGCCTTCGGGTTCCTGCACACCATGGGCGCGGAAACCGTCCCCGGGCTCATCCAGGCCTTCCGCGTCGACCATCCCCGGGTCCGCTTCAGCCTCGTCCAGAACTACGGCGAGGCCATGCTGGAGAAACTCCGCGCCGGCGAGCTGGACCTCTGTCTGACCTCGCCCGTCCCGGACGCCCCCGACCTCGTCGCCCGCCGCCTCGACGAACAGAAACTCCGTCTGGTCGTCCCCGCCGACCACCGCCTCGCCGCCCGCAGACGCGTCCGCCTCGCGGAAGCGGCCGACGAGACCTTCGTGACCCTGGAACCGGGGTACGGCCTGCGCCGCATCACGGACGACCTGTGCAAGGAGGCCGGCTTCAAGCCCCGGATCGCCTTCGAGGGAGAGGAGGCGGAGACCCTCAGGGGCCTGGTCGCGGCGGGCCTGGGCGTCGCCCTGCTCCCTCCGCCGGCCTTCCCCCGTCCCGGCGTCGTGGAGCTGACCGTCACCTCCCCGAGGGCCGCCCGCGAGATCGGCGTGGCCTGGCTCGACGGCCACCCGGACACACCCCCGGTGGCGGCCTTCAAGAAGTTCCTGCTGTCCAGGAGGGGCGGCCTCCTGCCCGCCTAGCTCACCGGTGCTACGGCCGGCTCACCGGCGCGATGATCAGCTCACCGGTGCAACGATTTTCCGAACCCGACGGCGAGCGGCATCCGCAGCCCCAGCGGCGGCGGAGCCGCCAGCGCGTCCTGGACGGGCCGCGACACCACGCCTCCGAACAGCGCGCCCATCACGAAGTCCTCGGCGAGCGCCTGCACTTCGGCCCGGTACTGGTGCAACCCGTGTCCGTCGGAGTGCACTTCGAACCGGCACACGTCCCGGTTCGCCTTCTTCGCCCGGGCCGCCAGCCGGAAGGACAGCTCGGGGTCGCACACGTCGTCGTTGGTGCCGTGCACGATCAGCACCCGCCGTCCGACGAGCTGTTTCACCGGTTCGGGCGAGGCCGCCATGTCGTCCTCGGGGAGCCAGGGCGCGATCGCCACCACGGAGTTGACGGCCTCGTGCCCGCCCGCCCTGAGCGCGGCCCGGCCGCCCATGTCGAGACCGACGAGGCAGACGGGGACGTCGCCGTAGCGTCGTAGGACCTCGTCCGCGGCCCAGGAGGCGTCCTGGGCCAGGTGCGCCTCGCTGCCGTTCCATCCCCGGTACCGGTAGTGGACGACATGCGCGGCCAGGCCCTGCTCCCGGCCCGCGCGGGCCAGCCGGCGGCCCAGCGCCCGTACGGATGCCGTGGCGAGCATGGGGGACGGTCTGCGGCCGGACTCCTCGTCGCCGCCGGGGAGCAGCAGCACCACTCCGCTCACCGCCGTCGGCTCCGGGCCGAGCGCCCTCCCCAGCCGGGCCCGTCGAACCGGCGTCGCTTGGTGTGCCATGACAGAACAGTGTCAGAAGGACGGGTGTACGCGACCCGTCCTTGCGGTCACCGTTACGTATCGACGCAGCTGTACACCGCGCTGTCTACGCGCGTAGGAGGTACAGTGCGGAAATGACGAGCCAGACCATCTCGAACACCCCGACGCCGGACCAGATCCGCCGGGCGCCGAAGGTTCTGCTGCACGACCACCTCGACGGCGGCCTCCGCCCGGGGACGATCGTCGAACTCGCCCGCGACACGGGCTACTCCCGTCTCCCCGAGACCGATCCCGGCCGGCTCGGCGTCTGGTTCCGCGAGGCCGCCGACTCCGGATCCCTGGAGCGGTACCTGGAGACCTTCTCCCACACCGTCGGTGTGATGCAGACCCGAGACGCCCTGGTCCGGGTCGCCCGCGAGTGCGCCGAGGACCTCGCCGAGGACGGGGTCGTCTACGCGGAGGTGCGCTACGCGCCCGAACAGCACCTCGAAGGCGGGCTCAGCCTCGAGGAGGTCGTCGAGGCCGTCAACGAGGGCTTCCGGGAAGGGGAGCGGATCGCCCGGGCGAACGGTCACCGTATCCGCATCGGCGCCCTGCTCACCGCGATGCGGCACGCCGCCCGCGCCCTGGAGATCGCCGAACTCGCCAACCGCTACCGGGATCTCGGTGTCGTCGGCTTCGACATCGCGGGCGCGGAGGCGGGTTACCCGCCCACCCGGCACCTCGACGCCTTCGAGTACCTCAAGCGCGAGAACAACCACTTCACCATCCACGCCGGTGAGGCCTTCGGGCTGCCGTCCATCTGGCAGGCCCTGCAGTGGTGCGGCGCCGACCGGCTCGGGCACGGGGTGCGCATCATCGACGACATCCAGGTGCACGCCGACGGCACGGTGAAGCTCGGCCGGCTCGCGTCCTACGTACGGGACAAGCGCATCCCCCTCGAGATGTGCCCCAGCTCCAACCTCCAGACCGGCGCCGCCGCCTCCTACGCCGAGCATCCGATCGGGCTGCTGAGGCGTCTGCACTTCCGGGCGACCGTGAACACGGACAACAGGCTGATGTCGAACACCAGCATGAGCCGGGAATTCGAGCACCTTGTCGAAGCATTCGGTTACACGCTCGACGACATGCAGTGGTTCTCCGTCAATGCGATGAAATCAGCGTTCATTCCTTTCGATGAACGACTGGCGATGATCAATGACGTCGTCAAGCCCGGATATGCCGAGCTCAAGTCCGAATGGCTGTTCCAGCAAACGGCCTCCACCAGCGGTTCTGCGGACTCCGAGGGCTGATCGGGGGACAGCGGGGCGCAGAGAATGCGGGCGGGTGTTCACAACCCGTCCGCATTTCGATGTTTGCGGCGGGCGGGTCGGCATGTTTACGGTCATGGACCGCTCGCATTCCCCGTCATCCCATTTCGAGGACGCATTTTATGAAGCAGTCTGCTGCCAAGACCCTCGGTGTCGCCGCTCTCGGTGCCGCCTTCGCCGCCGTCGGTGCCGGCGCCGCCAGCGCCGCCCCCGCCCTCCCGGACACCTCCGGGGCGCTGGACACCGTCACCAAGACGCTCCCGGCGGAGAACGTCTCCAAGGCGCTGCCGGGTGCCGGTGAGGCGGTGAGCCAGGCGCAGCCCGCGCTCGCCACGGGTCTGGCCGCCGTGCAGCCGGGCGTGCAGCGGGTGCTCGCGGACAAGCCGACCGCGCCCGTCGCCGGACTGCTCGGCGGGCTCCCCGTGGGGCAGACCGGCCTGCCCACCCACGGTCTGCCGGTGAACGGCCTCCCGCTCGGCTGAACCGGCCCCCGGACACGCCGACGGGGCGCACCTCCTGGACACGGGGTGCGCCCCGTCGGCGTACGCGGTCCGGGACTACCAGGCGGTGCGGGCCGCCTTCCCCTCCGAGGGCAGCAGGATCCACAGCGCTATGTAGAGCAGGAACTGCGGGCCCGGCAGCAGACACGACAGCAGGAAGATCACCCGCATCGTGGTCGCGGAGGTGCCGAAGCGACGGGCCAGACCGGCGCACACTCCGCCGATCATGCGGCCGTTGGTGGGGCGGACGAGGGCGGACATGTGCGGCTCCTTCTGTGGTTGATGGCTCGTTCCGGGGGGCCGGTGCGGCCTCCCCGACTGCCTTCAACGCTACGTACCCGAAGCTCGCAGAACGTCACACTACGGAGCCATCCCGACCCTGGGAAACGTCGGGGTCGGACCCTGAGCCGCTTCCTCCTGGCGGAGGGCCGCCCGCTCCCGCCGTTCGGACCTGCGACGGAGCCGGGCGCGGGAGGCGGGGACGACGGCGAGGTGGGCGAGGGCCACCCCCACCGTGTTGAGCAGCAGCGAGTCGATGTCCGGGACCCGGCCCGGCACACCCGTCTGCAGGATCAGGATGCCCAGCGAGACCAGGGCGCCCGCGGCCACCGTACGGACCAGGGAGGCGAGCGGGGAGGCACCGAGCCTGCCGTGGGTCATCGGCAGCAGGACCCCGAGCGGGGCGAGCAGGGCGACGCCCTCGGCGATGCGGTGGACCGCCTCCGGCCACCCCAGCGTCAGGTCGGCCCGGATGCCGGCCAGGGGGCGCAGATTGGGCGGCTGCACCCAGGGCACGTCCAGCGGACGCAGCGTGAGCCAGGCGACGAGCGCGAGGTGTGCGACGAGGAGGACACCTCCCGTCACACGGATGCGGATCGCGGCGCTGCCGCCGATGGAGCCTTGACGCTGCACGCCACCCAAGACGCGGCGCCCGGCACGATCGGTTCCGGGTCCACCGACGTACCTGTACGAGGCCTGCGCCACACCCGCATTCCAGACCCGGTTCACCCGCGCGGGCCCTAGGGCCGGTTGCAGACCCTAGCCGGGCCTCAGCCGCCCGTGACCTCGCTGGACGGTGGTGTCTCGCTGCCCGGGCGGGAGCGGAGGTCGCCGGTGCAGGCGTAGCGGCGCGGCGGCTCCTTGCCGGGACCGCCCAGGATGACCGAGCCGTCGCCCTCGGCGGCGGCCGAGTCGGAGAACGTGCACACCAGCTGCGCCAGCGCGTAGGAGGTCAGGTCCCCGGGCTCGGTGCTCAGCCGCAGCGCGTCGTCGGGATCGCCGGGGCGCGGCCCGCCGACGGTCATGCCGCCCCGTACGTCCGTCGTGTACCCGGCCTCCTTCTCGGCCGGGGACGGCGTCGCCGCGAGCTGGTCGAGCAGCCCCTGCGCCACCAGCACCCGCCGCCGCGAGTCCGCCGTGCCGTCCGGGACGCGCACCGACCGGTCGACGGCCACCAGTGAGGAGCCGCACAGCAGGAACACCTGCACGGGCAGCCCGCGCGAGGCCTGCGCGGTGACGTCCGGCCCGGCCAGCGAGCACAGCACCCGCGAGGGCGCCGCGCCGAAGTCGGTGGGCACCTGGGTGGAGCGGATGCCGCACCCGGTGAGCACCACACCCAGCAGGGACAACGCCGTCAGCCGGCGTACGTTCCTCACGCCTCCCCCTTCTTCACGTCGCCCTCGGCCGCTTCCTGCGCCAGCGCCGAGGCGTCGCGCGGCAGCCGCAGCGTGAACACCGCGCCTCCGTCGGGCGAGTTGGCGGCGGTGATCTCGCCGCCGTGGATGTGCGCGTTCTCCAGCGCGATGGACAGACCGAGGCCGCTGCCGTCGGAGCGGGGCCGGGACGCGCTCGCCTTGTAGAACCGGTCGAAGACGTGCGGCAGGACGTCCTCCGGGATGCCGGGCCCGTGGTCGCGTACGGCGATCACCACGTGGTCGTCCGCGGTCCGCACCGACACCCGCACCGGGGAGCCGCCGTGCTTGAGGGCGTTGCCGATCAGGTTGGCGAGGATGACGTCCAGCCGACGCGGGTCGAGCCGGGCGTGGATGCCGCGCTCGGCGTCCAGGTCGACCGCGTCCAGCCAGGCGCGCGCGTCGATGCACGCGGTGATCTGGTCGGCCACGTCCACGTCGTCCAGCACCAGCCGGGCCGTACCCGCGTCGAAGCGGGTGACCTCCATGAGGTTCTCGACGAGGTCGTTGAGTCGCCGGGTCTCGCTGACGACGAGCCGCACGGCCGGCTCGATCATCGGATCGATCGACCCGGACTCCGCCTCGAGCTCCTCCTCCAGGATCTCCGTCACCGCCGTGATCGCGGTGAGCGGAGTACGCAGCTCGTGGCTCATGTCGGCGACGAACCGCCGGGACGCCTCGTCCCGCGCGGCCATGTCGTCCACCCGCTTCTCCAGCGCCTCGGCCGCGTCGTTGAACGTCCGTGACAGATCGGCGAGTTCATCGGTCCCGGACACCCTCAGCCGGGTGTCCAGTCTGCCCTCGCCGAGCCGGCGCGCGGCGGCCCCCAGCCGCTGCACGGGCTTGAGCACGGTCGAGGCGGCGGCCTGCGCGAGCAGCGCGGAGCCGACCAGGGCGAGACCGGTGGCGATGCCCAGCGACCAGGCGAGCGAGTTGAGGTCCTTGGCCTCCGGCTCCAGCGACTTCAGCATGTAGCCGGTCGGCCCGCCGTCGATCATCCGGGTGCCGGCCACCAGATAGGGCGTGCCGTGGTCGACGACCCGCTGCCAGTACAGGTGGTACGCGTACTTGTTGCCGGAGTCGACCTGCTGCCGCTTGTTCACCGCCGCGCGCAGCGACGCGGGCACGTCCTGCAGCGAGAAGCCGTCCAGGGCGCCCGAACTGCCGTACACCGTACGGCCGTCGGAGTCCTGGGCGACGAGCAGCACGCTGAAGCGCTGGCTGCTGTTGGCCATCTGGCCCGCGGTGTGCTGCAGTTCGTCCTGCGTGGGGTGCGGGGGCAGGGTGCCGGCCCGGGTCTGCATCGCCTGCCGGAAGTCGCCGAGCACGGCGTCCTGGGTACGGGTGAGCACGGCCTCGCGGTTGAGCCAGTACGCGATGCCGGACGCGGAGACGGCGGCCGTGAGCGCGACCAGCCCGAACACGACGACCAGCCGCAGCCGCAGGCTGGTGAACCGCAGTCGTGACAGATGTCCCTTACGCGTCGCGGCCCAGCCGCGAACCCCCCCTTGCACTGATGTCACTGAGGCGTGTCCAGCCGGTAGCCCACGCCCCGCACGGTACGGATCAGCGTCGGGGACGAGGGGACGTCCTCGACCTTGGCGCGCAGCCGCTGGACACACGCGTCCACCAGCCGGGAGTCGCCGAGGTAGTCGTGCTCCCACACCAGCCGCAACAACTGCTGGCGGGAGAGCGCCTGACCGGGCCGCCTGCTGAGCTCCAGCAGCAGCCGCAGCTCGGTCGGGGTGAGCTGCAGGTCCTCGCCGTTCTTCGTCACGGTCATGGCCGCGCGGTCGATGACGAGGCTGCCGAAGGTCGCCGCGTCGTTCGCCTCCCGCTCGCCGCGCCGCAGCACGGCCCGGATCCGGGCGTCGAGCACCCGTCCCTGCACCGGCTTGACGACATAGTCGTCGGCGCCGGACTCCAGCCCGACGACCACGTCGATGTCGTCGCTGCGCGCGGTCAGCAGAATGATCGGCAGCTGGTCCGTGCGCCGGATGCGCCGGCACACCTCGAACCCGTCGATGCCGGGCAGCATCACGTCCAGCACGATCAGGTCCGGCCGCTGCTCGCGCAGCAGCTTCAGGCCGTCCTCACCAGTGGCAGCGGTGGCCACACGGTGTCCCTGGCGCGTCAGTGAGAGCTCCAGGGCCGTGCGGATGGCGTCGTCGTCCTCGATCAGCAACAGGGAAGGCACGGGGGTCATTCTGGCCCATGGCGGGGTGGTGTTTCGACTCCTGATACGCACCTGTACGACTGTGTGCCCGTACCGCTCTTCTCTGTGACCGGACTGTGCGTCCGCTGCGACCGACCCCTGTGACAGGTCTGTGACAGTCGGCGGACACGGCCATGAAGGTGCGAGGGCAAGCTTTTCGGCACAGGCAAGGAAGCACCGCAGAGATCCACCGCCTGAGCAAGCAGAACACCGGAAGTCCACGACGGGGGGCGCGAGATGAACACGCTGCACAGCACCAGCAATAGCGCAGTGATCACGCGCCTGCACGACGTGAACGGGGGCCGGGGTTCGAAGGAGTCCGGCGCCGTGAGCGGGCGGGGGTGCGCTCGCGGCGCCGGGCGTCAGCACACCGCGTACATGACGGTGGTTGACGGTTACACGGGGGAACCGCACGGGGGAAGCGCGTACGGGGAGGACACGGGGGAGCGTCGTTCGCTGTCGGAGGCGGAGTTCACCGCCTACGTCCAGGAGCGCCGCGCCTCCCTGTACGCCACCGCCTATCACCTGACCGGTGACCGCTTCGAGGCCGAGGACCTCCTGCAGAGCGCGCTGTTCTCGACCTACCGGGCGTGGGACCGGATCAGCGACAAGGCCGCGGTCGGGGGCTACCTCCGCCGCACCATGACGAACCTGCACATCAGCGCGTGGCGCCGCCGCAAGCTGAACGAGTACCCGACCGAGGAACTGCCGGAGACGCCCGGCGACACGGACGCGATGCGCGGCACCGAACTGCGCGCGGTCCTGTGGCAGGCGCTGGCCCGGCTGCCCGAACTCCAGCGGACGATGCTGGTCCTGCGCTACTACGAGGGCCGCACCGACCCGGAGATCGCGGAGATACTCGACATCAGTGTCGGCACGGTGAAGTCCAGCATCTGGCGGTCGCTCCGCCGGCTGCGCGAGGACGAGGTCCTCAGCTTCGGCCGTGACGAGGAGAACGCCTTCGGGGAGCTCGTCGCCTGAGGGTCGGGGGGAAGCAAGTCACGGGGGAGCGGTAACCGGGGGGACCCACGGGGGAAACGGGGTCACGGGGGACCAACGGGGGTTGGACCCACGGGGGAAGCACCACCACGGGGGAACGGGGGAGAGCGGGGCTGGAGGGCCGGGGGGTCCGTCCAGTCCCGCTTTCGCGTGCGCTCACCGGTGCGCGGCTCAGGGGGCCGGGGTCGCCGCCGGGCGGCGGCCCACCGCTGCCGCGGCCAGGCGGCCGAGGGCCTCGTCCTTGTCGCAGGGGTGGGCGCCGAGGGAGGTCTGGCGGGCGATGATCGTGCGTTCCTGACGCATCAGACGCCAGCCGCGCCGGAGGAGGAAGGGCACCGACTTGCGGCCCTCCTTCAGGTCGCGCAGGAAGCGGCGGCGGAACGTGCGCACCGGGCCGCGGTTCAGGCACAGCGCGTCGGCCAGCAGGCCCAACTCCCGGCAGCGGTCGACGATCTCGGCGGCGAAGATGCCCTCGGCGATGAAGAGGCGTGTGCGGCCGATGTCCACGGTCTCCTCGCCGGTGCGGGCGGAGAGGGAGATGTCGTAGACCGGGATCTTCGTACGGCCCGTGCGGCACAGTTCCTCGATCGCCGCGACCGCGACGTCCGTGTCCCAGGAGCCCGGGTGGTCCCAGTCGATGTCGGAGCTTCCCGACACCAGCGGCAGTGTCGGGTCGTCGCCCTCCTTGTAGAAGTCGTCGAGGCGCAGCACGGGGAGGCCGGAGCGGGCGGCGACCAGGGACTTGCCCGAGCCCGAGGGGCCGCAGAGCAGCACGACGCGGGCCGAGGAGGGGAGATGGATGCTCACGGGACACCAGTTTGACGTATTCCGTACGCCTGATCGACCCCGCGGGTCGGCTTTGGAGCGTGCGTCACACCTCAACTACCCTACGTGTCGACCTGATCACCCCGCGCACCAGAAGGTGGCACCCGCGATGGCCCGACACACGTCCTCCCCGACCCCGACCGCCCAGCGCGCCCTCGTCGCCCTCGCCACGGCAGGGGTGGCGCTCGGCGCGGGTGCCGCGACGGCCTCCGCGGACACCGCGCCGGTGGTGAACGAGGTGGTGCACACCCGGCCCACGTCGCTCGGCCGCGTCGACCCCCACGCCGGTCTCCAGGCCGTCACCGGCGTGGTCGGTTACGTCACCGGTCCCGTCGCCGGCCTCAAGCCCAACCCCCTCGCGGGCACCGGCGTCGACCCCCTCGACAACGGCGTGGCCACCCAGCTCGCCGACTTCCAGCCCCTCGCCTCCCGGGCCCTGACCGGCCCGATCGCCGAGGCCCGGTCGATCGGCAGCATCCCGGTCCTCGGCCAGGTCACCACCCTCCTGAACCACTGACCTCCACCGAAGAGCCGCGCTTCCCCGGGCGGACGGGGGGCGCGGCTCTTGGTTCCGGTCGGTCAGGCGGTACGGCCGAGGTGGGTGACCATGATGTGGATCACCTCGTTGTCGATGGCGTACAGAACTCGGTAGTCGCCGACGCGGAGGCGGCGGATGTCAGGTGATCCGTACGGAGTCGAGGTCGCCGGACGGGGGTCATCGGCCAGTTTGTCGATGGTGTCCAGGACCAGGGCCAGGCCGCTCGGATCTTCCTTCAGGACCCGAGCCGGCGAGTCGAGGGCGTGCGGCTCGAAGACGATCTCGTACTTCACTGCTGTTCAAGCCCCAGCCGTCGGCGAACCTCTGCCATCGGGATGCCGGGGCCGAGTGTTCCCTCGGCCTTGCGCCGCTGGTAGTCCGCTACCGCCAGGGCGTCTTCGAAGTCCTCTATCACCTGCGGCGATACGAGGAGTGCGGCCACGTGTCCATGGTCGGTGAGGGCGATGGTCTCGCGGCCGTGGGCGGCGCGACGGACCAGGTCGCCGAGCTGGGAACGGGCGGCGCTGATGGCGATCTCAACCATGCGTCGATCTTCGCACGATGTGTATCTAGTGGTCAATTTATCAAACTAGTGAGCCGCGCTCCCCTGGACGGAGGGGGGCGCGGCTCGGTATGTGGGGGTCAGTAGGACGAGCCCGAGGCGCCCAGGGAGCCCGTGGGGTGCCAGACCGTCTTCGTTTCCAGGAACGCCGTCAGACGGTCGGTGCCGGGGGCGGCGAGCCAGTTGTCCACAGGCTGTGGACGAAGAACCCGCTTCAGGTTGTCCGCCGCAGCGATCTCCAGTTCCTTCGCCAGCACCTCGTCCGCCCCCGCGAGATCGATCGCGTTGACGTCCTGGTGGGCCGCCAGCGGCGTCGCGATCTCCGCCGTACGGCCGGACAGGACGTTGACCACACCGCCGGGAACATCCGAGGTGGCCAGGACCTCGGCGAGGGACAGGGCCGGGAGCGGGGACTTCTCGCTCGCCACCACCACCGCCGTGTTGCCCGTCGCGATCACCGGCGCCACCACGGAGACCAGGCCGAGGAAGGACGACTCCTGCGGGGCCAGTACGGCCACCACACCCGTCGGTTCGGGCGAGGAGAGGTTGAAGTACGGGCCCGCAACCGGGTTTCCGCCGCCCACCACCTGCGCGATCTTGTCCGTCCAGCCCGCGTACCAGACCCAGCGGTCGATCGCCGCCTCGACCTGCTCGGCCGCCCTGGACTTCGACAGTCCCTCCGCGTCCGCCACCTCGTGGACGAACTGCGCCTTGCGGCCCTCCAGCATCTCCGCGACCCGGTAGAGGACCTGACCGCGGTTGTAGGCGGTCGCTCCGGACCAGGCGCCGAACGCCTTGCGGGCCGCCACCACCGCGTCACGGGCGTCCTTGCGTGACGAAAGGGGCGCGTTCGCCAGCCAGTTGCCCTTGGAGTCGGTCACCTCGTACACCCGGCCGCTCTCGGAACGCGGGAACTTCCCGCCGACGTACAGCTTGTAGGTCTTGAAGACAGACAGGCGATCAGACATCGAGGTATGCCTCCAGGCCGTGGCGGCCGCCCTCGCGGCCGAAGCCCGACTCCTTGTAACCGCCGAACGGCGAGGTCGGGTCGAACTTGTTGAACGTGTTGGACCAGACGACGCCGGCCCGGAGCTTGTTCGCGACCGCCAGGATGCGCGAGCCCTTCTCCGTCCAGATGCCCGCGGACAGGCCGTACGGCGTGTTGTTCGCCTTGGCCACCGCCTCGTCCGGCGTGCGGAAGGTGAGGACGGACAGGACCGGCCCGAAGATCTCGTCGCGGGCGACGGTGTGCGCCTGGGTGACGTTCGTGAACAGCGTCGGGGCGAACCAGTAGCCGGAGGAGGGTAGTTCACAGGCCGGCGACCAGCGTTCGGCGCCCTCCGCCTCGCCCTGCTCCACGAGCCGGGTGATACGGGAGAGCTGCTCCTCGGAGTTGATCGCGCCGATGTCCGTGTTCTTGTCCAGCGGATCGCCGAGCCGGAGCGTGGAGAGCCTGCGCTTCAGGGACTGAAGCAGCTCCTCCTCGATCGACTCCTGGACGAGCAGCCGGCTGCCGGCGCAGCACACCTGGCCCTGGTTGAAGAAGATCCCGTCGACGATCCCCTCCACCGCCTGGTCGATCGGTGCGTCGTCGAAGACGATGTTGGCGCCCTTGCCGCCCAGTTCGAGGGTGAGCTTCTTGCGGGAGCCCGCGACCGTCCGCGCGATCTCCTTGCCGACGGCCGTGGAGCCGGTGAAGGCCACCTTGTTCACGTCCGGGTGCGCGACGAGCGCGGCGCCCGTGTCGCCGTAACCGGGAAGGATGTTGACGACACCCTTGGGCAGACCGGCCTGGCGGCAGACGTCCGCGAAGAACAGGGCGGACAGCGGGGTCGTCTCGGCGGGCTTGAGGACCACGGTGTTGCCGGTGGCGAGCGCCGGGGCGATCTTCCACGCCAGCATCAGCAGCGGGAAGTTCCAGGGGATGACCTGGCCCGCGACGCCCAGCGGCTTCGGCGAGGGGCCGAAGCCGGCGTGGTCGAGCTTGTCGGCCCAGCCCGCGTAGTAGAAGAAGTGCGCGGCGACCAGGGGGAGGTCGCCGTCGCGGGTCTCCTTGATCGGCTTGCCGTTGTCGAGGGTTTCGAGGACGGCGAGCTCGCGCGACCGCTCCTGGATGATCCGCGCGATGCGGAACAGGTACTTGGAGCGCTCGGCGCCGGGCAGCGCCGACCACTTCTCGAAGGCCTTGCGGGCGGCCCGCACGGCACGGTCGACGTCCTCGGCGCCGGCCTGCGCGACCTCCGACAGCACCTCCTCGGTGCTGGGGGAGACCGTCTTGAAGACCTTGCCGTCGGCCGCCTCCACGAACTCGCCGTCGATGAACAGGCCGTAGGAGGGGGCGATGTCGACGATCGCGCGGGACTCGGGTGCCGGCGCGTACTCGAATGCGGATGCCATGGTGATCAGTCCACCGTCACGTAGTCGGGGCCGGAGTAGCGGCCGGTGGCCAGCTTCTGACGCTGCATCAGCAGGTCGTTCAGGAGCGAGGAGGCGCCGAAGCGGAACCAGTGGTTGTCCAGCCAGTCCTCGCCGGCGGTCTCGTTGACCAGAACCAGGAACTTGATCGCGTCTTTGGACGTCCTGATGCCGCCGGCCGGCTTCACGCCGACCTGGACGCCGGTCTGCGCACGGAAGTCACGCACCGCCTCCAGCATCAGCAGGGTGTTCGCCGGGGTCGCGTTCACCGCCACCTTGCCGGTGGACGTCTTGATGAAGTCGGCGCCGGCCAGCATGCCGAGCCAGCTCGCACGCCGGATGTTGTCGTACGTCGACAGCTCGCCGGTCTCGAAGATGACCTTGAGCCGGGCCTCGGACCCGCAGGCCTCCTTCACGGCCGTGATCTCGTCGTACACCTTGAGGTAGTCGCCCGCGAGGAAGGCCCCGCGGTCGATGACCATGTCGATCTCGTCGGCGCCCGCGGCGACCGCCTCGCGCACGTCGGCCAGCTTCACGGACAGCGGCGCGCGGCCGGCCGGGAAGGCGGTGGCGACGGAGGCGACCTTCACGGAGGAGCCGGCGACGGCCGCCTTCGCGGCGGGCACCATGTCGGGGTAGACGCAGACGGCCGCGGTCGAGGGGGTCGTCCGGTCCGTCGGGTCGGGGCGGACCGCCTTGGCGCCGAGCGCCCGGACCTTGCCCGGGGTGTCCGCGCCTTCCAGCGTCGTCAGGTCGACCATCGAGATGGCGAGGTCGATGGCGTACGCCTTCGCGGTCGTCTTGATGGAACGGGTCCCGAGCGAGGCGGCCCGCGCCTCCAGGCCGACCGCGTCGACGCCGGGCAGCCCGTGCAGGAAACGGCGCAGCGTCGCGTGGGACGCCGTGACGTCCGTCAGTGCGTGGGCTGCGGTGGGTGCATTGGTGGGCATGGTCACCAGACGAGCATATCTACGCGCGTAGCGGCTGTACAGCCCGAGGAACGTCTCCGGGTGAGGCTGAAGGGGCTCTGACGGGGAAGCGGAGGAGTGGCTCGCGGTGAAGCCGAGGAACGGCTCGTTGTGAGGCTGAGGCACAATCGCTGCATGACGACCCCCGACCGGATCTACCGATCCTCCGCCGGCATCGCCGGTGGTGTCCTGCTGCTGGCCATCGCAGCCTGGCTCGGCATCGACGCCATCGTCTCGGGCCACGGCCGCACCCCCTGGCTCGCGCTGGCCACCCTGATCCTCGTCGTGCCGTTGGTCGTCGCCTTCACCCTGCGCCCCGCCGTCCACGCGAACGAGGAACGGCTGCGCATCCGCAACCCCTTCCGGGTGATCGTCGTCCCCTGGGGCGAGGCCGCCGCGCTGCGGTCCGGCTACTCGAACGAGGTCGTCGTCAAGTCCGGCACCAAGTACCAGCTGTGGGCCGTCCCCGTCTCCCTGCGCGCCCGCAAGCGGGCGGCCCGCCAGGAGGCCAGGTCGGCGGCCGACCGCTCCGCGGAGGCGAGCGGACGGCCCCGCAGAGGCGGCTTCGGCGGCTTCGGTGGCATGGGCGCGCTGGGCGGTGGCGGGTACACGCGCGGCACCGCCGCACCGGAGGGTCCCGCGCGCGCCGAGACCGACAAGATCATGGACGACCTGCGCGAACTGATGGAGACCAAGGGCGAGGCGGAGACCGCGCAGGGCGAGGTCACGGTCCGCTGGGCGTACGAGGTCGCCGGGCCGGCGCTGGCCGGGGCGCTGCTGCTGGCCATTCTGCTGGCGGTGGGGTGAGGCGGGCCCGGCTGCGGCCGGGGTGGCTCGCCCCTTTTGGCAACGTTGTCCCAGTGGCTCAGCGAGCGCTTTCCCAGCGGCTTTCCTAGGGGTTACCTAGGGGATACTTCGACATGAAGCATGGTCGCGGCCGATGCATTTGTCCGATCGCCGTCATGCGCGTCTCAGTAGATTGCCCATGCCACCCATAGCGCCGTACCTGCGGATTTTACTCAACGATGGGCGGCGGGGGTGGGGACATGGACTGGTCCGGGGGGACGGCACGACCTGCCGTCGCGGCGGGCATGCGATGCCAGATCGACATCAACGGTGCGGGCGGGTTCGGCTGGCGGCTGGTGGCGCCCAACGGGCGCTCGGTCGCGGTCTCGCTGACCTCGCAGGACACCCACGACCGATGTCGCGCCGCGTTCGTGCGGCTGTGCGCGGAGCACGGCGAGATCGGCGGCGGTGTGCAGCACAGCACCGAGGGCGGCTGGGTGTGGCTGGCCTGGGACACGGCCGGCCGGCACGTGGCCGGATCGGCGCGGACGTACGAGCGGCACGCGACCTGCCGGGCCGCATACGACCGCTTCCGCGCGTTGTTACCCGAACTCGTCGGCGCGGGACCTGAGTTATGGGGTGAGACGTGAAGACGCCGAGGTGACGGAAGTTCCCCCCAGGGAACCTCTCGTTCACCTTTCGGGATGGGCATGTCAACCGATGGCACTGAGTGTCTGAAACGTGTCTGTGCTGAGAACCGACGTCGGCGACCCCGACGCACCGAGACGTCTGTACGCCGACCCCGGGCTGACCGACCGGGTCTTCCGTGCGGTGCTGCGCTCCGGCGGCGGCTTCGTGCTCGCCGTCATGCTGCTCGTCGGCGGCTTCCTGCTCTACCGGGCCTGGCTGGCACTGGACAAGGCCGGCTGGTCCTTCCTGACCACCTCCGAGTGGGCCCCGGACGCCGGGCGGTTCGGCATCGCGGCCGTGCTCGTCGGCACCGTGCTGATCGCGACCGTCGCGGTCCTGGTCGCCGTACCCCTGGCCACCGGCGCGGCGCTGTACATCTCCGAGTACGCCCCGGCGCGGCTGCGCCGGACGCTGATCAGCGTCGTCGACCTGATGGCCGCCGTCCCCTCCGTGGTCTACGGACTGTGGGGCGTGTTCTTCCTGCAGGACAAGGTCCTGCCGACCGCCCGCTGGATCTCCGCCTACCTCGGCTGGATCCCCGTCTTCTCCGTCCGGGGCGCCGATCCCGACGACCCCCTCGCGCCCGAGAGCGTCTACACCTCCTCGACGTTCATCGCCGGCCTGGTCGTCGGCATGATGATCGCCCCGATCATCTGCTCGATCATGCGCGAGGTCTTCTCCCAGGCGCCCGCTGGTGAACGCGAGGGCGCCTACGCGCTCGGCGCCACCCGCTGGGGCATGATCCGCAGCGTCGTCCTGCCCTTCGGGCGGGGCGGGATGATCGGCGGCACCATGCTCGGGCTCGGCCGAGCGCTCGGCGAGACCATCGCCATCTTCATGATCATCTCGCTGACCTTCGACATCCAGTGGCACGTCCTGCAGTCCGGCACCAGCTCGGTCTCCTCGCTGATCGCCCTGCGCTACGGCGAGGCAAGCGAGTTCGGCATGTCCGCCCTGATGGCGGCCGGTTTCGCGCTGTTCGTGATGACGCTGATCGTCAACTTCGCCGCCTCCTCCATCGTCGCCCGGTCGCGCTCGGGCGCGGCGAGCGACGCCTGAGGCCCACCCCACCGCCGTACAGGAAGAAGCGACCATGACCGTTGCCCCCGAAGCGCCCGGCGCGCGTCCGGCGGCCGGCCGCCCGCGCACCACGCTGCCCGGCCCGCCGCGCGCCGCCGAACCCGGCGGTGAGCGACGCCGTGCCCTGACGCAGCTGCGCGCCACCGACGTCTGGGCCATGACCGGCGCGGCCGCCTCCGCGCTCGCGCTGACCTGGCTGCTGTTCACCCGGCTGCTGCCGTTCGACGGCGCCGTCGGCTTCGTCGTCGTGGCGTACGGCCTCTTCCTGCTGATCTACGCGCTGCTGGTCTCCTTCGACGAGGACGGACCCGCCGTCGTCGACCGGATCGCGGCGGCGGTGGTGCGGTCGATGGGCCTGCTGCTCGTGGTGATCCTCACCTTCGTCGTCTGCTACGCCCTCGTCGAGGGCCGCAAGGCGCTGGTGCACGCGAACTTCTTCACCGAGGACATGCAACGGGCCGGGCCGCTGGAGCCGCTCAGTGTGGGCGGAGCGCTGCACGCGGCGGTCGGCACCCTGATCATGATCGTGCTCGCGCTGGCGGTCACCGTGCCGACCGGGCTGGTCTGCGCGGTCTTCCTCACCGAGGTGCCGGGCCCCTACGCCCGGTTCGTACGCACCATCGTCGAGGCGATGACCGCGCTGCCGTCGATCGTCGCCGGCCTGTTCATCTACGCCACCGCCATCCTCGGGCTCGGCCTCGACCAGTCGGGACTCGCCGCCGCCCTCGCCCTGTCGGTGATGATGCTGCCGATCATCATCCGGGCCGCCGACGTCGTCATCCGCCTGGTGCCCGGAACGCTGCGCGAGGCGTCGTACGCCATGGGCACGAGCCGCTGGCGCACGGTGTGGCACGTGGTGCTGCCGACCTGCCGCTCCGGGCTGACCACCGCCGTGATCCTCGGCACCGCGCGCGGCATCGGCGAGACCTCGCCCGTGCTGCTGACCGCGGGCTTCACCTCCGAACTCAACCTCGACCCGCTGCACGGCCCGATGGTCTCCCTGCCGCTCGCCACCTTCGAGTTCGTCAAGTCGCCCGAGCCGACGATGATCTCGCGCGGCTTCGGTACGGCGGCCCTGCTGATGGCGCTGGTGCTGCTGCTGTTCGTCGTCGCCCGCGTCATCGGCGGCCGCGGGCCCGGGCAGTTGACGCACCGTCAGGAACACCGCCGGGTGCTCGCCTCGCGCCGTGACGCGCGTCGGTTCGCCGAGCGCCGGGCCGCCCCGCACCCCACCGTCCGTACCGAACCCGGGAGTCCGTCGTGAAACCCGCCACTCGCTTCCGTCTGGCGGCCACCGTGCTGTCACTGCTGTGCGGCCTGCTGGCCGTGCAGACGCCGCCCGCCGCGGCGGCCTCCTACGCCAAGATCACCGGCTCCGGCTCGACCTGGAGCTCCAACGCCGTCCAGCAGTGGGTCCGCAACGTCAAGGCCAACTACGGCATGACCGTCAACTTCACGGCCAACGGCTCCTCGCAGGGCCGCGAGCAGTTCAAGAACGGCACCGTCGACTTCGCGGTCTCCGAGATCCCGTACGGCCTGAAGGAACAGGGCATCACGGACACCCCGCCGAGCCGCGGCTACGCCTACATGCCGATCGTGGCCGGCGGTACGGCGTTCATGTACAACCTCAAGATCAACGGAAAGATGGTCACCAACCTCCGCCTGTCGGGGGACGTCGTGACCAAGATCTTCACGGGCCGGATCACCCGTTGGAACGACCCCGCCATCGCCGCCGACAACCCCGGTCTGACCATGCCGGCCCGCGCGATCGTCCCGGTCGTCCGCTCCGACGGATCCGGCACCAGCGCCCAGTTCACCATGTGGATGTCCAAGCAGTACCCGGCCCTGTGGAACGACTACTGCTCACGCACCGGGCGCGGCGGCGGCAACTGCGGCATGACCTCCAACTACCCGCTGCTCAGCGGCTCCGCGATGATCTCCAAGTCCGGCTCACTGGGCGTCTCCGGGCATGTCCGCCAGCCCTCCGGCGAGGGCGCGATCACCTACGTCGAGTACTCGTACGCAAAGAACACCGGCTTCCCGGTGGCCAAGGTGCTCAACAAGGACAACTACTACGTCGAGCCGACCGCCGCGAGCGTCGCGGTGGCCCTGACCAAGGCCGAGATCAATCAGAACAGGTCGTCCGTCAACTACCTGACGCAGATCCTCGACAAGGTCTACGCCAACCCGGACGCCCGCACCTATCCGCTCTCCAGCTACAGCTACATGATCCTGCCGACGAAGGAGGAGTCCGGCTTCACCAAGGCCAAGGGCAACTCCCTGGGCACGTTCGCCCGTTACTTCCTGTGCGACGGCCAGCGGCAGGCGGACGACCTCGGCTACTCGCCGCTGCCGAAGAACCTCGTCCAGGCCGGCTTCGATCAGATCCGCCGGGTGCCGGGCGCCCCGGCCGGCTCGATCAACATCAACGACTGCCGCAACCCCACCTTCTCCGGCGGCGTCAACACCCTGATCAAGAACGCCCCTTACCCCCGTTCCTGCGACAAGAAGGGGACGACGCAGTGCACCACCGGCACCGCGGGCGCCGCGGGCACCGACACCCCGGTGAAGCCGGGCGCGCGGGGCGGTAACACCTCGGGCGGCACCGGGAGCTCGGGCGGTTCCTCCTCGACGGGCGGTTCCGCCACGACCGGCGGCACGGGCGCGGGCGGCGGTGGAACGACCGGCGGCACCACGTCCGGCGCGTCCGGCGGCTCCGGCGGCGGCAGCGTCGACCCCGACACCGGCGAAGTGGTCAGCGGCGACGGCACGGGCACCGGCGACACGTCCGTCGCGGCCAACCCCGTGGCGCTCGCCGCGGACAACGGCCTGGGCATGCGCGGCGCCCTGATGGCCCTGTCCGCCGTCCTGCTCCTCGCGGTGGTCGTCGGACCGCCGCTCACCGCGCGGGTGCTGGCGGCCCGCACCCGCCGCAAGGGAGAGCAGTGATGAGACGGCCGACGACCAAGGGGTCACCCGGCCGTCGCCGGGTGGCCGCGGGCCTCGGCTGCCTGCTGTCCGCCGTACTGCTGGCGGTGCTGCCGCTGCCCCGGGGCGCCGACCGGGCGCAGGCCGCCACGGAGAGTTCCGCGGTGACCAAGAGCGGCACGAAGGCGGCGAACGGCGACGACTTCTCCGGCCTGAAGGTCACCGTGCACCAGACGAAGGGGCTGACCGGACAGGCCGTGCGGGTGACCTGGGCGGGCGGGGAGCCGGCCACGCGCTCCGACACGGACTTCCTGTCCGTCATGCAGTGCTGGGGCGACGAGGCGTCCGGGCCCGACCGTACGCAGTGCGAGTTCGGTACCTCGTCGGTCGCGCAGTCGGGCAGCGGCCGGTCCGTGTTCCTGGCCGGGCACGGCTCCGTCGGCGACCCGCTGGAGACCGGGTCCGCGACTCCCCTGGACCACAACGGCACCCACTTCGTGCCCTTCCGGCCGGTCCCGGGGCAGGGCGAGCCCACCAAGAGCGGCACCGACACCACGTACTTCACCGGCGGGGACACCAACGCCCTGCCCTACCTGCCGAACGACGGCAACGGCGGCGGCGACGTGGCCTTCGAGCTGAAGTCGTCCCTGGAACAGCCCGCGATGGGCTGCGGGGCGCGCAGGACGGCCTCGGGCGGGATGGAGCCCTGCTGGCTGGTGGTCGTGCCCCGCGGCAGCCACGACCCCGACGGCGGGACCCACCCCGCGGGCAACCAGGCCGCCTCCTCGCTCAGCCGGTCGAACTGGGACCAGCGCATCGTCTTCCGGCTGGACTTCGAGCCGGTCACGGACAACTGCGACCCCGACAAGCCCGAGCGCGGCATCATGGGGTCCGAGCTGGCCACCGACGCCATCACGTCCTGGCAGAGCGCGCTGTGCGCGACCGGGAACCACCGGTTCAGCTTCACCCAGTCCAGCGAGGACCAGGCCCGCTCCGCGGTGACCTCGGGCGACTCGGTGGCCGGGCTCGCACTGACGGTGAACCCCGTCGAGCCGGTCGACGGGGCGGCGCAGGTGGTGCACGCACCGGTCGCGGTCACCGGCCTCGCGATCGGTTTCGTCTGGATGTACGACAGCGCGGACGACCGGAGCCTGCCGCTGGCGGGGCTCAAGCTCAACCAGCGGCTGCTGGCCAAGGTCCTCACCCAGTCCTACCCGTTCAGCCTCGTCCAGCCCGAGGAGGGCGTCCCCGCGTACGTCTCCGGAAATCCGGAATCGATCGTGAAGGACCCGGAATTCCGCGAACTCAATCCGGAACTCGCGGGTCAGGCGGCCGTCAACGCGCCCGTGGGTCTCGCCGTCGCCCTGCAGAACTCCGACTCCGCCCGCCTGGTGTGGAAATACATTCTGGCGGACCGCGCCGCCCGTGACTTCGTCGCGGGAAAGGCCGACCCCTGGGGAATGAAGGTCAATCCCGCGTACAAGGACGGCGTGGTCTCGGACACCCTGGACTTTTTCCCCAAGGCGGATCTCACGCCCACGAAGGTCGACTGCGGGGTGGCCACGGGCCAGACCGTCACCCGCACCCCGCAGGACGTGGTCCCCTACGTCAACGACATGCACGACGGAGCGCTGCGGATCCGCCGCGGCGACATCGGGACCGCCTACAAGTGCGCCATCGACCAGAGCGGGCCGAAACTCTCCGCCGTGGGCCGGCAGACCCTGACGGCCCAGCGCCAGTACGGCGTCGTGGACAACGCCTCCGCGGTGCGCTACCTGCTGGGCACCGCCGCCCTGCCCGACGCCGACGGGACGTACGTCAGGCCGACCGACGCGTCCCTGCTCAAGGCGGTCGCCGAGATGCCCGACTCGGACGTGGCCGGCGTCAAGGCGCCCGACCCGGCGAGGATGCGGGACGGCGCCTACCCGCTGACCGCGGTGGTCTACGCGGCCGCCTCCGTCGACCAGGGCAAGGACGCCCGGCAGGACTACGCCAAGGTGATGCGCTACGCGGCCGGCGCCGGGCAGACCCAGGGCACCGAGAAGGGCCGGTTGCCGTACGGCTACGCGCCGCTGCCCGCGGCTCTGCGCACCCAGGCGCGGCAGGCGGCCGAGCGGCTGGTGAAGGGCGTGCCGGACACCGGGACGCCGTCCGGCGGCACCTCACAGGGAGGCGGCGGCCTCGGCGGCACCGGTGGCGGGGCGGCGGGTGGCGGCCTGGCCGGCGGCTCCGGGACCGGCGGTTCGGCGGGCACGTCCGGCGGCACGGCGGGCTCCGCCGCGCCGGACGCCGGCCGGCCCTCGGCGGCCCCGACGGAGACCGGCCCCGCCCAGCAGAACGTGGCCCAGTCCGGCGGACACACACCCGCGGAGGTGCTCGGCCTGATCCGCTGGGTCCTGCTCGGCGTGCTCGTCGCCGGCGGCGCGGCCTCGCTGGCGGGCCCGGTCATGCTGCGGCTGTCGGTGCGGGGGGCGGCCGGCGGCTGAGAAATCCAGCGCGCGGATTTCCGGCACGTATTTTTCCGGAAATCCGTGTTCCGTAAAACGGTGTGCCGTTCGATCTGTCGAAATCTGTGCGCCGTCCGGTGAATTCCCTAGGAGTGATGTAGGAAACGGACTCGTAACCTGAATACCGGCTGGATTTTGTGGCCGCCGGTACGAGTCTGCGGAATTGTTCTGCGTGGCCGGCCGACGGGTCGGCGGCGAAAAGGAATCCGGATTTGCTTGTACGTCCATTGCTCGATCCGTTTCCACGGAGGAGAACCCAAGTGAACGTCAAGTCCCGCCTGCGTCTCGGTGCCGGTGTCGGTGCTCTCGCCCTCGGCCTCGGCGCCGCCGTGGCCGCCCCCGCCCACGCGGACCCCTCCTCGGCCACCGACTACCGTCAGCTGGCAGGTGTCGGCTCCGACACGACCCAGGACGTCATGAACGCCCTCGGCGACGCGATCACCAACGGCAACGGCAAGGTCATCGCCTCCTGGAACGCCACCGGCTCCAGCACGGTCAAGACCAAGTCCGCCGGCTGCTCGATCACCCGCCCCGACGGTTCCGGCGCCGGCATCACCGCGCTGAACACCGCCCTGGACGGCAGCACCGGCTGCGTCGACTTCGCCCGCTCCTCACGCGGTCCGTCCGACACCTCCACCACGGACCTGACCTTCATCCCGTACGCCAAGGACGCCGTGTCCTGGTCGAAGCTGTCCGGCAGCGCCCTGCCCGACAACCTGATGACCGCTCAGCTCAAGGCGATCTACGAGTGCAGCCTGACCTCGCTCAACGGCGTCACGCTCACCCCGATCCTGCCGCAGTCGAGCTCGGGCACCCGCGCCTTCTTCCTCAACTCGATCGGCGTGGCCACCCCCGGCTCCTGCGTCACCACCAACTCCGGCATCCAGGAGAACGACGGCTCGGTCGTCGACAGCGCCGGCGACATCTTCCCGTACTCCGTGGCCCAGTACACCGCCCAGGAGTCCCTCGTGGTCGACGACCGCCGGGGCGACGCGGTGCTCGGCTCCGTCGACGGAAAGTCCGCGCGCAACGGCGACCTCACGCTGAACACGTCCTTCCCCTACCTGCGCAACGTCTACAACGTCGTCCCGACCGCCAAGCTGTCGAACGCGCTGATCGCGGACACCTTCGTGGGCACCGGCTCGAAGGTCTGCGCGAACACCTCCCTCATCACCACCTACGGCTTCGGCTCGCTCGGCAGCGCCTGCGGCAGCACGACCCTGACCGGCGAGAAGTGATCACAACCTCCTGACCGCACGCCGGCCGGGCACCTCCCAGGTGCCCGGCCCGACGGCGTTTCCGCGCCGACCTCGACACAGACCGACCTCGACACAGACCGACACCGACACAGCCGGACCCCGGCCCGATCCCGACCGATGCAGACCCGCCCCGACCCTGACCGAGACCCTTGGGGGGACCGCCGATGAACCCACGACCCGTGCAACTCAGATCTCCCGTCGCGCTGTTGACCTGCTTCGCCCTGCTGTGCGCCGCCCTGGCGGCCGTCGTCGGCCTCTCGGGACGGGCCAGCGCGGCGACCGATCTGGGCAAGCTCACGGTCAGCCCCGCCTCGGGCAGCATCACGGACGTCCCCATGACGACGTCCGTCACCACGAGCAGCGGCTGCAACGCGACCACCGCGCAGACCCTCGTGCTCCGGCTGGTGAACCCGACCACCCCGACGTCGTCCCTGCCGCTCGCACAGTCGGTGGCCAAGACCGGCGTCGGCGCGGACCCCGTCACCGTCGGCCTCCAGGCGACGGCGGCCAAGCCGAGCCTGCAGTCGGCGCTCACGTCCTCCGGGGTCCCGGCACCCTACGACGGCACGTACACGGTGATCCTGACCTGCGGCACCAGCGCCGCCGCCGACCGGTTCCTCGCCAAGGTCCGGGTCACGGGCGACCGTTGGACCCTGCTCGAACAGCAGGCCACGACCCTCGTGCTGACCGCGGACACCGGCGTACCCGTGGGCGGGGACGTCAAGCTCACCGCGACGGTGACGCCCCCGGCGGCGGCAGGCTCCGTGGAGTTCACCGGCGGCGGCACCTCGCTGGGCACGGCCCCGGTCACCGGCGGTACGGCCACGCTCACCGTCAAGGCCCCCGCGATCGGCGGCCCCCTGACCTACGGCGCCGCATTCACGCCCACGGACGCCGACGCCTACGTCGGCGCGACCGCCACGGCCAGCACCAACATCGACTACGTCGTCTCCGCCCAGGACGCCGACGGCAAGGTCCTCGCCGCCAAGCCGACGCTGACGATCGGCCAGAAGGTGAAGGTCACGGTCAAGGGCTTCACGCCCGCCGCCACCGCGAAGGTGAACCTCACCGACTCCACCGCCACCTACGGCGACGTGACCGCGAACGCCGAAGGGGCCGTCGCCGACTACGCGTTCACCGTGCCCAACGCCCTGCCCAACGGCGACCACTCGCTGCACTTCTCCGAGAAGACCGGCGTCTTCGCCTCCTTCGACTTCGTCAGCACCGACGAGGTCAGCCCCAGCCCCAGCCCCACCGAGAACCCCGACCTCACCGTGACCGACGAGGACGGCAACCCGCTCGACACCGATCCGGCCCTCGACGCCGGCCAGACCGTGAAGATCACCGCCCGTGGTTACGGCGCCGGCGCCACCGTCAAGGTGACCCTCGCCGACAGCGAGGCGACCTTCAAGGACGCCAAGGCGGGCTCCGACGGCACGGTCGAGAAGTACGCGTTCACCGTCCCCAAGGACATCGAGGACGGCGACCACACACTGATGCTCGCCGAGGACAGGACGGACGGGCACAGCGTCGCCTTCGCGTTCACCACCGGTACGGACGCCGGCGGCTCCCCCGAGCCCAGCACCTCCACCTCGGACACCGGGGGCACGGACACCGGGGGCGCCGGGGGCGGTTCGGACACCGGCGGCGCCTCCGGCTCCGGCTCGGGTGGCGGTGGCGGTGGCGGTGGGTCCATGGCGGCGACCGGCACCCAGGTCGGCGCCATTGGCCTGGGCTCCCTCGCCCTGCTCTCCGCCGGCTCGGCCCTGGTGCTCCACATGCGCCGCAGGGGCCTGCTCACCTTCGGCGGCGACTCCCCGCAACACCGCTGACCGGCCGACGGACGGGCGGGAGGCGCGGCGCGGCGCGAACACGGACGAGGCGCCACGAACCCCGCCCGCCGCCGGGAGCCACACGTCGTAGGAACACCCGCTTTCGAGGAGCGCCATCGTGACCACCCTCGCCCCGCCGCCGGCCGACGCGTCGGCCCCCCTCGGCGGACCGCCCGGTCCGCCGCCGTCCACGCCCGTCCCGCTGCCGCGGCGGCGCGCTCCCCGGCCCTCCGCCCGCCCCGGGCTCGCGCTCGCCGGGGCGGCCGTGTGCGTGCTCGCCGCCGTGCTCCTCGGCTTCGCCGCGAACCTCACGGTCGTCGGCCACCTCCAGCACGCCCGCGACCAGCGCACGGCCTACGCCGAACTGCGCCGCCAACTCGCCCTGGGAACCGCCCCGGTGGGCCAGCGCGACTACGAGGGCAGACTGCTGAAGCCCGGCGCGCCGGTCGCCCTGCTGAGGATCCCCGCACTGGGCGTCAAGGAGGTCGTCGCCGAGGGCACGACCTCGGAGGTCCTGATGTCGGGACCCGGTCACCGCCGCGACACCCCGCTGCCGGGCCAGGCCGGAACCTCCGTCATCATGGGCCGCCAATGGGGCTACGGCAGCCCCTTCCTCCATCTGCGCGACGTGCCCGCCGGCACCCGCGTCGAACTCACCACCGGCCAGGGCAGGTCGGTCTACGAGGTCACCGGCGTCCGCCGGGCCGGCGACGAGCTGCCCGCGCCCCTCACCGGCAGCCAGGGACGGCTCACCCTCATCACCGCGACCGGAGCGCCGTACACCCCGAGCGGTGTCCTCCGGGTCGACGCCCGGCTGGTCACGCCCGTCCGGCCCAACCCTCCGCGCGACCTGCGCCCCGGCTGGATCGCCGCCTCCGAACAGGCCCTCGGCACCGATCCCCGGGCCTGGCTCGGGGTCTTCCTGTGGACGCAGGGCCTGCTGCTCGCCTCGCTGCTCGCGGTGTTCGCCTTCCGCGTCTGGGGCCGCTGGCAGACCTGGATCTGCGCCGGCCCCGTCCTCCTCGCGCTGGGCCTCGCGGACTCCCAGTCCCTCACCGCCCTGCTGCCGAACCTGCTGTGAACCCCGGGCCCCGGAATCCCCGGCCCCCGCACGGAAGTTGACCGACCGAATGACCGAGAACAGCGATCTCGTCGACACCCTGGTCCAGCCGCGCGTCGAAGACGCCGTCCCGACAGGCGGGTTGGGCGGCGGGCCCGCCACCCTGCGTGCCGACTCCGTCTCCGCCTGGTTCGGCGACCACAAGGTCCTCGACCGGGTCTCGCTCACCATGCCCGCCCGCGAGGTCACCGCGCTCATCGGCCCCTCCGGCTGCGGCAAGTCGACCTTCCTGCGCATCCTCAACCGGATGCACGAACTGATCGGCTCCGCCGCCCTGTCCGGCCGGGTGCTCCTCGACGAGCAGGACATCTACGACCGCGGCCGGCGCATCACCCACGCCCGCCGCCAGATCGGCATGGTCTTCCAGAAGCCCAACCCGTTCCCGGCGATGTCCATCTACGACAACGTCGTGGCCGGCCTCAAGCTCAACGCCATCAAGGCCGGCCGCGACGGGAAGGACGACCTGGTGGAGGAGTGCCTCACCAAGGCGGGCCTGTGGAAAGAGGTCAAGGACCGGCTGCGGCAGCCGGGCGGTGCGCTCTCCGGCGGGCAGCAGCAACGGCTGTGCATCGCCCGCTCGTTGGCCGTACGGCCCCGGGTACTGCTGATGGACGAACCGTGCTCGGCGCTCGACCCGACGTCCACCCGGCGTATCGAGGAGACCATCGCCGAGCTGAAGTCCGAGGTCACCATCGTCATCGTCACCCACAACATGCAGCAGGCCGCGCGGGTCTCCGACACCTGCGCCTTCTTCCTCGCCGCGCAGGGCACGCCCGGTGTGATCGTCGAACACGGTGACACCGACGCGATGTTCAACTCGCCGCGGGACGAGCGGACTTCGGACTATGTGAACGGGCGGTTCGGGTGACGGGTTGGGGTGGGGGTGGGCCGGACACGGGGTTCAGTTGTCCGGTTCGGGGGCGGACATCGATACCGACCTCGTGATGAACCCCGGGAACGGTTCGCTTCGTCAGATGCCCGCCGCCGTCGAGAGGTCTCGTTTGATCGACGTCAGGAGTTCCGTCGCCCTGGCGCGGGCCGCCGGGAGGTCCGCGTGGGTCCGCACGGGGATCACCACCTCGAGGTAGCACTTCAGCTTCGGTTCCGTACCGCTCGGGCGGACGATGACGCGGGCGCCGGTGAGGGTGTAGCGGAGGCCGTCGGTGGGGGGCAGTGTGTCGGTGCCTCGAGTGAGGTCCTCCGCCCTGGTGACGGGCAGGCCCGCGAGTTCGGTGGGCGGCTGTTCGCGCAGGCGGCGCATCGCGTCCGCGATGACGGAGAGGTCCTGGACGCGGACGCTGAGCTGGTCGGTCGCGTGCAGACCGTGCTCCACGGCGAGGTCGTCGAGCAGGTCGAGGAGGGTGCGGTTCTCCTCCTTGAGGACCGAGGCCAGTTCCGTGATCAGGAGGGCCGCCGTGATGCCGTCCTTGTCCCGTACGCCGTCCGGGTCCACGCAGTAGCCGAGGGCCTCCTCGTAGCCGTAGCGCAGACCCTCCACGCGGGCGATCCACTTGAAGCCGGTCAGGGTCTCCTCGTAGGGGAGGTTCGCCTTCTCGGCGATGCGGCCCAGGAGGGACGAGGAGACGATCGACTCGGCGAAGGTGCCCTGGGCTCCGCGGCGGACCAGGTGGGCGGCGAGGAGGGCGCCGACCTCGTCGCCCCTGAGCATGCGCCAGTCCGTGCCGGTTTTGACGGCCACCGCGCAGCGGTCCGCGTCGGGGTCGTTGGCGATGACCAGGTCAGGGGCCGTTTCGCGGGCCTTCGCGAAGGCTAGGTCCATGGCGCCGGGCTCTTCCGGATTGGGGAAGGCGACGGTCGGGAAGTCGGGGTCGGGGTCGGCCTGCTCGGCGACGAGGGCTGGTTCGGGGAAGCCGGCCCTCGCGAAGGCCGCGAGGAGGGTGTCCTTGCCGACGCCGTGCATCGCCGTGTAGACGGTGCGGGCGGTGCGGGGGGAGGTGGGGGACAGGACGGCGTCCGTGCGGGCGAGGTAGGCCGACAGGACCGTGTCGTCGAGGGTCTCCCAGCCGGTGTCGGGGCGGTTGACGTCCTTGAGGGACGTGATCGCCTGGATCTCCGCCGCGATCTCCGCGTCCGCGGGCGGCACGATCTGGGAGCCGTCGCCGAGGTAGACCTTGTAGCCGTTGTCGCGGGGCGGGTTGTGGCTGGCGGTGACCTCTACGCCGGCGGCCGCGCCCAGGTGCCTTATGGCGAAGGCCAGGACGGGGGTGGGGAGGGGGCGGGGGAGGACGGCCGCTCTGAGGCCGGCGCCGGTCATGACGGCGGCGGTGTCTCGGGCGAAGTCGGCGGACTTGTGGCGGGCGTCGTAGCCGATGACGACCAGGCCGGCGTCGTCGCCGTGGGGGGTGCCGTGCTTCTTGAGGTACGCGGCGACGCCGGCGGCCGCGCGGATGACGACCGAGCGGTTCATGCGGTTGGGGCCGGCGCCGAGTTCGCCGCGGAGGCCCGCGGTGCCGAACTGGAGGGTGCCGTCGAAGCGGTCGGCGAGGTCGGTGAGGTCGCCGGCCTCCAGGAGCTTGGCCAGTTCGTCGCGGGTGTCCGGGTCGGGGTCCTCGGCGAGCCAGGTCTTGGCCTGTGCGATGAGGTCGTCGTGCACGGTCGGTCTCCGGTCTCGTGTGGTGCGGGTGCGGATGCCTGCGGCGCCTGTGCGGAGTCGGTGGGGGCGTGCGTAGCGCCTACGGTTCGATTGTGGGTCGGGGCCGGGGCGGGGGGTGTCCGTCCTCGGTCGGGCGGTGCCGGTGGTCATGCGGTGCTGTCTGTTGACGCCCGACACTGCGGGCGGACACCCCCCGCCCCGTCCCCTTCTCGCCGTGGGCGACTGGGACCCCTTCAGGGGCGCGGGGAACTGCGCGACCAGCCACGGCGGACCCGCAGACGTCCCAGGGTTTACAGACGGCCCAGGACCTGCGCCAGCAGTGAGCCCATACGGGTCGCGCTGTCCCGGCCCGCCTGGAGGACCTCCTCGTGGTTCAGGGGCTCGCCCGTCATGCCCGCCGCCAGGTTCGTGACCAGGGAGATGCCCAGGACCTCGGCGCCTGCCTCACGCGCGGCGATCGCCTCCAGGACCGTCGACATGCCCACCAGGTCCGCTCCGATGACGCGGGCCATGCGGATCTCGGCCGGGGTCTCGTAGTGCGGGCCGGGGAACTGGGCGTAGACGCCCTCCTCCAGGGTGGGGTCGATCTCCTTGCACAGGGCGCGCAGGCGGGGGGAGTACAGGTCCGTGAGGTCGACGAAGTTCGCGCCGATGATGGGGGAGGTGGCCGTGAGGTTGATGTGGTCGCTGATCAGGACCGGCTGGCCGGGGCGCATGCCCTCGCGGAGGCCGCCACAGCCGTTGGTGAGGACCACCGTCTTGCAGCCGGCGGCGACCGCGGTGCGGACGCCGTGGGCCACCGCCGCCACGCCGCGGCCCTCGTAGTAGTGGGTGCGGCCCAGGAAGACCAGGGCGCGCTTGTCGCCGATGGCGTATGAGCGGATCTTGCCGCCGTGGCCCTCCACCGCCGGGGGCGGGAAGCCGGGCAGCTCGGTGACCTGGAGCTCGGCCTCGGGGGTGCCGAGGGCGTCCACGGCCGGGGCCCAGCCGGAGCCCATCACGAGGGCGACGTCGTGGGTCTCGGCGCCGGTCAGTTCGCGCAGGCGCGCGGCGGCGGCGTCGGCGGCGGCGTGCGGGTCGCCCTGGATGTCGTCCGGAAGAAGAGATGCGTTCACGCGACTGAGGGTAGCTGGTCTGGGCCTACGCGCGTAGATGACGGAGCTCACGGGATGGCGATCGTTGTCTTGTCGTTTCCAACGAATGGGGGATCAGCACGGGCGCTTGCGGAGTTCCATGACGTAGTCGTGGGGTGCGCCGGCCGATTCCGCCGCGTCCGCGATCTCGCCCAGGTAGCGGGCCGAGGGGAGGCCGCCCTCGTAGCCGTTGAGGACGTAGAGCCAGGCCGACTCCTCGCCCTCCAGGGTGTGGACACGGACGCGCGTGCGGCGGTAGATGCCGAGGCCCACGCCCTCCCAGCGGTCCAGCGAGTCCTCGTCGGGCGGCGCGATGTCGTACAGGGCGACGAAGACCTGGGAGAAGGGGTCCTCGGCGATGGTCGCCAGGGCGCCCTCCCAGCCCATGTGCTCGCCCCCGAACGTCAGCCGCCAGCCGTTCAGCCAGCCCGTGGCGCGCATCGGCGAGTGCGGGGCGCGGCGGGTCATCAGCCGCGCGTCGAGGTTGCCGGCATACGCGGCGTAGAGCGACATGGGGAGAGGGTACGGCAGGGAGAACAGGGGGCTCACAGGGAACAGCCGCCCCTTGCCCAACCCGTTGCCACGGCCCCGGGCAGTAGCACCTTGAGCGGTGCGGGACAATGGGGTACGTGACTCGGATCGTGATCATCGGTGGCGGACCCGGCGGATACGAGGCGGCCCTGGTGGCCGCCCAGCTCGGCGCGGAGGTGACCGTCGTCGACTGCGACGGTCTGGGCGGGGCGTCGGTGCTGACCGACTGCGTGCCGTCGAAGACTCTCATTGCTACGGCCGAGGTGATGACCACCTTCGACTCGTCGTATGAAGAGCTGGGGATCATCGTCGCCGACGACACTCCGCCGCTGGAGCAGGCCGCCCGGGTGGTGGGTGTCGATCTGGGGAAGGTCAACCGGCGTGTGAAGCGGCTCGCGCTGGCGCAGTCGCACGACATCACCGCCTCCGTCACGCGGGCCGGGGCCCGGGTCATGCGCGGGCGCGGGCGGCTGGAGGGCATGCAGGCCCTCGACGGGTCCCGGAAGGTCGTCGTCTCCGCTGTCGACGGGAGCGAGGAGACGCTGACCGCGGACGCCGTGCTCATCGCGACCGGTGGACACCCCCGTGAGCTGCCCGACGCCCAGCCCGACGGCGAGCGCATCCTGAACTGGACCCAGGTCTACGACCTCGACGAGCTGCCGGAGGAGCTCATCGTGGTCGGGTCGGGTGTCACCGGTGCCGAGTTCGCCGGCGCCTACCAGGCGCTCGGGTCCAAGGTGACCCTGGTGTCGTCGCGGGACCGGGTGCTGCCGGGTGAGGACCCGGACGCGGCCGCGGTGCTGGAGGACGTCTTCCGTCGGCGCGGCATGAACGTCATGGCGCGCTCCCGGGCCGCCGCCGCCAAGCGGGTCGGCGACCGGGTGGAGGTGACGCTGTCCGACGGGCGGGTCATCACGGGGTCGCACTGTCTGATGGCTGTCGGTGCCATCCCCAACAGCGCCGGGCTTGGCCTCGAGGAGGCCGGGGTCAAGCTGCGGGAGTCCGGGCACATCTGGACCGACAAGGTGTCCAGGACCACGGCTCCCGGTGTGTACGCCGCGGGTGACGTGACCGGTGTGTTCGCTCTTGCTTCGGTGGCGGCGATGCAGGGGCGTATCGCGATGTACCACTTCCTGGGCGACGCCGTCGCTCCGCTGAACCTGAAGACCGTGTCGTCGAACGTCTTCACCGATCCCGAGATCGCCACGGTGGGATACAGCCAGGCGGACGTGGACGGCGGGAAGATCGACGCGCGCGTGGTGAAGCTGCCGTTGCTGCGCAACCCGCGCGCCAAGATGCAGGGCATCCGGGACGGCTTCGTGAAGCTCTTCTGCCGGCCCGGCACGGGCATCGTGGTCGGCGGTGTGGTCGTCTCGCCGCGCGCCTCGGAACTGATCCATCCGATCTCGATCGCCGTCGACAACAATCTGACGGTCGAACAGATCGCGAACGCCTTCACCGTGTACCCCTCCCTTTCGGGGTCGATCGCGGAGGTGGCACGGCAGTTGCACACACGCAAGAGCGGTGGCGAGGTCTGACGGCCGAAAGCGATTCCTCGCTGGTCACGGGGAGTTGTCGAGCGTGCGTGCGGCATAGGCGGGATGGGTAGGCCCTATACCACTCGGCGTGCTTGCGTGCGAACAACTTCTGCTATTCGGCGCAAACAGCTGAAAGCAGACGGTCGTTGGCATTACTGTCAGTTTCGTGTTCGCTGCAGAACGTCGCCAATTGATCCTCGAAATGGTGCGAGCGAACGGGGCCGTGTCGCTCCGTGAGCTCGCCCGCGTCGTCCAGACCTCTGAAGTGACCGTACGGCGGGACGTGCGCGCACTGGAGGCAGAAGGACTCCTCGACCGCCGGCACGGCGGTGCGGTACTGCCGGGCGGTTTCACGCGGGAGTCCGGCTTTCCGCAGAAATCCCATCTCGCGACCGCCGAGAAGACGGCCATCGCCGATCTCGCCGCGGGCTTCGTCGAAGAAGGCGAGGCCATCGTGGTGGGGGCCGGTACGACCACGCAGGAGCTGGCCCGCCGGCTCGCCCGGGTGCCCGGCCTGACCGTCGTCACCAACTCCCTGCTCGTCGCCCAGGCGTTGGCCCATGCCAACCGGGTGGAGGTCGTGATGACCGGCGGGACGTTGCGCGGGTCCAACTACGCGCTGGTGGGCAGTGGGGCCGAGCAGTCCCTGCAGGGGCTGCGCGTTTCACGGGCCTTTCTGTCCGGGAGCGGGCTCACCGCGGAGCGCGGGCTGTCCACGTCCAACATGCTGTCGGCCTCCGTCGACCGGGCGCTGGTCCAGGCGGCCGCGGAGGTCGTCGTGCTCGCCGATCACACCAAGCTCGGGACGGACACGATGTTCCAGACCGTGCCCACGGATGTGATCACGCGGCTGGTGACGGACGAGCCGCCGGCCCACGACGACCGGGCGGCGACGGAGTTGCAGGCCCTGGCGGACCAGGGCGTGCAGATCGCCGTGGCGGGGGCGTCGGGGGGCTCCGGGAACCCGGCGGGCGATGCGGTCCCCCCGCGTCAGGCGCGGGCCCTGCCGGGACAGCGGCGGCAGGTTCCGGGGGCCGGCCTCAGGACGGCGACGGTGCTGGGGGACGCCGGGGTTGAGCGGGCCCGCGTCGCGGACATGCGGCGGCGGTAAGGCCCCGTCAGCGGCGCTGCCCTCAGGCGTCCTTCAGGCCTCTCAGGGTCAGATCGAGCAACCTGTCCGGCAGTTGTGGGTCCGCCGGTGACTCCTCCGCCGCCAGTGCGATCGCGTGGGTCAGCTGGAGCAGGTCGCCCATCTCTACGTCCGCGCGGATTCTGCCGGCCTGCTGGGCCCGGGTCAGCAAGGCCGTTCCCGCCTCGCGCATGGGGGTGCTGCAACGGGCGAGGGCCGAGGCCCGGTCCGCTGAGACGGACATCAACGCCCTGGCCAGTCCCCGGTATTCGCCCGCGTGCGCCACGACCTCCCGCAGCCAGGTCACCAGTGCCGTGCACGGTTCCGGGGCCGTCTGGAGTTCCCTCGCCCGGGAGAGCAGGTCGTTGACGGCGTCCTCGAAGACCGCGCTCAGCAGGGCGTGGCGGTTGGGGAAGTGGCGGTAGAGGGTGCCGATGCCCACGCCGGCGCGGCGGGCCACGTCCTCCAGGGACGCGTCCGTGCCGTGGGTGGCGAAGGCCGCGCGGGCCTCGGTGAGCAGGCGGTCATAGTTGCGGCGGGCGTCGGCGCGCATGGGGCGCGGGGCGGTGGGCGGCATCCCGGTGCCGCCGGTGTCCGCGGTCTGCGCCGACGTCATGCTCACCATGCCCTCCACGTGCTCCCCGCGATGCTTCGTCGTGCGTCCAGCATGCCATCGAGGTGCGCCGACCGGGATCGGGAGAAGGGGGCCGGGCGGGTGTTGGGGGGATGGCGGGGGCCGGGGTCGGGAGATGGCGGGCGGCCGGGTTCCGCAGATGGGGGGCGGCCGGGATCGGAGGAGGCGGGCCGTCGGGTTGGGGGGATGGCGGGTGGCCGGGGCCGGAGGATGACGGGCGGCCTGGATCGGGAGATGGGAGGCGGCGGCCGGTTGAGGGGGTGGCGGGCGGCTGGGGCCGGGGGTTGACGGCTGCTGGGATCGGGAGATGGGGGGCGCTCCGGATCCGGAGAAGGCGGACTGCCGGGATCGGGAGATGAGGGGCGCTCCGGATCCGGAGAATGCAGGCGGCCTGGATCGAGAGAAGGCGGGCGGTCTGGGGCCGGAGATGGGGGGCCGCCGGGATTCGGAGAAGGCGGGAAAGGCGAGGCGCCCGGTGGGCTGGTTGGTCCAGTCCGCCGGGCGCCTCGTGGGAACGCGGGTGTCAGTCCTTGATCTCGCAGATCGCGGCGCCGGAGCTGATGGACGCGCCGATCTCCGCGGTCAGGCCCTTGATGGTGCCGGAGCGGTGGGCGTTGAGGGGCTGTTCCATCTTCATCGCCTCCAGGACGACGACCAGGTCGCCCTCCTTGACCTCCTGGCCCTCCTCCACGGCGACCTTGACGATCGTGCCCTGCATCGGGGAGGCGAGGGTGTCACCGGAGGCCACCGGGCCGGACTTCTTGGCGGCGCGCCGCTTGGGGCGGGCGCCGGCGGCCAGGCCGGTGCGGGCCAGGGTCATGCCCAGCGAGGCCGGCAGGGATACCTCCAGGCGCTTGCCGCCGACCTCGACGACGACCGTCTCCCGCCCGGACTCCTCGTCCGCCTCGGCATCCGCCGGGGCGGCGAAGGGCTTGATGTCGTTGACGAACTCGGTCTCGATCCAGCGGGTGTGGACCGTGAACGGCTCCTCGGAGCCGGTCAGCTCCGGGGCGAAGGCCGGGTCCTTGACCACCGCGCGGTGGAAGGGGATCGCCGTGGCCATGCCCTCGACCCGGAACTCCTCCAGCGCACGCGCGGCCCGCTGAAGGGCTTCCTTGCGGGTGCGGCCGGTGACGACCAGCTTGGCCAGCAGGGAGTCCCAGGCGGGGCCGATGACCGAGCCGGACTCCACACCCGCGTCCAGGCGCACGCCCGGACCGGAGGGCGCCTCGAAGGTGGTGACGGTGCCGGGGGCGGGCAGGAAGTTGCGGCCGGGGTCCTCGCCGTTGATGCGGAATTCGAAGGAGTGCCCGCGCAGCTCCGGGTCGCCGTAGCCCAGTTCCTCGCCGTCGGCGATGCGGAACATCTCCCGCACCAGGTCGATGCCGGCGACCTCCTCGGTGACCGGGTGTTCGACCTGCAGCCGGGTGTTGACCTCCAGGAAGGAGATCGTGCCGTCCTGGCCGACCAGGAACTCACACGTGCCGGCGCCCTCGTAGGCGGCCTCCTTCAGGATCGCCTTGGAGGCCCGGTACAGCTCCGCGACCTGCTCGTCCGTCAGGAAGGGTGCGGGCGCCTCCTCGACCAGTTTCTGGTGGCGGCGCTGCAGCGAGCAGTCCCGGGTGGAGACCACGACCACGTTGCCGTGCTTGTCGGCCAGGCACTGCGTCTCCACGTGCCGGGGACGGTCCAGGTAGCGCTCCACGAAGCACTCGCCGCGCCCGAAGGCGGCCACCGCCTCACGCACCGCGGAGTCGTACAGCTCGGGCACCTCCTCCAGGGTGCGGGCGACCTTCAGACCCCGCCCGCCGCCGCCGAAGGCGGCCTTGATGGCGATGGGCAGGCCGTGCTCGCGGGCGAAGGCCACCACCTCCTCGGCCCCGGAGACCGGGTCGGGGGT